>CAYWXA010000065.1:0-8238 GCA_964462175.1 uncultured Oscillospiraceae bacterium
CATCACCGCACTTGAAAATAAATAATTAAACACCATAAGCCGCTCTTTCGGGCGGCTTTTTTGCAAATTTGTTACTTTTCATCAATTGTTTATAACAAATCATCATTTACTTTTGGCTATTTTTGCAGTATAATCTTAAAGAGGATTTTTTGCCTCATCGGACATTATTTATAAGGAGAATGATTATGAAAAGACTTATTGCTCTTGCTCTGGTTTTGCTTATGGTCTTCGCTCTCGTTGGCTGTGGCAAACCTAAGAGACAGATCGTAAACGTCACCCTCTCAACCGAGGACTCCGAAGCAATCCTTGCTGCTGCAGGTATCACACTTCCTGACGTTTCCGTTGCTGCCGGCGCAAATTCAACCGTTCAGTGGTTCTCTTGGTACGATCCCTTCAACAACTACAGCGAAGCTGAAGTTGTTAACACCGGTTACTTCACCTTCAAGGAAAAGTACGGCGGATCTATCCAGTGGATCGAAACAGGCTATCATGAAAGAAACGACGACCTTGCAAACCTTATTCTTGCAGGCACCGCTCCCGACTTTGCTCCCGCAGGTACGGACAACACCGCAACCTTCCCCATGAACTGCATCAAGGGTATGTATCAGCCTATTGACGACTACATCGACTACACCGATCCCTTGTGGCAGGGTATGGCTCAGGCAGCTGAATACTTCGCATTGGGCGATGATCACTATGCGATCGTAACCGACGTCAGCTTCAAGGATGTTGTACCTTACAACCGCAGAGTCATGGAAGAATGGGGCTTCGACGATCCCGCAGAGCTTTACTATAACGACGAATGGACTTGGGACGTTTGGTACGATATGTGCATAGAATTCTCCGATCCCGATGAAGACCGCTATGCTCTTGACGGCTGGTACTATGTAAACGGTATCTGTGAGCAGTCGACGGGCACCACCATTATCGCTAAGGATGAAAACGGCCGGTTCTACTCCAACATTGACAGCCCAATTATCGAAGTTGCCGAAAATATGATCTATGACCTCGTAAAGAACGAGTGTACATACCGTGAAGGTAACAACTACTGGGCAGGAAGAAACGATATGCAGTACGGCTCAGGCGTTAAGGAAGGACTTTGCCTCTTCTGGTTCTGCGATATCTCCGGCTTCAGAATGACCGTTGAAGAAGTAAACGCAATCTGGGGCGATATCGAAGCAGGCGAGATCATGTTTGCTCCTTTGCCCAGATATCAGGAAGGCGACGGTATTTATTACCTCAACGCAACTCCTTCCGGCTATATGCTTTGCTCCGGTGCGACTAACCCCGACGGCGTAGCTTTGCTGGCAGCATGCGAACGCTTCAAGATCGTTGATCCCACCGTTATCTCCATCGACCGCAAACAGCTCAAGGAGAAGTATCTCTGGAACGACGAGATGCTTGATATGTACGATACCTGCTACGAACTCGTTCAGGAGAACACCATTATGTTCTATACAGGTAACCTTAACGACGGTCTCAACAACGCATACAACTCCGTTTCCTGGGGTATCAACCGCGCAGGCGCTTCCTCTTCTTGGGCACAGCTCAAGGAGCGGTACTCTGAAACTATCGACTACTACATCGAGGAACTCAACGCCCTTATCAGCGATTACAACGTATAATCAAACAGTATAATGTGCAGAAGCCCGCAGAAATTTCCTGTGGGTTTCTTTATAATAACAAAAAAGAGAAGGCTCAGTTGAGAACCTTCTCTTTGTTTGTTCATCAGTCATTTACCTATCGTAAAGATATTCATATTCTCCGCTGTCAAATTTCTTGACGTATACCTTTCGTGCAATGCCGTAGGTCGCAATACAAGCGATCAAATACAGAATTATCTCGATAAGAGCGTAGATCTCAATTCCGTCATCAATCACGCTAAGCCAATAGCCGGAGAAATACATATTTTCAATTGCCAGAAGCGCCGCTTTTTCCTCAATGTGGGACATCACCAGAACGGGTATGTAATAAACCGCAGAGGTCAATATCATAACGATGCAGACAAGGGTCATATTATACGTTCCGTACGCCGTGTGGCGTTTTGCATCATCCGCAAACAAGGCGATGAACAACGCCAGCGGTATCAGAAACGATAAAAAGCTCAAAAGCTGATCGTTATAGTGAAGCTGAAGCCTCGGCACCAAAAAGCTTCCTATCGGACGGACGAACACCTTCGCCATTATCACGCCGAAAACGTTGATAAGAAAGTAAAGCCCGAATCTGGCAAAGCTATACAGCATACTCTTGAGTGAATCTCTTTCCATATTTTCCTCCGTTGATATATTCTTTCAGGCAGTCATCTGAAGATCACGATCCTACTGATTATATAATACCACTTGTGCGTACCTACTTGCAAGCATTTTTTTGGTTATCAATAATAAGTTTTCATAACTTCCTGAATTTTATAGAAGCAAGGTTTAGGTTGGAAGTTTGTGTCAAACAGGGTATACGTAGTTTTGTCGTTGGAATAGAACACAAAGCCGTCCATAAGTCCAAAGATGGTGACAGATGTGATGTTTGCTTTTCCGCCGCCGTCGGTGTCAAGCTTTCTCAGCATCTTGAAGATATCCTCATATCTCTTGGACTGCACCTGTAGGTCATAATCGGAAAGGCTGTCAGCCGATATGCTCATCTCTGAAATGTGAATCTCAATGCCAAGACGGGCATACTGGTTGATCGCATCCTCAATGCTTGAAATGCTCGGCCAGCTTATTCCCCAGGTATCCTGCATTCCCAAGCCGTCAATAAGCCCCTTGCTCTTAAGATATTCGCACAGCTTATATACATATGTGCGCTTAGATGACATATGGGTGTTGTAATCGTTATAAAACAGCTTAACGCCCTCTGCGGCATATTTTCTCGCACTGGTGAATGCCAGTTCAACGTAGTCCTCGCCTAAGGTTACGTACCAAGGATTGTCGCTTCCGCCGTTCTTTGTTCTGCAAGCGAAAAAGCTTCCCTTTGCGCCCGATTCGGGGTCGACTGCCTCGTTAACGACGTCCCAACAGTAGATAACTCCGGGGTAGTTTTCCTGACAGTAAGTCAAGACCTGCTTGATGTAGCTGTCAAGGCGGGCAGCCATAGTGTCGTAATCAACGTATTTGCCGTCGCTGCTGTAACCCTCTCTGAAGAACCAGTCGGGTGTCTGTGTATGCCAAACAAGAGTATGACCTCTCATCTGAATTCCGTTTTCATAGCACCATTTGAGAGTCTTATCAACGCTTGAAAAGTCAAGTGCAGGGTCCTGCTTGCCGCTTCTTGCGTTGGAAATGCTCTTTTGCTGATTCAAAAGATACGTCGGCTTCATCAGGTTTGTAAGCGTAACGCTGTTTGCGTGATACCATACGATCGCCATATATTCCTCTGAGTTAACTGCAGCCGTTGACGCACCGTTACCCGTAAGTCCGAAGCCGAAGCGGAAGTAATCCTTGCAAAGCTCCTTCATTGCAGGTGCTGTCATCGCCGCACTCAGATCATATTTGCTCTTGGTATAATCAAAGTAATACTTTTTAGCAGTCGTCTGAACCTGCGTTGTCGCTTCGGTCGCAGTTGTCGCTTCGGTCGTTGTAGCAACGGTGGTAGTCACCTCGGCAGGCTTTTCTTCACTCAGATACTTTCCGTTGACGTAATATTCTCCGTCACGGAATTTGATTCTCGCCCAGCCGTTATCCACCCAACCGGTGACCTCAACCAATTCGCCCTTGTCAACGTGGCTGATCCTTTCGCCGCTCTGCTCGGGCGTTGCTCTGACGTTCAGATCCGCTGTCGCATAAAGCTTTTCGCTTGCGGGTGTAATCACCCATTCGGGTTCCGGCTCTGCGGTTGTGGTCACCTCTGTTGTTGTCACAGGGGCGGTTGTAGTAGCTTCGGTCGTTGTGGTCGCCTCGGTGGTGGTTTCCTCGGTAGTAGTAACCTTTTCCGCAGTGGTTTCTTCCGTTGTGGTGGTAGCTTCAGTCGTTACCTCAGGCGCCTGCGTAACCTCATCGCTTGTCACACTCGGCTCCTGCGGATTGTGCGCTTCGCTGTCGGCGCATCCTGCAAGCGTCATAATGAGCATAACGAGCACCAGAACTATTGAAATATATCTTAGATACTTTTTCATTTATTTCACCTTATATTCTTCCTTCATTACTTTCTGAATACTGTAGAAGCAGGGCTTTGGCTGGAAGTTTGTATCAAACAGACGAGTCGTTGAATCGTCTGAACCGTACATTACGAATCCGTCCTGCAGACCGAAAAGGGTAACGGAAGTGATGTTTGCCTTACCGCCGCCCTGAGTATCAAGTCTTTGGAACATACTGAATATCTCGGCGTATCTGTCTGCCTGCTTTTCAAGGTTTTCCTCCGAAAGGTTATCGACACCGATACTCAGCTCTGTAATGTGTATCTCAAGTCCCAATTCAGCGTATGAATTTATCGCAGTTTCAAGATCGGACAGACTCGGATATCCGATTCCCCAATAGCCTTGCATACCGATTCCGTCGATAAGACCGAGGTCGTCAAGGTAGTTGCAAAGCTTATAAATATTGAACTGCTTGTCAAACTGATATGTATTAAAATCGTTATAGAAAAGCTTTACGTCAGGATCTGCATATTTTCTTGCGCTTCTGAATGCCAGCTCAACGTAATCCTCGCCCAACGTCACGTACCAGGGGTTATCCTTTCCGTCACATCTGGTTCTGCAGGCGAAGAAGCTGTCCTGCGCTGCCGAACCGACGTCAACTGCCTCGTTAACAACGTCCCAACAGTAGATAACGCCGGGGTAGTTCTTCTGAACGTAAGTCAAAACCTGTTCAATATAGCTGTCAAGTCGCTTTGCCATTGTGTCGTAATCAACGTAATCACCGCTGCTGCTATATCCCTCTCTGAAGAACCAGTCGGGTGTCTGGGTGTGCCATACGAGCGTGTGCCCTCTCATCTGAATTCCGTTTTCATAGCACCATTCGAGCGTTGGGTCAACGGAATCGAAATTAACTGCAGGAGTCTCGTCGCCCTTTGAAGCGTTTTTGATGCTTCCTTCCTGATCGAGAATAAACGTCGGCTTCATCAGGTTTGTCAGAGTCACGCTGCTGAAATGATATTCGCTGACCGCCATATATTCCGGCGAGTTTACTGCGGCGGTGCCGATGCCGTTGCCGGTCAATCCGACGCCGAGCATGAAATAATCTTCGCAAAGCTCTTTAAGGCTGTCGGTTTTAAGCGCCTTGTTCAAATTATAAGGGCTGTCCTCGGGAATAGCATATTTGTCCGTATCGGCACATCCCGAAAATGCGCCCAAACAAATAACGAGAGCCGTTAAAACTAACGCAAGCTTTTTAAATACTGTCATAATGTTCCGTCCTTTCGCTGTAAAAAGGGATTTATATATTATATATAATTTAATATTACCACTGTGCTGCCGCGCTGTAAATAGCAAAACTTGACACACAGCTTGTAAAACACGACACAACGAAAAAGCCCCCATTATTTCAATGGGGACTTCTTCCGTTTCGCCGTTTATGCGGCAAAGCTGTCAGCAAAGGCTTGTGGTAGTTCCACAGCTGCATCCGCAGTTATTGCTGTTGTTTGAGCAACCGTTGTTGTTGCAGCAACAGCAGCAACCGTTGTTATTATTGGTGTTGTTGCTTCCGCAGCAAGCGAGAATGAGGATCAAAATGATGATCCACCAGCAACCGTTAAAGCATGAACCGTTCATATAATCTTCTCCTTTAATGTAGAATTAAAGCAATCTCTTGCTTCATAATACAGTTTATGAAGACTCAAAAAATGTGTTACAAATAGCCAAGCCGCATCTGCATAGAATAATATATCCGAATTCTGATTAACTTCTTTTCATAAGGTCAAGACTTATTACCAAAGGACATACAAACCGTTGTCCGATTACAGAATGGGAGGATCATATATGACCGAGTTTGATATAAATTTCGGAAAACAGAACTTTACCGACCGTGCGCTCGTGGCGGTGAAAACGGCGATACTGACGGCAAACGAATTGGGACACACATACGTCGGAACCGAGCATATCCTCATAGGACTTCTCAGCGACCCGACGAGCACGGCAGGGAGCATACTCCTGCGCCACGGCGTTAAAAAGGAGGACGTCAACGACCGTGTAATAAGAATGATCGGGAGAGGGGAGCCGACGGCACTGACCACAGCCTCCTTCACGCCTGCGGTCAAAAGGTGTATCCGACTTGCAAAGCGCTCCGCCGAAGAAGTCTCCCGAACCCGTGTCGGAACGGAGCATATTCTTTGTGCGTTGATGAATCAGCAGAATTCAACCGCCCGAAGCGTTTTATATGACCTCAACTGCAATATATCAAGGCTGTATGCAGATTGCGGCGAAGCGATAGAAAACACGGCGCTTTTGGGTTCAGCGCCGTCCAAGAGCAAGCCGCACCACCTTGAAAAATACGGCTTTGATATGGTCGAGCGAGCGAGATCTCAGGGCTATGACCCTTGCTTCGGCAGATCTGACGAGCTTTCAAGAATGATCTCGATCCTCATCCGACGAAACAAAAACAACCCCTGTATTCTCGGCGAAGCGGGAGTGGGAAAGACCGCCCTCGTTGAAGCGCTCGCAACGAAGATAGCTGCCTCTGACGTTCCCGAACCGCTCGTAGGCGCAAAGATATATTCTCTTAGCTTAACACAGCTTCTTGCAGGCGCAAAATACCGTGGCGACTTTGAAGAACGCCTGAAGCAATGTATTGAAGAAGCGTCGCAGAATGAAAACATAATACTTTTCATCGACGAGTTTCACACACTCATCGGCGCAGGCGCCGCCGAAGGAGCCATCGACGCCGCAAATATCTTAAAACCGATGCTCGCAAGAGGCGGGATAAAAGTTATCGGAGCCACCACCTACGACGAATATATGCAGACTATTGAAAAAGACAAAGCGCTTTCCCGAAGGTTTTCCTGCATAAGGTTAGACGAGCCGCGCGTTGATGAAGCGATCAAAATGATCACGCACCTAAAGCCAAAATATGAAGCTCATCACGGAGTCGTCATCTGTGAAGATGCGATAAGCGCCGCCGTCAGGCTTTCCGATACGTACAGCTGTGACAGATATTTACCGGATAAAGCGATCGACATTATCGACGAAGCGTGTTCATATGTAAAGCTGTCCGGCTTTACAAATTCAAACCGTGTCCGTGAACAGCTTTCAAACGTGTTCAGCGATTATATTGCAGGTAAAATATCGAAAGAAGCCTATTTCGAGGAGCTTTCCCGCCACGCCTGCGAAGATTTTGCCCTTCCGAAGGTGACGGCATCCGCTGTGGAAAGTATAATCGCTTTACAGACGTCCGTTCCCGATAAAAGCATAACGTCGGAAAAGATATCGTCGCTTGAAGAAAAGCTCAGTCAGAGAATAGTCGGTCAGACCCAAGCGATAAGCGCTTTGGTATCCACCCTGAGGAGAGCCTCGTCGGGCATACGAACGTCTTTAAAGCCGCTTGCATCAGTTATGTTCACAGGCCCGACCGGTGTTGGCAAAACCGCCCTTGCCGAATCACTTGCCGAGAATCTCTTTGCCGATAAACAAAATCTTATCCGTCTCGATATGTCCGAGTTTGCCGAGCGTCATACCGTTTCCCGTCTTATCGGGTCGCCGCCCGGATACGTCGGCTACGGAGAGGGCGGAGAGCTGACCGAAAAGGTGCGCCGCAAGCCGTTTTGCGTGGTGCTGTTTGATGAATTTGAAAAGGCACACCGAGACGTCACCCAGCTTCTCTTGCAGATTCTGGACAGCGGTCATCTATACGACTCAATGGGCAGAAAGGTGTCGTTCAGAAGCACCGTTATAATTCTGACGTCCAACGCCGTTCCCGAAGGGCAGTCAACCGTAGGCTTCGGCTCAAAGGAAAACGTCCGCTCTGCCCGTGAAGCGCTTTCGAATCGCTTTTCATATGAGCTGATGAACCGAATCGACAACGTGTGCGTATTTAATAGGCTGAGTGCCGAGTCTGCCGCTGAAATTACCCGACTTGCCCTTGATGAGCTGAAAGACCGTTGTTTAAAAGTCGGTTCGTCCCTTGAATATGACGACAGCGTCGTTGAGCTCATCGTCCGCCTTGCGGATATCAGGAATTTCGGCGCCCGTGATATCCACCGCATAATCGCCCATAAGATCGAGTCGCCCCTGTGTGACTTGCTTGCTG
This sequence comes from uncultured Oscillospiraceae bacterium, assembly GCA_964462175.1. Lineage (GTDB taxonomy): Bacteria > Bacillota > Clostridia > Oscillospirales > Ruminococcaceae > Faeciplasma. The sequence continues at coordinate 8,169 of CAYWXA010000065.1, forward strand.
ACGCACAAATTTCAAGCATAACCGTCACCGCCGATTCAAACGAGATCACCCTGCGCACCAACAAAGTTTT
>CAYWXA010000066.1:0-8228 GCA_964462175.1 uncultured Oscillospiraceae bacterium
CTGCTTCGGTACAAACGATCTGACTCAGATGACATACGGCTTCTCCAGAGACGATGCTGGTAAGTTCCTGAACGCTTACTATGATGCAAAGATCTTCGAGAACGATCCGTTTGCAAAGCTCGACCAGACCGGCGTTGGCAAGCTGATGGAAATGGCTATCACCAATGGTAAGGCTGTTCGTCCTGAAATGCACGTTGGTATCTGCGGCGAGCACGGCGGCGACCCGACATCTGTTGAGTTCTGCCACAAGATCGGCCTTGACTACGTATCCTGCTCACCCTTCCGTGTACCGATTGCACGTTTGGCTGCTGCTCAGGCTGCTATCAACAACAAGTAATCCGATATTACTCCATAGAAATAAGAGCCTCGCTTCAAGCGGGGCTCTTTTTGCATATACAGACCTCCCCCAAAGCAAAATGACTTGCAATGGGGAGGTCGGTCAACTTTTATATGAAATGCTTATTTGTCATAAGCTAAATACGCAGCGGTTACAGGCTCATCCCAATCCTTTAAGAACAACCCGTTTTCTCGCATATTGAGAAGAATCATCATTGGCAAGAACTGCGCACAGTAGAAATATTTCTGGAATCCCGGTACGTTCTGAATATGTTCGGGAACCTCGATCGGATCTCGCCAAAGCCCATCAAGACGGTGCTCAAAGAACTTTGTCAGCTTACTGACGCAACCGTTCAAAAGCTCGCGATAGTCCAGCTCCTCGCTTCTCGAAAGCACGGGAATATCGATCGCATATCTGCCGTTTTCTCCCTTTTTGAGATAGCACAGTTCTTCAAACTCCTGAAGTGATTTATAAGCTTTATTGCCGATAAGATGCAGATCGTCAAATTTCTTGTTATATATCGTCCAAAGCACGGTTATCGCTTCGGATGCGCTCAATTTCGAGGGCAGGGGATAGTCGCTTCCACGCTGCTGATGCAGATGCGTTCCGTAAACACTCAGTCCTATTGACTTCGCTCCGTAGTATACTTCGCTTTCGGGGCTCTCATCTCTGTCAATGTTGATTTTAAAGTGCATCTCTCCGTTGATACTGTATAAGTTATAGCAAGTCTGGGAGATCTTGAATCCGGCAGAGTATCTTTCACCCATTGCAAACCACTTTCCGCCGTTAGGCCGATCGGGATAATCCTCCCAGGGAGTGTGACCTGAGTGCATATCACGCACGTTGTTTTTTGAGTGTAGCATCGCATGAATACCGAAATGACTTTCAAGCTTTACCTGCTGTGAGCGTGCCATTCTCTTGAAGTAATTCTTTTCCCTCAAAACCTTGAGTTCATTTTCAAGAATCTCTGCCGCCTCAGTATACAGCTCATCTGCTGCCTTCTTTTCAAGGTCAAAGTTTTTGGTCTTATCGTCAACGGTGTATATAATGAAATCAGTTGAGACTTTGTCGCCGGTCTTTTTCATCAGCTCGCCTGCAACAAGGCGCTCGATAACAGGTTCAATGTATGCCGTGGGAATTCCGATGGCTCCCGACAGCTCCTTGACCGTCACCGGCTTTTCGTATGCCAGAATCAATAGATTCATTGCGATTCTATCATTTCCGACTATGCTGAACGGTGCGTCGTCAATGCCGCTGCTTCCCGAGCAGCTCAGCCACAATACCTCCGGCTCATAGCTCTGTCTTGCATAGTTTTCCATAGTGAAGTCCTTTCTTATATGCGATCTTCCTGTTTCAAGCCGTGATTTCACGGCGCTTTCAGAGATTTCCAGAGAACTTGCGATATTTTTTACGCTCATTCCGTAGACGTAATACTTGACCATTACCTGTCGGTATATCTTCGTCAGATGCGCCAAGCTCCGTCTGATGGCTTCTGCTTCCTCGGCGTGCTCAACTGCATCGTATATCTCACCCTCATCGGGCATATCGCAGATGATATCATAGCTCACCGTAGGTCTGCGGTATTTGATCCTGAGCTTGTCGTAATATTTTCGCTTCATAACGCTTAAAAGCCAGTTTTTCGGCTCGTCTATATTTTTGCCCTGCTCAAGATATACCAGCGCCGCAAGCAAGGTCTCCTGTACCAGATCCTGTGCGTCGTGAAGATTATCCGACTTTGCAAGCGCATTCTTTAACAAGAAGTCTGCATATTCTGTTAAGTCTGTTTTATTCATATTCAGTGTCCTTTATTGAAAGCTTTCACCCATAAGTCGCAAAACTTTGCTGTCGGTCGGTTACTAATGCAAAATTATCATATCATAAAGGGATAAATTAAATCAACTCCGCTCAAAATAATATTGCATATTAGATGTAAATATGGTATGATATAAAAAATCGTATTTTAGGAGGTGAAGCGGTGACCGAAAAATTCCTTCGCTCTCAGCTTTCTTTGCTTGCTCCGTTTTTGGAGGACAGCTCTTTGGATAAGATCCGCAAAGGCCAAAACCTTGTCGGTGAATTGATGACCGCTGCTCACCGTATCGGCGTTAAGTTTGAAAAACGTGATATGGGCGATTTCGTAAGCGAATGGATAACCCCGAAGGAGCCTTCCCGAAGGGATGTAATATTATATCTTCACGGAGGCGGTTATACCTGCGGCGATATTGATTATGCCCGTGGTTTCGGCTCTGTCTTAGCTTCCCGACTGAAGATAAGAACTCTTTGCGTGGCATACAGGCTTGCTCCGGAGGAGCCTTTCCCTGCGGCGCTTGACGATGCTTTTGCGGCATACGAATATCTGCTTTCGGGCGGATTTGAACCGCAGAACATAATTCTGGCAGGGGAGAGCGCAGGCGGCGGACTTTGCTATTCGCTGTGTCTTAAGCTTGCCGAGCTGGGTTATGAAATGCCTGCGGGCATCATCGCAATTTCCCCTTGGACAGATCTGACCTTAACGAACGAATCTTATAAAACGAACGAGGAAAACGATCCGTCTCTGACTTATGACAGACTTGATTATTTTGCCCGCTGCTATGCCGACGATCGGTTTGACCCTTTGGTCTCGCCGCTAAAGTGCAAAAAGACCGCTTTCCCGCCGTCGCTCATTTTCGTCGGCTCCGACGAGATACTTTTGGACGATGCCAAACTTATGCACGAAAAGCTTTTGTCATTCGGCTGTAAGTCCGAACTTGTCATTGCTCCCCGTATGTGGCACGTTTATCCTTTGTACGGCGTCAAGGAATATGACAAAGAGACTTTTGACAAAATGAAGCAGTTTTTGTCGGGAGTTCTGCCTGATGAAAACCTGCGCTGGCTCCGCCTTGACAATGCCGCAAAGATATTTCCTGCATCCAAACGCAAGGGTTGGTATAACGTTTTCCGCCTTTCCGCAACTTTAAGCGAACCGGTAGATAAAGCGGTTTTGCAGTCTGCGCTCGATATTACCGTAAGACGCTTTCCTTCAATTGCGACAAGACTTCGCCGCGGCGTGTTCTGGTATTATCTTGAGGAGCTCGACCGTGCCCCGGAGGTCGTTTCGGACGGTCATCAGCCCCTTGTGCGCCGCCCCTTTGACGACGTTCGCAAATGTGCCATCCGTGTGCTGGTCTATAACAGACGCATTGGCGTTGAATTCTTCCACGCCGTTACCGACGGCACCGGCGGATTGATATTCCTAAAAACTCTGCTGGCTGAATATATCACTCAGAAATACGGTATCTCCGTTTCCGATACCAACGGCGTTCTCGACCGCTATGCAATGCCCGCCAACGATGAGCTTGAGGACAGCTTCCTCAAAAATACAGGTCACGTTGCCAGAGACCGTAAGGAAGAAAAGGCATTCCAGCTTGACGGTAAGCCGGAAACCGACGGATTCTTGAATCTCACCTGCGGAATCGTCGATTCAAAGGCAATGATTGATCTGGCGCACGAATACGGCGTGACATTAACTGCGCTTTTGGCGGCGGCAATGGTGCAATCGCTTTTAAATCTGCAAAAGAAAAAGGTACGTAAGATCACCAAACGCCTGCCCGTCAAGGTTTCGATTCCTGTAAACCTGCGAAAGCTCTATGGAAGCAAGACCTTGCGAAACTTCGTAATGGTCGTCAACGTCGGTGTTGATCCCAAAATGGGGGATTATACCTTTAAGGAGCTTTGCGAGATAATCAGCCATCAGATGGCGCTGATGATAACGCCCAAGAATATGCAGGCGATATTCACCACCAACGTAAATTCCGAAAAGGTTCTGGCGATAAAGCTTGTTCCGCTGTTCATTAAAAATATCATTATGAAAGCTATTTTTGATGCCATCGGTGAGATTCAGGCGAGCCTGTCCATTTCAAATCTCGGAGCGGTTACCGTTCCCGAGGAAATGAAGCCGTATATAGAGCGATTTGACTTTATTATCGGGCCTCAGTCCAAGTCGCCTCATAACTGCGGTGTTCTGTCATACGGCGGAAAACTGTATATAAATATGATACGCCGTTCGCAAAACCCCGAACTTGAGCGGGAGTTCTTCACAACTTTAGTAAAACTGGGTCTTAACGTTAAAATCGAAAGCAATCAAAGGAGGGATAGCTGATGTATTGTGTAAAATGCGGAGTTGAGCTTGAGGACAGCCAAAAGCAGTGTCCTCTTTGCAAAACGGTAGTCTTTCATCCCGATCTGAAACAGCCGGAGGGAGAGCTGTCCTATCCGGAATACGTTCCGTCTGAGCAGAAGGCAAACCCCAAAGGCGTGCTGTTCATCTTGACCTGTATTCTTCTTCTGCCGATCGTTGTCACGCTGACGATAGACTTGAGAATGGGCGGAGGTATCGGATGGTCGGGATACGTTGCCGGTGCGATCATAGTGATATATACGTCGCTGATCCTGCCGACGTGGTTTAAAAAGCCTAATCCCGTTGTCTTTGTTCCCGTTTCCTTCACAACCGTAACGCTTTATCTTTTGTATATCTGCGTTAACACCGAAGGAGAATGGTTCTTGACGCTTGCGTTTCCGATAACCGCAGTATTGGGTATGATCATAACGGCGGTAACTGTGCTGACGAAGTATTTGAGGCGAGGATATTTGTATATTGCCAGCGGAGTGACCTTTGCTTTCGGACTGTATTGCATACTTATTGAAATACTCATCTATTTGACCTACGGCGGAAAGTTCGTATTTTGGTCGCTGTATCCTTTCGTTGCGCTGTTCATAATCGGCGGAATGCTTTTGACGATCGCTATATGCAAGCCGTTGAGAAGATCACTTGAACGCAAATTCTTCATATGACATTTTAAAGAGGGCAGGGAACTGCTCTCTTTATTTTTTGCCTGCCCCGACCGGCTACCTGCTCGCCCCGCTCGCCTGCGCGAGCGCGCTTCGCAGACAGCCTCGCCCTGCGGCATCCAAGCGTTCCGCCCCCGCACGGGGGCGGAACGCTTCTTCGCGCCTGCGGCGCGAAGCGCCGGCGCCACGGGCGCCGGCGGGATGCCGCATCGGACGGATTTTTTAAGGTGATCGAGAAAAAACGTAATTGCAGATTCTATATGAAATCTTGATGAAAATTTAACAAACCACTTGACTATTTGACACAAAACCAATAGAATAGTATATGAGGAAGATTTGGGCTTCGTCTGAATTTTGAAGCGAAAACCGCCCTTTTCCTTAAATAATCGTCTTATTAAAATTAGAATAAATAGTGAGGAGATTAACATGGCAACATTAACCAAGAACCCCAACGTCAACAAGTGGGTTGACGAAATGATCGCTTTGTGCAAGCCTGATTCCGTTGTATGGATCGACGGCAGCGAGCAGCAGCTTAACGCTTTGCGTGCTGAAGCGTGTGCTTCCGGAGAGATGATCCAGCTTAACCAGGAAAAGCTTCCCGGATGTCTTTACCACAGAACTCTTCCCAACGACGTAGCCCGTGTTGAGGACAGAACCTTCATCTGCACCTCTAAGAAGGAAGATGCAGGACCGACCAACAACTGGTGCGATCCCAAGGAAATGTATGCTAAGCTGACTCCTATGTACGACGGAGTTATGAAGGGTAGAACGATGTACGTTATCCCTTACTCTATGGGTCCTATCGGCTCTGACCTTGCAAAGGTCGGCGTTGAAGTTACCGACTCTATCTACGTCGTACTCAATATGGCAATTATGACCAGAATGGGTATTGAGGCTTTCAAGAACTTGGGCGACACTTCTGACGACTTCGTAAGAGGCCTCCATTCCAAGGCTGACGTTGACCCCGAAGGCAGATATATCGTTCAGTTCCCCGAGGACAACACCATTTGGTCGATCAACTCCGCATACGGCGGAAACGTTCTCTTGGGCAAGAAGTGCTTTGCTCTTCGAATCGCTTCCTTCCAGGGTAAGAACGAAGGCTGGATGGCTGAGCATATGCTCATTCTCGGTCTTGAAAAGCCCAACGGTGAAGTTAAGTATGTTTGTGCCGCATTCCCCTCTGCTTGCGGTAAGACCAACCTTGCAATGCTCATTCCTCCCGAGGGATACCTCAAGAACGGCTACAAGGTTTGGACTGTCGGCGACGATATCGCTTGGCTCAAGCCCGGTAAGGACGGCAGACTTTACGCTATCAACCCCGAAAACGGCTTCTTCGGCGTAGCTCCCGGCACTAACGAAAACTCCAACTACAACGCTCTTGCTTCCACTAGATCGAACACCATCTTCACCAACGTTGCAATCAACAATGATGATATGACTGTTTGGTGGGAAAAGCTCGATAAGAATCCTCCCGTAAATGCAACCGAATGGAAGGGCGCTCAGGTCAACGGCCCCGAGTACGTTGCTGAGGGCAACAAGCTTGCTCACCCCAACTCTCGTTTCACTGCTCCCGCTGAAAACTGCCCCTGCATCTCTTCTGAATTTAACAATCCCGAGGGCGTTCCCGTTTCCGCAATCATCTTCGGCGGCAGACGTGCAAAGACCGCTCCTTTGGTATACCAGTCCTTCAGCTGGCAGCACGGCACCTTCGTCGGTTCCGTTATGGCTTCTGAGACCACTGCTGCTGCAACAGGCGCAGTCGGCGTTGTAAGACGTGACCCCATGGCTATGCTTCCCTTCTGCGGATACAATATGGGCGACTACTGGGCACACTGGCTTGAAATGGGCGAAAAGCTCGGCGACAAGGCTCCCAAGATCTTCAACGTCAACTGGTTCAGAACCGACGATGAAGGCAACTTCATCTGGCCCGGCTTCGGCGACAATATGAGAGTTCTCGACTGGATCATCGACAGATGCGAAGGCACCGTTGATGCAGTTGAAACTGCAATCGGCTATGAGCCCAAGCCTGAAGACATCAACGTTGAAGGCCTCGAAGGCTTCACCGCTGAAACAATTGCCGACCTTCTTTCTGTTGATAACAACCTTTGGCTCGAAGAAACCAAGGGCATCGAAGAATTCTATGCAAGATTCGGCGACAGATTGCCCGCCGCACTTCGTGAAGAGCTCGAAGCTCTCAAGGCAAGACTTGCATAATTGCAAATATGATAAAACCTCCATCCGAAAGGGTGGAGGTTTTTGCGTCTTGCCCTCTCCGTCAGCTTCGCTGACACCTCTCCCATAGGGAGAGGCTCCGCCCGTAGCATTTTGTGAAACAACTTTCAAAATAGCTTTAAAAAACAGCGCAAAACACTTGACAATATATATATATATATAATGGTACTAAGCGGAGCTTTCCGTAAATCTCGTTAGGAGGAAAGTATATGACAAATTCAAAAAACACCCGTAAGGCGCTGATAACAAGCATGCTTGCGCTTTTGCTTTGTTTCACGATGCTTTTGGGTACAACGTTCGCTTGGTTCACCGATTCAGTATCTTCAACCAGCAACATCATCAAGTCGGGTACTCTTAAAGTAACGTTCGAGTATAAGAAGATTGGCGATGATGATTGGAGCGACGCTTCCACCGGCGCTATCTTCAACTATGACAAGTGGGAGCCCGGTTACACCGAGGTTCGCTACGTCAAGATCGGTAATGCAGGCACCCTTGCTCTTGAGTATATGCTCAACATTGCCGCAACAGGTGAAGTAAGCGAGCTTGCAGACGTTATCGATGTTTACTTCATCGACGGCGAACAGACTGTAACCCGTGAATCTCTTGCAAATGTAACTCCTATGGGTACACTTACCAATGTGCTCAATGGTATCAAGAATGACCCCACCTCTGCTGAGGGCAACCTTTCGGCAGGCGCTTCTGAGATCTTCACAGTTGTTCTCAAGATGCAGGAATCTGCAGGAAACAAATACCAGAACCTCTCCATCGGCTCTGAATTCGCAATTCAGCTTCTCGCAACTCAGTACACCGAAGAATCCGACAGCTTCGACAA
>CAYWXA010000067.1:0-1204 GCA_964462175.1 uncultured Oscillospiraceae bacterium
CCTTCGCCGATTCTTCCGCAGTAGCCGCCCTGAGCGGTATCATACTTGAGAAGGTGAGCGAGCATAGAGGGCTTGGTAAGGTCGTTGATAGCAACGATCTCATAACCTTCTGCGCCGAACATCTGTCTGAAAGCGAGACGTCCGATTCTGCCGAAACCATTAATTGCAACTTTAACTGACATTTTAGATTACCTCCAAATGAAATATATTGCTTTTATGCATATATAATCATACACTATAACTGAAATATTTGCAAGCATTTTGACAGAAAAATATCAATGAGATTTTCCCCTAATTTTCGACGCTATTTGTGCAGTTTTGACCCTTGAAAAAAGAGAATTTTGTTGAAATAACGCTTTACATCCTCTGAAGTTAATGATAAAATATAAACACACACTCAAAAGGAGGGATATTTTTTGACGGGTGATCTTTTCAAAAACAAAAACGCTCTTAAAACCATAATCTCAAATATGTATGAAGCGATATCTCTTTCGCATCAGTTTTACTTAAAACTTGAAGATGCCGAGCTTTATGATGAGATCAAGATCCTGCGCCATCAGATGTCCAGTTGCTTCAGGGTCTTGGGTGCGGTGGCAAATGCAAATGAACTGGAAAAATATGAAGCAGGTCTGAACGAAATCGTATTTGACGTTTCATCTCTTGCAAGAGACGTCATTGATAATTGCCGTTCAAAGCTGAGGTCTTACCGTATCAAGCTTGAATTCGACGAATGTGAACCGATCTTGACCCGATGCGATCCGGACAGATTTACTGCTTGCCTTTTGAACGTGATAGTGAATTCTCTTCAGAATATCGACCGTGAAGAAGGCGTCGTTCGGCTTTCGATCAAGCCGAGAGGGGACTGCGTTACCGTCACCGTCACCGATAACGGCTACGGCGTTGCCTCCGGCGAGGATATTTCAGATCATTGCGCCGACAGCGGACTTGCCGTGGTCAACCGCTTCTGCGAATCCGTCGGCACCACCCCGATATTTGAAACGGGCGAAAACAACGGATTTTCCGTCAGTCTTCGTTTGCCGATCGTTGCCTCCTGCGATATTGACGTGTCCTCCTGCCGAGCAGGGCTCGACCTTGGCACCTTCTCTCCCGTGAATATCTATCTTGCAAAGGTGGATTACCTTGAGATCGGAGATATATGCTGATATAACGAAACCGTATGGAATTTCCATACGGTTTTTTGTGT
>CAYWXA010000067.1:1304-7554 GCA_964462175.1 uncultured Oscillospiraceae bacterium
GCGTATGCGTGACGGAGAGGGCAAAACGGGCGCCCACACAGGGGCGCCCTCATATTACGGCTTACTCTATCTCCGCCTTTTCCATCGTGTCGAGAACCTCTTTCATCAGCTCGATTGGTGCCTGCTTCGGCGCAAGCTTGACGGAAACGTACGACTCACTGGTGCCGTTGACCAAGACTCTGCCCTTATATTTCGAGGTCAGCGCCATGATCCGTCCCACGGGCGTTTCACGGATATAGAACACGATGTTTTCCTTCCGCTGGGTGATCTCCCTGATGCCAAGCTTAGAAGCTGAATTTCGCAAAAGCGCAACGTCCACAAGTCCCACGACCGATTTCGGCGGCTCGCCGTATCTGTCAATAAGCTCATCCAAAACGTCCTCTGAATCCTCTCTGGACATTATTCCTGCGATCTTGCGGTATGCTTCAATTCTGAGCTGCAGATTCTCAATGTAGGTTTCCGGAATAAATGCGTCAATGGTGATATCAACCAAACAATCCTCGGCAGTTCTCGGCGCCGCTTCGCCCTTTTGCTCGGCAATGGCTTCCGTCAGAAGCTGTAAATACATATCATATCCGACCGCTTCCATATGCCCGTGTTGTTTTGCCGAAAGAATTGAACCGACCCCTCGGATCTCAAGATCACGCATTGCAATCTTAAATCCCGAACCGAACTGCGTCAGCTCTCTTATGGCAGTGAGCCTTTTCGAAGCGATCTCACTCAGAACCTTACCCCGTCTGAACGTAAAGTAAGCGTACGCCCTTCTTGAGCTTCTGCCGACCCGTCCTCTTAGCTGATAAAGCTGTGAAAGTCCGAATCTGTCGGCGTCCTCAATGATAAGCGTGTTGCAGTTTGAAACGTCCACGCCCGTTTCAATAATGGTCGTGCATACCAAAATATCTATCTCGTGGTCTAAAAGCTGCCGCCACACCTCTTCGATCTGCGCTTCGCTCATCTGTCCGTGCGCCACGCCGATTCGTGCATCGGGCAGGCTCTGCTGTAATTTATAAGCGCACATATCCAGCGTTTCGATGCGGTTGTGAATGTAATATACCTGACCGCCCCGTCTTAGCTCCTTTTGGATCGCCTGAATCAGCACGCCCGTCTGGTGCTCGATAACGTAGGTCTGCACGGGGTATCTGTCGCTGGGCGGCTCCTCAATTACCGACATATCTCTTATTCCCGACATCGCCATATTGAGCGTTCTGGGAATCGGCGTTGCCGACAGCGTGAGTATATCCACCTCAGGATAAATGCTCTTTAGGTGCTCTTTATGCGCCACGCCGAAGCGCTGTTCCTCATCAATGATGAGAAGTCCCAGATCCTTGAACTTCACGTCCTTAGACACAAGCCTGTGCGTGCCCACAACAAGGTCAATCTCGCCCCTCTCAAGCTGCCGCAAAATCTCCTTTTGCTGTTTGGGCGAGCGGAATCTTGACAAAAGCTCGATCTTAACGGGGAAACCGCCGAAGCGTCTTAGCGCTGTCTGATAATGCTGCCAGGCAAGCACCGTTGTCGGCACAAGAATTACGCACTGCTTTGAATCGAGAATGCACTTCATCGCAGCACGCAAAGCAACCTCCGTCTTGCCGAAACCAACATCCCCGCAAAGCAGTCTGTCCATAGGCGTAGCCTTTTGCATATCGCTCTTAATTTCATCTATCGACTGAAGCTGGTCGTCCGTTTCCTGATATTCAAACCTCTCTTCAAACTCCATCTGCCAGTCGTTGTCGGGCGAAAAAGCATATCCCTTTGCAAGCTGACGCTTGGCATAAATCGCAATCAGCTCATCCGCCATATCCTTGCAGGCTTTCTTGACCCTCGCCCTCGTTCTTTGCCACTCGTTTCCGCCCAATTTATTCAGCTTCACGCTCTCATCGTCACGGGGGCCGATATACTTCGAAACGGTGTCAAGCTGTGTAACGGGAACGTACAAAACGTCGGTGCCAGCATACTTAATGGTGATATAGTCCTTGGTCACGTTGTTCGTGGTGATGTTTTTGATTCCCTCAAACCGACCGATGCCGTGCAAAGCGTGAACGACCAGATCGCCCCTTGAAATGTCCGATAGCGAATTGATCTTTTCTGTATTCTTCGGCTTCTTTTTGGCGGTCTTTCGCCTTGAGGTATTTGCCTTCATCTGCGTGATGACCGCAAGCTTATTAGAGGGATATTCAAACCCGCTTGATAAAGCACCTGCGCCCACATATACCATACCCGGGCTTAAAACCGTCTGCTTAGTCAGCGGCTGAACCTTATATCCCTGCTTTTCAATATCGCCCATAACGAAGCTGACGCTTTTCTCGGTGCCCGTCAAGACGATACAGCAGTATTCCCGCTCGATATAATTTTTCAGCTCATCAAGCAGGGGACTCAGCTCTCCGCTCCAGGTGGATGACTGATAAGCCTGGGCTGCAATTAGCGACTTGAGTCTCAGATCCGACCCGTGCATGAACATATCCAGATAAATCATCGGCAGGTGTGAAAAGTGCGACATTACCTCGGGAAACTCTGCAAAATATCCGCTCATCTCCTTGAACATCAAGCCGTCCTCATAAAGGATCTTGAGATCCTCGGTTAGCTGAACTGTAAAGGCCTTCGCCTTTTCAACGCAGTTCGTATACTCGCTGACAACGCACACTCCGCCCTCAAAGTAATCGCTCAAAAAAGTGGGGTCGCCGTAGATCTGCGAGTAATATTTATCCACACTCGCAAGGCTTCCGCCGCCCTTAATGTGGTCTAAATCGGAATAGAGATTCTTTTTTATCTGATCTTTAAGCTTTCCGCTTGCCCGTTCTATTAAAACCTCAATAGCTTCGCACAGCTCATCTTTCGGTATCAAAAGCTCCTTTGCCGGCGCAATCGAGCAGGACTTCATAGTGTCGATACGCCTTTGCGATTCAATGTCGAAGTAGGAAACAGTGTCCACAACATCGCCCCAAAGCTCGATTCTTACGGGCATTACGGCATTGACGGGGAATACGTCGATAATATCTCCGCGAATTGAAAACTGCCCTCTGCCCTCGGTCTGTGCCGCGCGGGTATATCCCAGCGAAACCAGCCTTGAAGCAAATTCCCTGACCGCTATCTCATCATCAGGCTTAACGGTGAGGATATTTTCCTCCAAAACGTCCACGGGAATGGTCGGCTGCATTGCCGCCTCTGCCGAGCATATCAAAATCTTCGATTGCTTAGATATAATTCTTGTCAGCGCACGAATTCTTTTGTGCTCATATTCGGGCGAGGCGGTTTCGATGTTTGCAAAGGCATAGTCCTTTACAGGGAACAAAACCGCAATCTCATCGCCTGCCATAGCGTTGACGTCCTCGGTCATCCTCAAAGCGCTTGCTTCGTCGTCGCAGATCATCAAAACGTTGGCGCTCTGCGCCAGATATAACACGGTATGCGCCTTGTGGACGGCAGAAAGCCCCGTTACGGATGCCGGCATCCGCCCGTTTTTAAGCGAAGCGTTCAGCTCCTGACAAAAGGGGAGCGTTGCCGCCGCTTCATAAAACAAATTTATCATAATCAGTTCGCCTTAACGTTATATTTATTCATTGCTTCGTCAGTCTTGCCCGCAACGATAAGCTCTGCCGCCGCAACTGCGTTGTCAAACGCCGAAAGCATCTTCGGCTGTTCGTCCTTTGTGAAGTTTGAAAGCACCCACGCCGCCATATCGTAATCGGGGTGAGGCTTTGCGCCGACACCGCACTTTATCCTCGGAAAATCATCCTTGCCTGTGAGGTAAATTATACTTCTCAGACCCTTCTGTCCGCCGTCTGAGCCTTTGCGACGGATTCGCAGGTTACCAACGTCCAATGACACGTCATCGCTGATGACAAGCACGTTTTCGATCGGGATCTTATAGAAATTCATCGCCTCAACGACCGCTTCGCCGCTTGCGTTCATCATCGTCGTCGGCTTCATAATCAGACACTTCTTTCCGCCGAAGGTTGCCTCTGCCACCAGCGACTTAAACTTGACTCGGTTGACCTTGATGCCCAGCTTTTCCGCCAGCCTGTCGATCGTCAGCCAGCCGCAGTTGTGACGGGTATAGGCATACTTCGTTCCGGGGTTGCCAAGTCCGACGATAAGCCACTCAACACTTCCGCCCGAAGCGCTCTTATCCTTATATTTATTAAACAGTCCCATAATTATTTCCTCCTGCGTTTATATTTGCACGTGCAAATGCCCCATATCCGTGCAGGATAGGGGGTAGTTGCAATTTTTTAATTCTTAATCCCAAGGCTCGTGGTCGATGTCGTCGTCAAAGCTGAATTTATCAACTGCGTTCTGAAAAGCTTCTTCACGCTCTTTTTGTTCTTTTCTGACCTTTACCATTACCTTTTTGCCTTTTGCGAGGTGCCGCTCAAGCTTTTGCCTGCCCTTGCCCTCTTTAATGACCGTTTCGCCTCGCTCAACCGCCAAAGCTCCGTCGGGAATATTCTTCGTTATGGTGGAGCCTGCGGCAGTATAAGCCGCTTTACCGACGGTCACGGGAGCGACGAGATTGGTATGACAGCCGATAAACGCATCGTCCTTAATGATGCAGGTGTTTTTGTTCGTGCCGTCATAATTCGCAACCGCAACTCCGCAGCCGAAGTTGACGTTGTTGCCGACTATGCTGTCACCGACGTATGTAAGATGCGAAACGCTGGTTCCGTATCCGATATCGGAATTCTTGATCTCAACGAAATTACCGACGTGTATATAATCTTTGAGTCTTGCTTCGGGTCTGAGGTGTGCAAACGGCCCAACCGTGCAGTTATCACCGACGGTGACGTTCTCCTCGATGACCGAGCAGGTGACGACTGAATTCTTTCCGACTGAGCCGCCCTTAATGACGGTGTTCGGCCCCACGACTGCGTTTGCATATATCCACGTTCCGTTTTCGATCACCGTGTTCGGCAGGATCTTTGCGCCGGGGAATATCCTCGTTCTCGGCTCAATGACGACGCCTTCCGTGGATTCAAACTCGACGCCCTGTTCGGCAAGCCGTTCAATTATCGACAGTCTTGCAACTTCAGCAAGCTTCAAAAGACCGATCCTGTCGTTAGCGCCCAGAACGACGTTCTTGTTCGGCGTTTTATACGCCCCTGCACGCTTGCCCGATCTGACCAAAACGCCGATGGTGTCGGTCAGGTAATATTCACCCTGAGCGTTGTTGGGCTGTATCTTTTTCAGCGCCTTCAAAAGCTCCTCGGTCTTGAACCAATACGCCCCCGAGTTGACTTCCTTGATCGCCTTTTGCGCATCGTTTGTATCACGCTGCTCAACGATACCGTCAATGCCGTTTTCGTTTCTTATGATTCTTCCGTAGCCGAAGGGTTCATCCAGCTCCGCCGTAATAACGGTAACCGCATTGCCGTCGTTTAAGTGCTGCTCCAAAGAATTCTTGATCGTGTCAACGTCAATAAGCGGAGCGTCCGCACAAAGCACCAGAACGTTTTCGGGAGCATCTTTTTTCAAAACACGGGCAGCGCACATAACGGCGTGACCGGTTCCGAGACGTTCTTTTTGCATCACCGAGTCGGGCGTATATAAAGTGTTGTACGAATTAATATATTTTTGAACTTCGTTGTGACCGTATCCCTTAACGACTGTGATCCAATCGCTTCTGATGCCCGCCTCAACGCAGGCGTCCATCACCCAGCCGAGCATCGGTCTGCTCAGAACTTCCATCAACGCCTTTGGCTTTTCGGAATTCATTCTCTTTCCTTGCCCGCCGGCAAGTATGACAGCCATATTTTTCATAGCATTTTCTCCTTATGCTGTAATCAAAGTAATTATATAATATTTTGCTCCCGTTTTCAAGCGAAATATACATATAATATATTTATGCGTTAAATTGCACAATTTAGTGCCGATGAATTTGTCATATTTTTTGTAGTTTATGTATGGAAAAAGCTGAAAATTTCTGCTATACTTTTAATAAGTCCGTATATACGCAAAATTGTATCTTGGACACGCAAATATCGGATTAATTTATTGGAGGTATAAAAACTATGAGCAAAAAGTATTGTTACCTTTTCTCTGAAGGCGACGCTTCAATGCGTGAGCTTTTGGGCGGTAAAGGCGCAAACCTTGCAGAAATGACAAAGATCGGTCTTCCTGTTCCCCAGGGCTTTACAATCTCGACCGAAGCTTGCACCCAGTACTACGAAGACGGCCGTCAGATCAACGACGAGATCATGGCTGAGATCAACGAGTACATCGTAAAGATGGAAGAAGTTACCGGCAAGAAGTTCGG
>CAYWXA010000068.1:0-7481 GCA_964462175.1 uncultured Oscillospiraceae bacterium
CTTCTCAAAATAAGTATCGGGTCTTTCGGGGTTGAAGGGCTCGTTCGCCCACATTACCGTGACTAAATCCTCGCTATCGCTAAGGTTTGTGATGCTGTGGGTATAGCCGGGGGGCATATATACCGCTTCAAGTCTTTCGCCGCTGACTTCATAGCAATGGACAAGGTCGGAATCGAGGCTTTTCATCTTGATGAGTCCCCTGCCCGACACGACCATGAAGAATTCCCATTTCGTGTCGTGCCAGTGGTTGCCCTTGGTGACGCCCGGCTTTGAAATATTCACGCTTATCTGTCCGCAGTTTGCGGTCTTGATCAGCTCGGTGAAGCTTCCACGCTCGTCTTGGTTCATTTTCAGCGGCACGCAGACATTATCACTCGGAAGATATGAAACGTAAGTCGAATAAAGCTTCTTTTCAAGTGAGCCTTCGGGGATTTCGGGAATCACGAGGGTCTGGGGGTATTCGGCGAATTTGTATATCATATCTGCAAGCTCGCCCAGGGTTGTTTTGTGGGTGGTCGGGGCGGCGCAGAATTCGCCGTTTTTATTAGCTTCGCCTTTAAGCGCACGAAGAAGCTCGTTAATCAAATCGTCGATATATATAAGCTCGAGCTTCGTTTCACGGTCATCTATTCTTATGGGCAGATCGTTTGCAATATTGTGACAGAACGTCGCAACGACGCTGTTATAGTCAGGCCTGCACCACTTGCCGAAAAGGTTTGCAAGGCGATAAACATATACGGGTGCGCCTGTTTTTTCGGCGTGATCAAAAACAATTTTTTCGCTTTCAAGCTTGCTTTTGCCATATTCGGAGTCTATAAATCTTCCCTCAAGGCTTGCCTGAATGCTCGATGAGAGCATAATCGGGCATCTGTTGCCGCACTTTTCAAGGGCACAAACAAGCTTATCCGTCAGTCCGGCATTGACAGCCATAAAATCGGCAGAGTTTTCTGTGCGGTTGACTCCCGCAAGGTGGAAAACAAAGTCCGCCTTGGCGCAAAAGTCATAAAGCTCGTCGGGAGTCGAGCATATATCATATTCAAAAATTTCGGTGACGGTGACGCCGTCAACTTTGCGTTTGCCGTCTTTAATGGCGTGAAGTGCAGCGCAGAGGTTTTTCCCGACAAATCCTCGGGCGCCTGTAACGAGAATCTTCATTTATCTTCCCGCCTTCCAAGAAGCAAGCTCTTCCTGAATATAATCAAGCTCCAAAAGCTTTGCCATAACCTCGGCAACGTCAAGCTGAGCGGTGTTGGAGCTGTTGAATTCGGTCAAAGGATTGCGCTCGGTGTCGCCGTCCTTGAAATATTTATCATAATTAAGGCTTCTCTTATCGCAGGGTACACGGTAGAAGCCGCCCAGATCGACTGCGCCCGAACATTCTTCGTTGGTCAAAAGGGTTTCATACATCTTTTCGCCGTGGCGGATGCCGATGGTCTTGATCTCGTGGTCAACGTCAAACAGCTCGCAAACAGCCTTCGCCAGCGTTTCAATGGTGCAGGCAGGGGCTTTCTGGACGAGGATATCGCCGCTTTCGCCATTCTCGAAGGCAAAGAGCACAAGCTCGACAGCTTCTTCAAGGCTCATAACGAAGCGGGTCATTGCGGGCTCGGTGATCGTAATCGGGTTGCCCGACTTTATCTGGTCGATCCAGAGCGGCACGACAGAGCCTCGGCTGCACAAAACGTTGCCATATCGGGTGCAACAAATCTTGGTGTCGCCCGAGGTGCGGCTTTTTGCAACCAGAACCTTTTCCATCATCGCCTTCGACGTGCCCATTGCATTGACGGGGTATGCCGCCTTATCGGTCGACAGGCATATCACGCTTTTAACACCCGCTTCAATAGCGGCTGTGAGGACGTTATCGGTGCCCAGAACGTTGGTCTTAACGGCTTCAAGGGGGAAGAATTCGCAGGAAGGGACCTGCTTTAAGGCGGCGGCATGGAAAACATAGTCTACGCCGTGCATGGCGTTTTTGACCGACTGAATATCCCTTACGTCACCGATATAGAACTTGATCTTGTTTGCAACGTGAGGCATCTTCGCCTGAAACTCGTGGCGCATATCGTCCTGCTTCTTCTCATCACGGGAGAAAATGCGGATCTCGCCAATATCAGTTTCGAGAAAACGGTTTAAAACCGCATTTCCAAATGAACCGGTTCCTCCGGTTATGAGTAAAGTAGCTCCGGAAAAATTATTCATAGCGTTTGCCTTCCCTTCTTAAAAGCGCCGATACAGCATCATTTTTTCGAATATTGCCGTCAACATGGCATACGAACACAATTATAATTTATTTTATCACAAAATATCAAGCTTTGCAATATCTCTATACAAGAAATATGAAATTGTCGTAAAATGACGGCAAAAAACGACCCGCCGAATTACTCGGCAGGCCGTTTTGTTTTAGGTTATCAGTCCAAAGGGTATCTTTCGCTTCCGAAGAGAGCGTGGTACAGCAGATAGATCGCATCGTTCTTGTCAGAGTTTCCGTCTAAGTTGAAGTCAATATCCTGATTGCGGGGATATCTTACTTCGCCGAAGAGTACGCTGTACAAGCAATAGATAGCGTCGTTCTTGTCAACGTCACCGTCGTCGTCGAGGTCGCCTCGGATAACGAAGGTGAGTCGTCCCTGCTTGTCGAATCTGTAAGTATCGGCTTCAATGAGGTCATTCGTTCTTACAACTTCATACTTGCCGTCGGCAACCATTACGCCTTCGTCGTTGAAGTAGTAATAATCTTCTTCGATCTCCATAAGACCCATATAAGCCTTAACGCCGTCAACGTAATAGTATGTTACGCCGTCAGCTTCGGTGATCTTGCCGTTCTTTGAGGTATCCTCATCGTGCAGGATAACGCCGAGCTCGTCGAAGGTGTAGTTGTTTTCGGGCAATATCAGTTCTTCGCTGATGTTGTCAACGTAAGCGGTCGTAGCCTTAACAGCCTTGTCGGCAACGAAGTAATAGTAGTTGACTTCGCCATCGGGCTTGACGATTCTTACAAGTCCGTCAATGCTGATGATCTCGCCGTTTTCAGCCATATAGGTGTCTGCGCCGTGGTCGTAAAGTCCCGAATGATCGGAATCGAATGCGCCCGTCGTTTCATCGAAGATGAACTTAGCGGTGTAAGTGCCGTCCTTTGAAGGAACTTCCGTCATACCCTTGACAACGTAGCCGTTTGCATCGAAGTAGTAGTCCTTTTCTTCAATGGTCTGCCATGTTGAAACGTGTGCCACTGCGCCGTCAACGTAATAAGTCGTTCCGCCTTCTGTGGTCTTCCAGCCTGTGTAGCTGTATCTGAACTGTGCGGTTACGGTAACGTTTCGTGCAGGCATCGTTTCGGGAACTTCGGGTGTCCAGCCGGTGAAGGTGTGATCCGCCTTCGTGGGAACCTCCGGCTGAGTTACAGCAGCGCCGAAGTCGACGGTGTACTTCGCATACTCTGCGTTGTCATCGACGACGTAGGTGATGGTGTACTGATTTACCGTCCACAACGCCTTGAGGCTGAGGCCTCCTGCGGGCATCGTTTCGGGAATCTCGACAACGTTAGTGCCGTCAGCAGTCCAGCCTGCGAAGGTGTAACCCTCTCTTGTGGGATCAACAGGCTTGGAGATCCTGTCGCCGTAGCTTGCGATGACAGAAGGAGCCGGAGTACCGCCGGCGGTGTCGAATGTGATCGTGTACTCATTTGCCTTCCACTGTGCAACCAACGTCACGTTCTGTGCGGGCATCGTTTCGGGAACCGTGCCCCAACCCGTGAAGGTGTAGCCTTCCTTGGCGGGAGCTACAACTGCGCTGAGGTCGATCGCAGAGCCGTATGCCACGGTCAGCGACTCAACTGCGCTGCCGCCGTCGGTATCGAAGGCGAGAGTATAGTCATTGGGGACCTCGGTGAAGGTTGCGGTATAGGTAAGCGAGCCTGTTACGGGGCTGACAGTAGGTGTCCAGCCTGCGAATACGTAGGTGTATTCAGCAGTTGCAGCCTTAACGCCGTCAGCGTGAACGGGAGTTTCGCCGTAGGTCACCTTGGTGGTGTCATCCGCAGTGCCGTCGCCGTCAATATCCCAGTAGATCGAATATTCGTTTGCCGTCCAGAGAGCGTTGAGCGTCAGACCGCCTGCAGGCATCTTTTCAGGGAATTCCTGATCCCAACCGACGAAGGTGTAACCCGTCTTGACGGGGGCTTCAGGGGCAACGATCGGTTCATCGCAAAGCGCCTTGATAGGAGCTATTTCGCTTCCGCCGTTGGTGTTGAAGGTGATCTGATATTCATTTGCTGTATAGGTTGCAACGATCGTCATATCGCCTGCGGGCATCGTTGCAGGAACTGCAGGAACCCAACCTGCGAAGTCATAACCGTTCTTGGCAGGTGCGGTGGGTGCGGTTACCGTCAAGCCGTATGCCTTGGTAATGGTGCTAATGACCGATCCGCTTGCATCGACGAACGTGATGGTATAGACGTTTATAGTCCATACAGCGTTGACGGTCGTATTTCTCGCAGGCATTGTCGTGAGGTTTCTGCTCCATCTGCTGAAGGTATAGCCTTCTCTTGTGGGTTCTGCAGGAGGAGTGACAGTTGCGCCGTATTCAACCTGGGCGGTGTAAATGGTGTTGCCAACGCCGTCGGTATAGGTAAGTGTGTAAAGTCCAACGCTCCATGAAGCTTCAAGAATCAGATTATCTGCGGGCATCGTTTCGGGCATTGCCTCTTTGGTTTCGCTGATTACCCAACCTGCGAAGGTGTAACCTGTCTTGGTGGGTTCTACCGCAGGAGGAACGAGTTCGCTTCCGAAGTATACGTATTCTGCTGCGGAGAACAAGTCGCCGTCAACATAGTATGCAACCATAAACTGCTTGGGCGCCCACGTTGCGGTATAGGTCAGATCCTGTGCAGGCATATTTGCGGGAATGATTGCCTGGGTGCCGAATTCATCTACCCAACCGATGAAGTCATAACCGGCCTTGACAGGGTCGGCAATAGTGCCGATTGATGCGCCGTAATCAAGAGTTACAGAGCTGATGGGTGTCTCGTCGGTATCAACAAAGCTGATAGTGTACTGATTTAAAGTCCACTTGGCGGTGATGATCATATCGCCTGCGGGCATCGTTTCGGGAACTGCAATATCCCAGCCTGCGAAGGTATATCCTTCTCTTGTAGGATTGGCAGGTGCCGTGACGGAGTCGCCGTAGTCAGCGACAATGCTTTCGACCGCCGTTGCGCCATCGCCCGTAACAAATCGGATCGTGTAGCGGTTTACGCCCCACTTAGCCTTGAGCATCATACCGCCGACAGGCATATTATTGGGAATATACGCCGTGTTGCCGTCAGCATCGATCCAGCCGAGGAAGGTATAACCCGTCTTGGTAGGATCTTCTACGTCGCTGATAACGGTGCCGTATCCTGCGGTGATATTCTCAATGGGTGTTCCGCCGTCAACGTCGAAGCTTATGGTGTACTCAACGGGTACAGCTTCAAACTGAGCGGTATAGGTTGCCGCACCGGTTACTTCGGTAACCTCGGGTGTCCAGCCGATGAAGCGGTATTCATACTTTTCATCTGATGCCTTCACGCCGTCGGTGTGAGTGGGAACGGTGCCGTAAGATACCATTGCGCTGTCATCTTCAACTCCGTTGCCGTCAATATCCCAAGCGATTCTGTATTCTCTGCTGATCTTAGTAAACTGTGCGGTATAGGTTACGTTTGCTTCAGCAGAAACGATATTCGGGCTCCATTCGCCGTTGAATTCGTATCTGTACTGAGCATCGGGTGATTTTGTAGGTTCAACGCCAACGTAGTTAGGTGTTGAGCCGTGGTTAACGGTGTCATTCTTGAGCGTGTTGCCGTCGCCGTCTACCCATGTGATGGTGTATGTGGTCAAAGTCCACTCTGCCTTAAAGGTGAGGTCTTCTGCAGGCATATTCATCGGGAATTCGATCTTGACGCCGTCAAGATACCAGCCGTTGAAGTCATAGCCGTAACGAGTAGGCTCAACGGGTGCGCTGACTTCGGTATCGTAATCCTGAGTGATAGGATCAACTTCACTTCCGCCGTTGGAATCGAAGGTGATGATGTACCGGTTAATCTGCCACAATGCAGTGATGATCACGTTTTCAGCGGGCATCGTTTCGGGAATATCCTTATCCCAGCCGATGAAGGTGTAACCCGTCTTGGTGGGTTCACTTACTGCGGGGATCTCTGAGCCGAAGCCTCTGGTAATAGGCGAAATTGCTGTTCCGCCGTCGGTATTGAACGTGATCGTGTAGTTGACGGGGATGGAGTTAAATACAGCCGTGTAAGTCGCATCTCCAATGACTTCCGCAACTACAGGAGTCCATTCCTTGAAGGAGTAGAAGTATTCAGCGGTGTTCGCCTTTGAAGGCTTGACGTCTGCAGTTTCGCCGTAAGTGGGAACTGCGCCGTATTCAACTTCCTTGACTGTTTCAACGCCTTCAACGATCCAAGTTACCTTGTACTTGTTGACCGTCTTATCGTATGCTGCGGTGTAGGTCACGTCGCCTGTTACGGCAGCGATCTTATTATCCCAACCTGCGAAGGTGTAGGTATACTGAACGTCTGCAGCCTTAGCGGGAATATCACCGTCATATACAGGTATATTGCCGTAAAGAACGGTATCAACCTCAAGAGGTGTGCCGTCCTCATTTACCCAAGTAACGGTGTAGGAGTTGCGGTTTGCGGTGAATACAGCGGTATAGGTTGCATCGCCTGTTACCGTTGTGACCTCGGGAGTCCATCCGCTGTGAACATAGGTGAACTCTGCGGTGGCTTCCTTGACGGGTGTTTCGCCGATATAAACGGGTGTATCGCCGTATGCAACCGTGTCAGCCTTGATAAGCGAACCGTCCTCGTTGAGCCAACTGATCGTATACTCGTTGACAACGAAGGAGTAAACCGCCTTATAGGTGGCATCGCCCGTTACGGTTGTACCGACTGCCAAAGCCTCTCCGTTTTCGTCAACCCAACCTGCAAAGGTGTAGGTATACTGAGCGTCCGCCGCCTTGGTGGGGTTGACCTTTTTATACTCGATCGAACTGCCGTAAGAAACGTTCGCATTGGTGTCAAGAACGGTCGTGCCGTCCTCGTCCACCCAAGTGACGGTGTACTTGTTAACGGTGGAATTATACTGAGCAGTGTAGGTCACGTCGCCCGTTACAACGCTGATGGTCTTGTCCCAACCCTTGAAGGTGTAGGTATACTGAGCATCCGCCGCCTTGGTGGGAGTTTCGCCAGCGTAAGAAGGTATAGTTCCGTATGCAACGTCTGAAGACCAGAGAACTGTTCCGTCCTCGTTCGCCCAGGTAACGGTATACTTGTTGATCGTTTCGGTGAAGGTCGCCTTATAGGTCGCAGTACCCGTAACTTCAGTAACTTCGGGTGTCCATCCGCTGTGAGTATAAGTATACTTAACCGTTGCGGACTTGGTAGGTGTTGCGCCCTTATACTCGGGGATTTCACCGTATGCAACGCT
>CAYWXA010000069.1:0-5413 GCA_964462175.1 uncultured Oscillospiraceae bacterium
CTTGCGGAAACGTGAATAACGCAAGGCAAAAGCTCACCGGCGATCTTGTACATATTGGGGATCATCAAAAGAAGACCCTGGGAAGCGGTGTAGGTGGTGGTAAGTGCACCAGCAGCGAGGGAGCCGTGAACGGTACCTGCAGCACCTGCTTCAGACTGCATTTCTGCAACTCTTACGGGCTGGTCAAAGATGTTGGTCTGACCCTTTGCGCTCCATGCATCAGTTACTTCTGCCATAACAGAAGAGGGGGTGATAGGATAGATAGCAGCGACTTCCGTAAACGGATAAGCAGCCCATGCGGCAGCGTTGTTACCATCCATGGTTTTCATTTTTCTTGCCATAAATATCCTCCTGAATTATTTGGATAAATTTGAAATGTTACGATATTACACATAACGTTACAAAATCAATATTATCACAAACGGCGTGGTTTGTAAATAGAAAAGAATGACTTTTTTATAAAGGATGAGGAAATTTTAACAATCGTGTTGCATATGATTTTTTGTTGTGGTAAAATAGGGGCGGAAAAGGGGAGCGGTTTGAATGAAATTCGCTTTGGTGCCCTCTCTGTCACGCTTGCGCCTTTGGCGATAACAAGAAACTGCGGAGTGGGTTCTTGCAAATTCTTGCGAGCGAAGCAAAGCAATTTTTTTGGCTCCGCTCGCCACCATCGGCGCTGCCGCGCTTTTCGATGACGGCTCGCTCCGCTTCGGGACGACCGATGGCAAGTCACTAAATAGCCTCTCCCTGTGGGAGAGGTGGCACGCGCAAGCGTGACGGAGAGGGCTTTCGGCGGAAGCCCGCCCTACAGATAGAAACAGATAATTTTACCGAAAGGAAATGATATATATGAACGCAACGTTACTTATTCTCGCAGCAGGTCTTGGCTCACGCTTCGGCGGCGACAAGCAGATATCCCACGTCGGTCCGAGCGGCGAATTTTTGATGGAATATTCCATTCACGACGCAATTAAAGCAGGTTTTAACAAGGTCGTTTTCATCTTAAAGGAAGAAATGGTCGACGTTGTTAAGCGTGAGGTCGGCGACAAGATCTCCGACAAGGTCGAGGTTTGCTATGCTGTTCAGGACTTTGCAACCGCAATGCCCGAAGGCTTCGTTGTTCCCGAAAACCGTGAAAAACCTTTCGGCACCGTTCACGCAGTTCTTTGTGCAAAGGAATACCTGACCGAGCCTTTTGCAACCGTCAACGCCGATGACTACTACGGCACCGAATGTTTTGAAATTATGTATGACTACCTCTCGAAGCTCGAAAACGGCGCTCAGGCGGCAATGGTAACGTATATCATTAAAAACACCGTTTCGGAAAACGGCGCTGTCACCAGAGGTATCTGCTCGACTGCCGACGGATATCTCGTTAAAGTCGATGAGACCTCGAACATTCTGCCCAAGGAGGGCAAGATCGTCGGTGACAACGGCGAGATCGACCCCGAAGCAGAGGTTTCAATGAACTTCTGGGGCTTCCACAACGAGACCCTTGAGAGAATGACGAAGTATTTTGAGGACTTCTGCGCAGGACTCACGCCCGAGCAGATCAAGGCAGAATGCCTGTTGCCGATCATGGTCAACGACCTTTTGGCAACCGAGGAGCTGAGCGTTATGGCAAAGCCCTCGAACGACAAGTGGTTCGGCATCACCTATAAGGCGGATAAGGAAGACGTTGAAAACAAGCTTAAAGCGCTTCACGCCGAGGGCGTTTATCCCGAAAAGCTGTAATTTTTTAAAAAAATCAAATGAGCAAGACCGGAGAACATTTTCCGTCTTGCTCATTTTTGTTTGTGTGTTCAGGCGGCGTTTGCTCATCGCCGCCGCTCGGGGCGGCACCGCTCGTCCACAGCCTCGCTGCCGCTCGGCGCAGGCCGCCCGACGCCGCCCCTCGTTCCTTAGCATCTGAACGCCGGGCTTGAGCTAAAAAACGACCCCCGCTCGTCAAACGAACAGGGGTCATCGGTCAATTATCACTTTTTGAAGAACAGAACGCCCAGACAAGCCTTGCCGCAGTGGCTTGTAATCGTCGAGCCGGCAACCGTCTCAATTACCTCTGCAAAAGGCTGAAGCTCCTTGACGTATTTAACCATTTCGTCAACGATCTCCTGCGGAGCGTGAGAGTGGGTGACGAAGATGCGGTTGAGCTGAAGATCTTCTCTTCCCGCAAGTCTGCCCTCGATATATTCCTTGATGGTCTTTTCGGTGGAGCCGCGGTATTTCTTGCCGACGACCATTCCGCCGTCAACTACCTCAATGCAGGGACGAAGCTTCAAAAGGTTTGCGCCGAACGCCGCAACGCCCGAGCATCTTCCGCCCTTGTGCAGATAATCAAGCTCCTGAATGATAAAGCTGACGTCGAGGCGGGTCTTCATTTCGTTGAGTCTGTCTGCAATCTCCTTTGCTTCAAAACCCTCGGCCGCGAGCTCGGCGGCGGCAATTGCCAGATGACCCGAACCGGAAGAAAGGTTCAAGCTGTCAACGACGTAAACGTTTCCGAGATCTTCCGCTGCGAGGCAGGCGTTCTGATGGCAGGAGGAAAGTCCCGAAGAAAGGTTGATATGTACGATCTCACAGCCTTCGTCCAGCCAAGGCTTGAAGAAGTCGGTATACTCCGCAATGGATACTGCCGAGGTCTTGGGCAAGATACCCGTCTTTGCAACGTAGTCAAAGATCATCGGGCCGTCGATGTCAACGCCGTCACGGTAAAGGTTATCGCCCAGATTAACTGCCAAAGGCATTACCGCAATGTCATACTTTTCGTAAAGCTCCTTCGTAAGATCGCAGGTAGAGTCGCAGGTGATTTTAATTTTCGACATATAAAACTACTCCTAAAAATAGATTTTTAAGTGAAATTGTTGAGTGCTCAACCATTTTAACATCTTTTAAGCTGTTTGTAAAGGCTTTTTACCAACCCCAGCCTCCCCAATTGCCTCTTTGCGGCAGTTCCGCTTCAAGAATTCGGGATTTTGTTTCATTGGTTGCTTCATAATAGGTGCCTGTCAGCTCGTTAAATTTGCGGACCGTGTTGTCCGAGCCGTCGGGCAGATAAAGCTCGTATATCAATTCGCCCGAGCCGTTGTAAAGATATACCGTTTCATATTCCTTCAGATTGAAGCCGCACCGGATATTTCCGATGGCGTCGCTCTTGGAATAGTTCTTGCAGAGGATCTTTAGCTCTCTGCCCGCCTTGATGGTGGTGGTGGGAATGGTGTAGTATGCGTTTGCGCCGTCGGTAAGAGCGTAGTTTTTAATGGTGACGTCCTGCTCGGTGGGGTTTTTGATAACGATATAGTCGCTTGTCGAGCCTTTATAGCAGACCTCGGAGATGATGAGCTCGTCGGCGGCGTTATGTACGACCAGCTCAATGCTCGCTCTGTCGCCGTATATCTCTGCAGACAGGGGAGTGCTCATATCGTAGATCTTTTCGCCGTTGATATCCCAATAATCAAATTCATAGCCATACGCCAATTCGCAGGTCAGCATCACTTCCGTGCCCTTGAAATACCAGCCGCTGAAGATATATTCTTCGTCGGGGGTGATGGTTGCCGTATTGACGGTTATGGTGGCTCCCTCCGTCGGCGAGCAGTATACGTAATATACCTCGTCATATTCGGGGAATACCGACTTGAGCTGAGATTTTGCGGCGTATGCACGGGTGGGCATATATTGCTTTACGTTGTTAAGCTCGTTGCTGACGTTCCATACGGACGCCTTGCCGACGTTTGAAGCTTCAACAAGCTCGTGGAGTCGCAGGGTGTTGTAAAGATCAAGATGGTCGGAAACTCGCTCCTCCGAATAATACCAGTTTATCATATCGCTCATTATGCAAAGGAAGCGTTCTCTTACGTCCTCACGCTTGCAAAGGGCGATGAGCAGGTCACTTCGTTTATATTTGTCGCCGTCATCGTGAACGTCGAGCACCCAATCCTCGGGCATCAATCCGAAATATTCCTCGTCAAACAGCTGGGCGATATGCCTTGAGAAGGCGTCGTTGCCGTAAAGACCCAAGCAGAAGTCGGTGTCGTAAAGCATAAAGCGCCACTTTCCGTCGCAGGGGTATTGCCCTTCATAGGCGGTTCCCGAAACGTATCTGTATACCTTCCAGTTGTTATTCGGCCAGTCGCCGTTGCCTAAATATGAATTTAAAGCGTAATAGGTAAGGAAGTTGTCGATGTCGATCATCTCGCAGAGCTCGGCGTAAGTGGCGTCGTCGGTCAGATCCTTATAAGCGTAGGAATACATTTCAAACCAATCGGCGGTCGCCTGCTCAATGTCGTTGTCGTCATCCTCCCAGATCATATATTCACAGCCCTTGAGGATATCCCATTCAGCCTGCTCGATTGCATAGGTATGCTCAAGCAGGTCCTCCGAGAAGGTCTGCTGTACCCAGGCGAAGCAGTAATATTCTCCGTTGAGGAAAACGGCGCAGGGGCGGGAATATTTTGCATCAACGCCCGTGGCGTGCGCAAGATCGCTTATCATATCGTCACGCAGGTATAAATATCCCGCATCGTTGGCGCAGGTGCGAAGCGAAAGCTTGTTATACGAGGTTATCTTCGAGCCGTTGGAATCGAGAGCGTCGGGGAAGAATTCATATCTGAAGCGGTTGTCAACCTCGTCATATTCCGTTCTTGCGTAAAGGCGGATATTTTTTTGCTCGTTTGCTCTTGACCAGCCGCCGAATATCCTCATTCCTGCCGTCTGAGAGATGACACATTCGCCGTCGTATTCAAAAACTTCAACGTAACATTCACGCTCGCTGGCTTTTCCGCGCCAGTTCCAGTTTGCAGGGTCGGTGGGAACGGCGTCGCTTGCACGGGTGCCCGTTTCGGCAAGCCAATCGTCACGGAGCTTACCCGCAACGAAGATGCCCGTTTCATAGTCGTAAAGCACGTCGGGATCAACGGTTATGGAGAATACCAGACAGTCAAAACGCTCGGAGATGTTTCCGCCGGTGATATATGAACGGACGACGGGCTCCGAACAGGTGCCGTCCTCATATACGGCGCAGGCTTTGATGGTATATATCTTCGTTTCGTTGCTGTCGGCTTTAATGCTTATGCCGTCCTTATATAATCTGCCCGATTCGCTCGGCTCGCTGCCGTCCTTGGTATAGCGGATCTCAACGGCGTTGGGTGCGCTCAGATAAAGGGTCTCGTTGGTGGAATAAAAACCGCAGTCAAGGCTGAATATTACCGGCTGGTCGGAGGTGTCACCGACCTGCTTTTCAACGGTTATCTCCGTTCCCGTTTCGTCAACGATCGGCTCCGCTACGGTAGGGTGATACGTAATATAATCTTCTCCCCAAAGGGCAACGGCGATCATCGAAAGCATTAAAACTGCAACGATCGCAACGGTGATTATCTTCTTTTTTGTCGTGGTGTTGTTCATTCGGGGACTCCTTTTG
>CAYWXA010000069.1:5513-7419 GCA_964462175.1 uncultured Oscillospiraceae bacterium
CTGCCGGACACAATTATCCAATTATAATCATTATACCATCGTCTTTGTAAAAAGTAAACAAAAATCCTCAACAAATTTCTTTGTTAAAAGTCGATAATGGCTTGCAAAGCACTTTGAAATCGGATATAATATTTTTATATCATGATTTTAGAGGTGATGGCATATACCCGCTTCAGTTAAAAAATATCGCCATGAAATCAAACTCCTGCTGACGTATCCCGATTATCTTGCCATGCGCGCCCGACTCAAACCTCTTTTGAACAGCGACGAATATGCGCTTGCCGACGGTGATTATTTCATCAGAAGCTTATATTTCGACGACTTTTCCGATTCTTCTTATTGGGAAAAGCTGGCAGGTACCGCAGACAGAAAGAAATACCGTGTGCGGATATATAATTATTCCGACAGCATTATCAAGCTTGAATGTAAAGAGAAAAAAGGCGACAGAATACATAAGCGAAGCCTTAATATTTCCCGTGAATGTGCCGATGCAATGGCAAAGGGCGATTTTTCTCTGCTTGAAAGCTACGATAACGAGCTTGCAAGGGAGGTACTTGCCCTTTCAAAAACGAAAGGCCTTGCTCCGTCCGTCGTCGTTGACTATGACCGTGAGGCGTATGTGCATCCCGTTTCAAACGTCCGTTTGACTTTTGACAAAGCGCTTCACGCAGGCATTGAATCGGCGGATATATTTGATTCGTCGATCGCAACCGTGCCGATCTATCCCGACGGCAGCATCATATTTGAAG
Organism: uncultured Oscillospiraceae bacterium; assembly: GCA_964462175.1. GTDB lineage: Bacteria > Bacillota > Clostridia > Oscillospirales > Ruminococcaceae > Faeciplasma. The sequence goes on from CAYWXA010000069.1 coordinate 6,263, forward strand.
TCAAATATGACGACGTAATGCCGAAATTTATCTCAGCTTTGGTTTCGGACGGCAGAGGACAAAAGCTGGCGCTTTCAAAATTCTGCCTTTGCAGAGATGAGCTGAAAAGATTCAAGCCTAAATACATAAAATAAACACAGACAAGGGCGCCCACGCAGGGACGCCCGGCAAATTCCACGGATATAAGGCGAGCCTGCGTGCTCGCCGTGACCGCTCGGGCACCTGCCGCACGCCTCGCAAACTCGGCGCCTCGGCAGACGCCCTCGCTCCTGCCCAAAACTCTTAACACCTTGGAGGTAACATCATGTCAAACATCAGAAGCATCTTAAAAGAAAGCATTGAACAGCTCGGCCTTGTCGAGCGTTTATCGGTTGAATACATACTCGTATCGCTCGTATGCGCATTCGTTTGCTCGTTGGTAATTTATTTCGTATATAAGACCTTCCACCGGGGCGCCGTTTACAGCGAAAACTTTGCGGTTTTGCTCGTAATGGTCACCTGCGTGACGGCGTTCGTCGTTTTGACCATCGGTTCTAACCTCGTTTTGTCCCTCGGTATGGTGGGCGCCCTCTCTATCGTCCGTTTCCGTGCCGCAGTTAAAGAGCCGCTTGACGTCGGATTTATGTTCTGGGGCATTGCCGCAGGCATCACCTCGGGCGCAGGACTTTATCCCTTCGCCGTAATTGCAACCGGCGTTATCGCCGTGATCTACATTCTCTTCACCGTTCTGGGCAGAGGCAAGACCACCTACGTTTTGGTCGTTAAGTATGCTGACGAGGCAGAAGAAGCTGTCAATAAGGCGCTTGAAGGCGAAAAGACCAAGCTTCGGGGCAAGGCTAAGTATAAGGGCTCAAACGAGCTGACCGTTGACGTTAAGGTCAACAAGGGCAACACTGAGTTCCTTAAAAAGCTTCTTGAGACCGAAGGCGTTGAAAGCGCCGTGATGGTTGAATATAACGGAGATTGATTTTAGTTACGTACGTCCCCCGTCAGGAATGGCGGGGGATTTTTTAACATCATATATCATTGGTTGTTCAACGCCTGTTTTTCTCGAAGGGGGAAACCGCAGAAAGACAAAAGAGGCGCTCAAAAGGAGGAAGGGCGCAACCGCCGCCCTCTCTTTTCTTTCTGAGGTTTCCCCCAAAGTTTTGCGAGCG
>CAYWXA010000070.1:0-7356 GCA_964462175.1 uncultured Oscillospiraceae bacterium
ACCCCCTCCTTTAAAAACAACGGCAAGCTCAAGCTTTTAATAGTCGTCGGAACACGCCCTGAAATCATCAGGCTGTCCGAGGTGATTAAAAAGTGCCGCACATATTTTGACACTTTGCTTGCACACACAGGTCAGAATTATGACTATAACCTCAACGGCATTTTCTTTGACGATTTGGGACTTGACGCACCCGAGGTATATCTTGATGCCGTCGGCGCTGACCTCGGCGAAACAATGGGCAATATAATTGCGAAGAGCTATCAGCTTATGGCTGATATAAAGCCGGATGCGGTGCTGGTTTTGGGCGACACCAACTCCTGCCTGTCGGTCATCGGCGCAAAGCGCTTGCATATCCCGATCTTCCATATGGAAGCGGGCAACCGTTGCAAGGATGAATGTCTGCCTGAGGAAACCAACCGCCGAATCGTTGACATCATCTCCGATGTGAATATGGCATATTCCGAGCACGCAAGAAGATATCTTCACGAGTGCGGACTTCCCAAGGAGCGCACCTTTGTCACAGGCTCGCCCATGGCGGAAGTGCTGAATGCGCACATCGAAAGAATTCTTTCAAGCGATATTCACTCCCGCCTCGGTCTTGAAAAGGGAAGATACATCCTTCTTTCTGCCCACCGTGAGGAAAATATCGACACCGAAAAGAACTTCGTTTCGCTCTTCACGGCGATCAACGAAATGGCGAAAAAGTATGATATGCCGATTCTTTACTCCTGCCACCCCAGAAGCAAAAAGCGTTTGGATTTGAGCGGCTTCAAGCTTGACGAGCGGGTAATTATGCACGAGCCTCTCGGTTTTACCGATTATAACTGCCTGCAGATGAACGCATTTGCCGTTGTGTCGGACAGCGGAACTCTGCCCGAGGAATCGAGCTATTACACCTCTATCGGCAAGCCGTTCCCCGCAGTATGTATCCGCACCTCAACCGAGCGCCCCGAAGCGCTGGATAAAGCCTGCTTCGTTCTTGCGGGAATTGACACCGCTTCGCTTTTGCAGGCTGTTGACACCGCTGTTTTAATGAACCGAAACGCCGATATCGGCATTCCCGTGCCCGATTATCAGGACACCAACGTTTCAACAAAGGCCGTCAAGCTGATCCAGTCGTATACGAACGTGGTGAACAAGAACGTTTGGAGAAAGTTTTAATTTTCGCAAAGATACTCTTTTTTAGGAAGTTGGCTGTTTAATGAAATTCATTGATATAATGGATAAAATACTCGACGGAAGCTATCGGCGCAGACTCGTTCTGGTGCTGTTTGACCTGATATGTTTTACCGCCGTTGATATATTCTATTACTTTGTTGCGGCAAACGTTGCAAACAGTATGCCCGTTGAGGAGAAGGAGATATTCCTCATCAACTCGGTGGTGCAGTGCGTGCTCGTGTTCGCTTCCCGATTTATTTTGGGCATATACAATACCGTCTGGAGATATTCAAACACAAGCGCATACTTTTTCTTGGTCGTGGCTGATGCTTTGGGCAGTATAGCGGGGCTTGTCGTTCTCCGTGTTGTGAACCTGTTCTTTACAGGCGTATATTACGGCGTATGGCACGCTTCAACCGTCGGTGCGCTGACTGCGCTCATCACCCTTATGTCCCGCTTTACATACAGCTTGATGTATAAATCAAGATCCAAGTCCAAGGTCGTAAAAACGAAGATACCCGTCGTGATCGTCGGCGCAGGCAGACTCGGCTCATACTTGGCAGGCGATTTGCGAAATAATCCGAAATCCCAGTTCGAGCCGCAGTTTTTCATCGACAAGAACCCGACAAAGGTCGGCAACCGTGTTTCCGGATTAAAGGTGCACAGCCCCGAGGACGGCGTGGAGCTTATTGAAAAGCTCGGCATCCGTGAGGTCATAATTGCCATTGTAAACAGAGAAGGCGAGGATCTCTCGAAGCTTTATTACGAGTATCGCAACTTGGGCTGTAACGTGCGTGTATACGACTCGCTCGTCAGCGGAAACGAAGTTAAAAAAGGCGTCTTGCGTGAATTTTCCATCGAGGATCTGCTTTTCAGAAACACCGTTGACGTCAGCGGCGACAAGGAGCTTGAGTTTTATTCGGGCAAGACGGTCCTCGTAACCGGCGGCGGTGGCTCGATCGGTTCGGAGATCTGCCGTCAGATCGCAAAATGTCAGCCGAAGAAGCTGGTAATTTTGGATATATACGAAAACAACGCATACGATATTCAGCAGGAGCTTACAAGAAAATACGGCGCCGGACTCAACCTTGCCGTCGAGATCGGCTCTGTGCGGGACGTTCAGAGGCTTGACGAAGTATTTATGGCTCACCGTCCGGACGTTGTGTTCCACGCCGCTGCGCATAAGCACGTTCCGCTGATGGAAAGCTGCGGCGCAGAAGCGATCAAAAACAACTGCATCGGTACGTATAACACCGCCAACGCCGCCGAGAAATACGGTGCGGAGAAGTTCATTCTGATATCGACCGACAAGGCTGTAAATCCCACCAATATTATGGGCGCCACCAAACGCATCTGCGAGATGATAGTCCAGTGCCGCACCGACAGCAAGACCTCTTTTGCGGCTGTCCGCTTCGGAAACGTTCTGGGCTCAAACGGCTCGGTAATTCCCTTGTTTAAGCGCCAGATCGCAGAGGGCGGCCCCGTGACCATAACCGACAAGCGCATAATCCGCTATTTTATGACCATTCCCGAAGCCAGCCAGCTCGTTATTTTGGCGGGTGCGATGGCGGACAAGGGCGAGCTTTTCGTTTTGGATATGGGCAAACCCGTAAAGATATACGATCTTGCCGTTAATATGATAAAGCTTTCGGGTCTTGAGCCTGATAAGGACATAAAGATCGAGGAGATCGGTCTGCGCCCCGGCGAGAAGCTGTATGAAGAACTTCTGATGAAGACGGAGCTGTTGGACAAGACGGAGAACAATATGATCTTCGTTGAGCGTGATGCTCCCCACACCCGTGAAGAGGTGGAAAATAAACTTGCGATACTCATTGATGCTCTTAACGACAGCAACCGCATCAAAGAGGCGATAGCGAAGGTCGTTCCGACCTATCAGGCGCCCGACGAAGTGAACAGGAACGCTGAAAAATCAGAAGAAATGAAACTTGTGAGCGGTATCGTCTGATTGCACAAGTTTGTCGAGTTAAAAGGCTCAATTTTCTAACCTATTACAACATAATCCTTGCGGATTGTATTGACATTTGACTTAATGCCGTGCTATACTCTATTTAGGGATTGTATCCGGTCGGAGCATTGAATGCGACGGTGCGGCGATCCTTACGGAGGTTAAACGTAAATGAATGAAAATATAACAGAACGTAAAGAAGATATCGAAGTTGATCTTCAGCGACTGGTAAAGGCTCTTTGGAAAAAGCTTTGGATGATCGTGCTCTCAAGCGTTTTAGGCGCAGTGATCGCACTTTTGATATCAAGCTTGCTGATCACTCCTTTATATCAGTCATCTGCGATGTTTTATGTCAACAACGGTTCGCTCTCGGTAGGTGATGCCGCCCTGAGCCTGACATCCGGCGATATTTCCGCCGCAAAGAACCTGGTCGACTCCTATATCGTAATTCTGAACACGAGAACGTCCTTAAACGACGTTATTGATTATGCTGAGGTGGACCGCACTTACGAAGAGGTTCAGGATATGATCTCAGCGGCGGCTGTCAACTCGACGGAGATCTTCGAGGTTGTCGTTACCAGCTCCGACCCTGAAGAAGCCGAAAAGATCGCCAGCGCCATTGCATATATCCTGCCGAAGCGTATTTCAAGCATTATCGAAGGCACCTCTGCCGAGGTCGTCGATTCTGCGATAGTCGCCTCAAAGCCCAGCTTCCCCAACCACGTGACCAACACCGTTATCGGTTTTGTGATCGGCTTGGTGCTGAGTGCTGCGATAATCGTGCTCAAGGAAGTATTTAACATTACCATCCGCAACGAGGAAGACGTGGCTTCTGTATGCAAGCATCCGATACTCGCCGCCGTACCCGATATGACCGCGCACAGCAAGGGCGGATATTACTATTACGGCCGTGACCATCAGAAGCAGAAGATACAGCGCCCCGGAACGTCTGCACAGCCTGTTCTTATCGGTAAGGATATCAGCTTCGCCGCATCTGAGGCGTATAAACTGCTGAGAACGAAGCTTCAGTTCTCCTTTGCCGACGATAACAACAGCCGTGTGATAGGTCTTTCGAGTGCTCTTTCCGGCGAAGGCAAGAGCTTGACCGCCGTAAATCTGGCGTATGCTCTTTCACAGCTCAATAAAAAGGTCGTACTTATCGACTGCGATATGCGACGTCCCACCTTGGCTGAAAAGCTGGGCGTTCAGAAAAAACCCGGTCTTTCCGAATTCCTTTCGGGACAGAGCAAGGGTGAGCTTACCTGCCAGAAATGCGGAATCAAAAACGATGAGGACGCTTTCGACGTTATCGCCGCAGGCCAGAATCCTCCGAACCCCGTTGAGCTTTTGAGCTCTCCGAGAATGGAAAAGGTAATTTCCCGTCTGCGAGATATATACGATTACGTAATTTTGGACCTTCCTCCTGTTGAGGAAGTAAGTGATGCTTTGGCTGTTGCAAAGATCACCGACGGAATGCTTTTGGTCGTTCGCCAGAACTACTGCAACCGTCCCGTTCTTTCGGATACTGCTCACCAGTTTGAATTTATCAATGCCCGCGTTTTGGGTATCGTATTCAACGGCACCTCCGAGAGCGATGGCAAGTACGGTAAGAAGTATTATAAAAAATACGGCAAGTACGGAAAGTACGGCAGATATGAAAGCAGTTATGAAAAGGCGGCAAAGAAAGCCGTATCTCATAAAAAATCGGCGGACAGCTAAAAATGAGTAAGCTAATTGATTTTCATACTCACATTCTTCCCGGCATTGATGACGGAAGCTCGTCGTTAGACGAATCGATCGGTATGCTTCGTATGGAAGCGGAGCAGGGAATTGAATGTGTCGTGGCGACGCCTCACTTTTATGCCAATCACGATTCGCCCGAAGCTTTTTTGGAGCGGAGAGCGGCGGCTCAAAAGCTGCTTGAAGAACGAATGTTGAAGTATGAGGGGCTTCCGAAGCTCCAAATCGGCGCAGAAGTGCATTATTTTTCGGGAATCAGCGAATCTTATGCCCTAAAATACTTGACATTTTCGCAAAAAAGGTGTATTTTAATAGAGATGCCAATGGCACCATGGACGGATAATATGTACAAGGAGCTGGAAAACATCCGCTATAAGCAAAACATCATTCCGATAATTGCTCACGTGGACAGATACATCAGCCCTTTGAACACTTATAATATCCCCAAGCGGCTTGCTGAAATGCCTGTGTTCGTTCAGGCAAACGCAAATTTCTTCCTCAGACCTTCAACGAGAATGATGGCTATGAGGATGCTTAAAAACGATCAAATACATTTACTTGGCTCAGATTGCCACAATCTTAACACCCGCTTGCCTAACCTTGGCGATGCCCGAGAAAAGATCGAGAAGCATTTGGGAAGTCAAGCGCTAAGACGTATAAGCAGATATCAGGAAGAACTGCTCGGCGTCTGAAAACACGACTTTGGTTTTATGCGTTTCAAAGCGCAGAAATAAATTTTACCTACGGAGATGAGTAATAATGAAAAAGATTTTGACAATGGTAACTGCACTCGTACTCGTTCTTGCTCTTGCATGTTCAGTTTGTGCTTCAACCTTTATTCCTAGTATTTCATTCAACCCCACGATCACTGTTGGTTCCGGAACCATCGTTCTTATCAACGGCGAATATTACGGTATGATCACTTTGGGCGACGGCACCACGACCTACATCAGCCCTAACTGCCTCTCGATCACTACTTTGTCTAAGGTTCTCGAAAGCGAATACGGCGTAAGCGCTACCATCAGAAACAACCTTCTCGCTGTATACAACGGCATCAACAACGGTACCGTTGAAGTTCCCGACGGAGAATCTGTAAGAGATATTATCGACGTTTCCTGGACTTGTGATTATCATGAAAATATGCTCAACCAGCCCGGCGTTACCTTGACCCTTATCTTTGATCTCGGCGTATCTGCAGGTGAAGACGTTTCTGTTTACACCTACGACGTTGACGGCAAGGTATTGGAGTCTGTTGTTAAGGCTGTTAATAACGGCGACGGCACCGTTACCGTTGAATTTGAGCATCTTTGCCCTGTAGTATTCACTGTTGCAAGCGGCGACGTTGTAGTTGAGCAGCCTGTTGAAGCTGCAGTTGAAGAAGTTGAATAAGACTTTCAACCTTTAATTTAGGAAAGGTGTGCCATGAGTAAACAAAGAAGAACCTTAACGGGTATTGCTTTGTTCTGTGTCATACTGCTCCTGGTGCTTGTGATATTCTATAGTGGGCTCCGGATCTTGGAGCCCACTCTTTTTGATAAGAGCGGCAATCAGGGAACGGTAGGCGACAACGGTGACAACGCAACTTCTTCTGTTTCATCTTCTGAGGATGATCAGGATTCGTCGAAAAAAGACAGCATAGGAAAAACCATCGTTAGAAACGGTGTGTCATATTTTCCCCGTCAGGATATAACCGTAATGCTTTTGATCGGCGTTGACAGACTCGGCCCTGCGGAGTCGAGCGGTTATTACAGAAACGAAGGCGCCGCAGACGTTATTGCGCTTATTATTTTTGACGATAAAAATGAAGAGTGCAACGTTTTATATCTTAACCGTGACACGATGCTCACGATGCCCGTAATCGGCATAAGCGGAAAGCAGGCGGGAACGTATTACGGTCAGCTCAGTCTTTCACATACCTATGGTTCGGGCCTTGAAGACAGCTGTGAGAACGTTGAAAAAACGGTTTCCGCTTTCCTCGGCGGCATCAATATTGATTATTACCTTTCAATGAGTATGGATGCGATACCCGTCTTGAATGATGCTGTCGGCGGCGTAACGGTCAACGTTGAGGATGATTTCTCGGCGTTTGATCCGGAGATAACAATGGGTGAGTATACGCTCAAGGGTGACCAGGCGCTGACGTTCATAAGAGCCAGAAAAGGTCTGGGCGATCAGAAGAACGTATCCAGAATCGAGCGCCAGAAGGAATATATGAGCAGCTTTATCAAGTCGTTTAAAGCAAGCTATAACGGCGATCTTGAATATATTCTCAAGACGTATGAGACCGTAGCGCCTTATCTTGTATCCAACTGCCCGATAAATACGTTTACGAGTATGATCTCAAGGTATATGGATTATCCCGTCACCGAAATAATTTCGCCGGAAGGCGAGAACGTTCTGGGCGACGAGTACTATGAATTCTACGTCGATGAAGAAAAGCTTTCCGACCTTATCCTTGATCTGTTCTACGCTCCGAAGGAATAATAGAAAAC
>CAYWXA010000071.1:0-7125 GCA_964462175.1 uncultured Oscillospiraceae bacterium
TGACGGAGAGGGCAACCCGCCGTCAGGCGGAACGTCATTGACCCACAGGGTCACTTCCCTCCTGCGCTCTCTTTAAGTTCTCTGCCGTTTTTAAGCATCTCACGCAGGGTATCCTCATCTCCTGCGGCTAAAACGTCACGGTAGTCGCAGAGGTTTTTAATGAGCAGCTCAAGCTCGTTAATAAGCGGTTCACGGTTAGCCATAAACAGCTCCGTCCACATATTTTCGTCAAGCCTTGCAACTCTCGTCAGGTCTTTATAGCTTCCTGCGGAAAAGCCACGGTGGTTTTGCGCCGTCGGGCTTTTAATGTATGCGCTCGATGCAATGTGTGCAAGCTGTGAGGTATATGAAATGACCTCATCGTGGCGCTCTGCCGAGCAGACGGTGACTCTGCCGAAGCCGATCGCCTTGTAAAATCCGCCCAGCTCCATGATCAGCTCGCCGTCGATTTCCGATTCGGGTGTCAGGATCATCGCTGCACCCTTGAAAAGCGAAGCGGATGAATTTTCATATCCCCCGACTTCCTTGCCTGCCATAGGATGTCCGCCGACGAAGGTGAAGCCGTGCTCAATGGCAAGGGGTCTTGCAACGTCGCAGATATATCTCTTAACGCCGCAGAGGTCAACAAGCACCGAGCCTGAAAGCTTTTTTGCGTTTTCTTTTATCCATTTTGCGGCGGCACGGGGCGGAATCGCAACCATAACAAGCTTGCAATCGGCAAACTTATCGTCTGTCAGCTCGCCGTCGATGATCTCTTCACCAAGCGCTCGTCTGGCATAGTCACGGTTGAGGTCAACGCCGTAGATCTTTTCGGCGTAGCCTTCTGCGGTATGGTCAATATATTCTCTTACAGCTTTTGCCATCGAGCCGCCGATGAGGCCGAGCCCGACGATGCCTACTGCGTTTTTCATTATCTTATCGCCTCGTGGATTGCTTCGAGTTTTCCGACCAGATCGGCAAAGGTGTCAGGCTTGATGCACTGAGGGCCGTCGCACATAGCGTGCGCAGGGTCGTTGTGAACCTCGATGATGAGGCCGTCTGCTCCACCTGCAACTGCGGCACAGGAAAGGGGCGCAACAAGCGCAGATTTACCTGCCGAGTGGCTGGGGTCGATGATTATGGGAAGATGAGAAAGTGTTTTCAAAACGGGAATTGCCGCAACGTCAAGGGTGTTTCTCGTGTACGTTTCAAAGGTTCTGATTCCTCTTTCGCAGAGCATAACTTGGTCGTTGCCGCCTGCCATAATGTATTCTGCGCTCATCAGAAGCTCTTCATAGGTGTTTGAAAGTCCACGCTTGAGCAAAATGGGTCTGCGCATGGTGCCCAAAGCCTTCAAAAGCTCGAAGTTCTGCATATTTCTTGCGCCGACCTGAATAACGTCAACGTCAAACTTCTCAAAGTTGTCCATCTGGCTGATGTCCATAATTTCGGTGACGATGGGAAGTCCCGTCTGCTGTTTTGCAACGGTCAAAAGGCGAAGTCCCTCCTCACGAAGTCCCTGGAAGGAATAAGGCGAGGTTCTCGGCTTGAATGCTCCGCCTCGCAAAAGCTGGGCGCCGCTCTTTTTAACGCTTTCGGCAATAAGACAGATCTGCTCCTCCGATTCAACCGAGCAGGGGCCTGCGATAAGGGTCAGGCTTCCGTCGCCGATCTTGGTCGTGCCGACGTCAATGACGGTGTTTTCCGGGTGGAATTTGCGGTTTGCGTTCTTATAAGGCTCCTGAACACGCTTAACGGTGTCAACGATGTCAAGCTGGGTAATAAGGTCGATATCGACCTTTGAGGTGTCACCGATAAGACCCAGAACGGTCTCCGAGTGACCGACGGAGGTATGAACTCCGATGCCGCTGCCTTCAAGCCAGCTTATAAGTCGGTCAAGCTGTACCTTGTCGGGATCTTTTTTCAGAATTACTATCATATGAATTACTCCTTTATGGGCTTTTGCCCTTGAATTTGAGTTTGTGAAGCCTTCCCCTTGAGGGGTTGCAGCGGTCGGCAAGCCGGAACGGCGAGTCGAAAACCGCAAACGGGGTTGGATCAGCAAAGCTGACGGATGAGGTGAAAAGCGACCGTTATATTTTTGCAAATCACGAATCTATCCGCCAAAGCACTTTAACACTTTAAATTATATCAGCGATGCATCACGATGTCAAGTCACGAGGTGTACAACACTTGAGTGAATCACTCGGGAATTTTATGTAAAATTGATAAAAATGTGAAAATTTTAACTCATTATAATTCTAATACTATTTTATAAGGTTTGCAATAGGTTTGCCGAGAAAATTTAGGGAGATGCGGGCGGGGACACAGCCCCGCCCCTATATAATCGCATTGTCCCATTCACTCCGCCCACCGTATCCGCATACAATAAACCAGTGGGAGACCACTGACAAATAAAGGTCAGGCTTATAAACAAACGAGCCGACCGAGAAAGGATAGGTTTGATCAATATGAGTATTACCAATTTCGGCTGCAGAAGCGGCTGTAATAATGACGGCGACTGCAACCGTTCTCATCAGTGCGGCCACGGCTTCGGTTGCATGGCTTGCTGCATCGGCCCTCAGGGTCCCGCAGGTCCGCAGGGACCTATCGGCCCGCAGGGTGAAACAGGCCCTCAAGGCCCCGCAGGCGCAACGGGCGCAACGGGTGCTACCGGCCCTCAGGGTCCCGCAGGTCCTCAGGGTCCCGTAGGCGCAACCGGTGCCACGGGTGCAACGGGAGCCACGGGTGCCACGGGCGCAACGGGAGCTACCGGCGCTACAGGTCCTCAGGGTCCTGCCGGCCCCGTCGGTCCCGAAGGCCCTGCCGGCGTATCCGGATATGCCGACGTTTACAACCTTGCGACGCAGACCGTAGAAGAAGGCGAAGAAGTTGAATTTGACACCAACGGCGCAAACTCCACGATCATCACCCACACCGCAGGTTCATCTGAAGTCACCTTCAACGAAGCGGGAGTTTATCTCGTATATGCCCGTGCAGTCGCTGAAACGACTGCAAGAGTAGCGCTTTATCTCAACGCTGCTGCCGTTCCCGGCGGTATCTTCTCGACGGGTGCTGACGGAACGTCCGCCGCAGGTATGGCTATCATCACGGTTGCCGCAGGCGACGTGCTGACGCTTGTCAACGTCGAGGACGACGAGATCGTTCTCAACGGCGCAACGACCGGCACAGGCACGACCACCGATACCGTCAACGCCCAGCTCGTGCTTCTGAAGCTGGCAGATGCCGAGGTATAATAAACGGCGTTTTTCTGTTTGACGGTAAAGGAGCGAGGGCCGTCTGACGCCCTGCGCGCCGAAGGCGTTGTGGGCGGCAGGTGGCCCGAGCGGCGGAAGCTTTTGCCGCAAATTGACCGCAGCCACCTGCTTGCACGCCCCATTCGGGGCACGCTGCGCAGACGGCTGCTCCCCATACTTCACCCCGCAATAAAAATCCCACTCGTTTGAGTGGGATTTCTTTGTCTTATTTTGCTTTATTCGTCCTTGCCGAGCGATTCGCTGGCATTTACCAAAACCTTCTGGTCGTAGCAGGAGAATACGTCTTCAACCAGCTTCGGATCGGGCTTTTTGGTGAGCAGGCTCACGATGGGAACGATTATAAGTCCCAAGACCATCGTGAATGCGCCGCAGTTGATGGGGCTCTTCAGGAAGGTCGGGAAGAGAGAGGGAACGAAGGTGTTCAAAACCATAATCACAGGGCCGGTGATGAAGCAGACCCAGCAAGCAGCCTTCGTGGTTTTCTTCCAATACAGACCGTAGAGCAAAGGAGCTAAGAATGCGCCTGCCAATGCACCCCAGGAAAGACCCATCATCTGAGCGATGAAGGTTGCCTGTGTCTTATACTGCACGATGGCAAGGATAACCGAGATAATGATGAATACCGCAAGCAGGATCCTCATTATGAGAAGCTTTTTCTTTTCGGTCATTTCCTTTTTGCTCATCGGTGCGATGAAGTCGAGCGTCAGGCTCGAGCTGGAGGTGAGAACGAGTGAGGAAAGAGTGGACATCGAAGCGGAAAGCACCAAAACGATGACAAGACCTATCATCACGTCGCCCAGATTTGAAAGCATTTCGGGAACGATAGAGTCGTAGCCGTTCTGTGCGACCAGTTCGGGTGTGGAGAAGAGTCTGCCGAAGCCGCCGAGGAAGTAGCATCCGCCGGCAACGACTGCAGCGAAGAAGGTCGAAATGATAGTACCCGTATATACGCTCTTTTCAGATTTGATGGCGTAGAACTTCTGAACCATCTGAGGAAGTCCCCAGGTGCCCAAAGAGGTGAGCACGACGACGCCCAAAAGGTTTGCGGGGTCGGGGCCGAAGAAGGATGCAAATACGCCCGGCTGGGTCGAGGTCGCAGGGTCGCTGACCTGAGCCAAAGCTTCAAGTGAGCCGAGGAAACCGCCGTTGATCTTCAAAACTGCGCCGATAACCGCAACGATTCCGACGAGCATGATAATTCCCTGAACGAAATCGGAGATAACGGTCGCCATATATCCGCCTGCGATGACGTAGATAGCGGTGATGACAGCCATAATGGCGATACAAACGGAATAGTCAACGTCAAACGCCATTGCAAAGAGCTGTGAAAGACCCTTGTAAAGGGATGCGGTATAGGGAATCAAGAAAATGAAGATGAGCGCTGCGGAAACGAGTCGCAGTGCGCGGGAGTCGAAGCGCTTTTCAAAATAATCGGGCATAGTTGCCGAGCCGAGGTGGTGGGTCATAAGGCGGGTGCGTCTGCCCAAAACTACCCAGGCGAGAAGCGAGCCCAAAATGCAGTTGCCGATGCCGACCCAGGTTGAGGCGAGACCGAATTTCCAGCCGAACTGTCCTGCATAGCCGACGAAGATTACTGCGGAGAAGTAAGACGTGCCGTAGGCAAAAGCCGAAAGCCAGGGGCCGATGTTTCGTCCGCCCAGAACGAAGCCGCCGACGTCTTTGGTGCGCTTGGCGGAGTATACGGCGATGGCGATCATAATTGCGAAGAACGCCAGAAGCATTGCGATTTTAATAAACATAGAGTCAATTCCTTTCCGATGTTGATTGGATATTGCTTTAACGATTAAAAGTATAAAACTTTAAAGCATAAAAGTCAATAGCTATCGGAAAATTTATTGAAAACCAAAGATAAAAATGCCGTCTGCCCCAAACAAAGCTCTCCTGTCCGGAAACAGCCGCCGATAAACTTCCGCCAGCCGCCAACAATTCTTGGAAAACGGCTTGCAATCCACTTTTATCTGTGATATTATGAAATGTAACCAAGTCACGGGAAAGGAGAGATATCATTGACACTTGAGACGTTTTTCGCTTTTTTGGGCAAAATGGGTCTTTTGATGCTTGGCGTGTTTATAATTGCGTTAGTCACGCCGAAGCTTGCTTCGTGGATAGACAAAAAGCGGGCGCAGAACCCCTCTCCTTACGGTGACGAGCCGAGTCCCGAAAGGGTGGACGATGATTTAATTTCCGAAAATGACGGGTCTGAGGATTCAGACGGTACAGATCAAAATAAATAAAACGTAATGGAGAGATAATTATGGCTGACAATAAAAAAATGGTTTCCTCGATAACTTCAATGGATGAGGATTTTGCCCAGTGGTATACCGATATCTGCAAAAAGGCAGAGCTGGTTGAATACACCTCCGTCAAGGGCTGTATGGTGATCCGCCCTTACGGCTACGCTATCTGGGAAAATATGCAGAAGATTTTAGACGCCAAGTTCAAGGAGCTCGGTCACGAAAACGTATGTATGCCGATGTTCATTCCCGAGAGCTTGCTCAACAAGGAAAAGGACCACGTTGAGGGCTTTGCTCCCGAGGTCGCCTGGGTAACTCACGGCGGCAGCGAACGCCTTGAAGAACGCCTTTGCGTTCGTCCCACGTCCGAGACCCTTTTCTGCGAGCATTATGCAAACATCGTTCATTCCTACCGTGACCTGCCCAAGCTTTATAACCAGTGGGTAAGCGTTGTAAGATGGGAAAAGACTACGAGACCTTTCCTCAGATCCCGTGAATTCCTCTGGCAGGAAGGCCATACAATTCACGCAACCGCTGAAGAAGCTATCGTTGAAACGGAGCAGATGCTCAACGTTTACGCCGACTTCTGCGAGCAGGCTCTTGCGATGCCCGTTGTCAAGGGCAAAAAGACCGAGTCGGATAAGTTTGCAGGCGCAGTTGCAACCTATGCGATCGAAGCTTTGATGCACGACGGCAAGGCTTTGCAGGCAGGCACCTCCCACTACTTCGGTGACGGCTTTGCAAAGGCATTTGACATCACCTTTACCGACAAGAACAACACCGTTCAGAACCCCCACCAGACGTCCTGGGGCGTAACCACCCGTCTCATCGGCGCAATCATCATGACCCACGGCGACAACAACGGCCTTGTTTTGCCTCCGCCTGTCGCACCTATCCAGGTCGTGATCGTTCCCGTTGCTCAGCATAAGGAAGGCGTGCTTGAAAAGGCAAACGAGCTTTATGAGACCCTCAAGGCTGCAGGAATCAGAGTTAAGCTTGACGATTCGGACAACTCTCCCGGCTGGAAGTATTCGGAATACGAAATGCGCGGCGTGCCCGTAAGAATCGAGCTCGGCCCCCGTGATATCGAAGAAAACCACTGCGTAGCAGTATCCCGCCACAACCGTGAAAAGACCTTCCTTTCTCTTGACGGCATTGCAGATGCGATCAAGGCGAAGCTTGAGGAAGTAAGACAGGGAATGTATGATAAGGCTCTGGCTAACCAGAACGAAAAGACCTACGCCTGCACCTCTGTTGACGAGATCAAGGAAATGCTTGAAAAGAACGGCGACGGTTTTGTCAAGGCGATGTGGTGCGGCGACGAAGCTTGTGAGGACGAGGTCAAGGCGCTCACCGGCGTCGGCTCAAGATGTATTCCCTTTGAGCAGGAGGAGCTTTCCGACAAGTGCGTATGCTGCGGCAAGCCTGCCAAGCATATGGTCGTTTGGGGAAAAGCATACTGATACCGTTAAAATTTGTTAAAGAAGCACCCTGCGGGGTGCTTTTTTTATCAAGCTTGCCCTGCGGTCGGAAATGAAGCGTTTCGCCTGACGGCGGATTGCCCTCTGAGTCAGCTACGCTGACACCTTCCAATTGCGGTGCCCGACTCGCCG
>CAYWXA010000072.1:0-7124 GCA_964462175.1 uncultured Oscillospiraceae bacterium
GACCCCGACCTTGATCTGCCGATGTCGGCATCGGAAAAGCTCGTTATTACAACCACCGACGGCAACCCTGCAAGATACACTCAAAAATCCACCCTCGAAAGCGTCATCAAATTCATCCGTGAGGATTGGTCGCAGAGGGGAATCGGTCTGCCTTTCCCGAAATCTCCAGACGTTGCGCTCCCTTGGGAGATATCCGAGCCGACTATAGATTATAGAGAAACCTTAGAAAATTCCGTCACCTTTGAGCTTTTACACTATTCGCTTACTGCCTGCGGTGCCGAATTCAGAATGTTGAATCTCAGCGGCAAAAACCTCACAACAGGCAACAGTTTTGCAATCGAAATATTCAAAGACGGCGAGTGGAATTACATTGACATCGGCATCGTGACATTCCCCGCAGAGGCGTTTAATTATGAAACAGGTCTGAACTATGACATACGCATTGACTGGACGAACTACTACGGCGAGCTTGTCCCCGGCAAATACCGAATTATCAAGGAATATTCCCTCGAAGGCTCTTCGGAAGTTTACTACGCCATTTGTGTGTTCATAATAAAAGAATAATAGGAAAATGCGCTGTCAGACCCGACAGCGCATTTTTTGTAACACCCTTGTAATTGATTTTTTCAAATGTTTGGTTTATAATAATATCAGCGACAAATTTCAACAAATTTTTCCGCTGATATTTTTGTTTTACTTGCGCAATATATTAGCGTGCCGAGCTTCGGCACACTTGAAAATACAGCGGTATTCCGATTTGTATATATTTTTCGCGAGAACTGCGAAAGGGGAGGAATACAGTTTTGAAAAATAAATTATTGGCTCTTGCTTTGTCGTTCGCTCTGGCGGCGACGATGTTTACAGCTTGCGCCGAAATCGACGACGGACATTACGATTCGGGAAATCCCGTAACCGATAATTCCGCCGCAACTCAGCCAACCGATACCGACAGCCCGATCAGCTCAGCTCCCACGGTTTCAAGCGAGGAGACCACCACGACTGTTTCCGAACCCGAGCCTTTGCCCGAAACGTCGATAACCGATGTTTCCGATGCAATTGAGGAGCTTTACGTAACGGGTCAGTGGGATTATTCGACTCTTTCAACCGAAGGCGACGGCTTTGGTCACGGCTCGCATTATGACGACGCCAACCGACCCAGCGGCGCCAGAAGGTTTAACAACGCTTATTCGCAATATAACGCCACGGCGATGGATCAGACCGATGAAAAGGTAATAACCCTTACGTTTGACGAGGGTTATGAAAACGGTTATACCCCCGTGATCCTTGATACGCTCAAGGAAAAAGGCGTCAGAGCGATATTCTTCGTCGTTCAGGATTATGCCGAGCGCCAGCCTGAGCTGGTTCAGCGTATGATCGATGAAGGTCATATCGTAGCAAGTCATTCCGTCAATCATTATTCGATGCCTGAGCTCACTGTCGAAGAAATGAGATCTGAGATATTGGGTATGCACGAATATATGATCGAGAATTTCGGAATTCAAATGACACTGTTCCGTCCGCCCAAGGGTGAATATTCGGAGCTTAGTCTTGCGGTGACTGCCGACTGCGGATATAAAACGATGCTTTGGAGTTTTGCCTATGCCGACTGGGATACTGATAGCCAGCCTGAACCGCAGGCATCGCTTCAGAAAATGATAGACAGACTCCATCCTGGTGCGATATATCTGTTGCATGCGGTATCTGAGACAAATGCTTCCGTTTTGGGCGACTTTATTGATGCCGCCCGAGAAGCAGGCTATACCTTCAAATAACGAATTAAAAGCAGATGGCAACAGTCATCTGCTTTTTTGCTACCGCTCGGCGGGAGCGAGCCTTCCCCTTGAGGGGAAGGTGCCGAGAAACGAGGCGGATGAGGTGAATGCTGGCCGTTGACCTTGCGTATAAACAAAAAAGCAGACTCATTGTGAGCCTGCTTTTCAATTTATCAGTTAATGATCTCATAGTGCTCGTGGGCCGAGTCCTTGGTGGCGTATTCCGAGATGGAGAGAACTCTCGCTTTAAGCGGGTTTGCGCCCATTTTGATCTCGATCACGTCGCCGACCTTGACCTCATACGATGCTCTTGCCTGCTTGTCGTTGACGAAAACTCTGCCTGTGTCGCAGGCTTCGTTTGCAACCGTGCGGCGCTTGATGAGCCTTGTGACCTTGAGGTATTTATCCAATCGCATAGTGTCCTCCTGTAAAAAAATAAAAGAAAACCGGCCAACGTCTCGCTGACCGGTTTAATAGGTAAATTACTTAGCAACAGCGTCCTTAAGAGCCTTACCAGCCTTGAAAGCGGGAACCTTTCTTGCAGGGATGCTGATCTTAGCCTTGCTCTTGGGGTTGATGCCTTCCTTAGCAGCACGCTCTCTAACTTCGAAAGTACCGAAGCCAACGAGAGTTACCTTTTCACCGTTTACGAGTGCGTCAGAGATAGAACCGATTACAGCGTTAAGTGCCTTTTCTGCATCCTTCTTGGAGCAATCAGCCTTGAGAGCGATATTGTTTACCAATTCAACTTTTGTCATTTTAATTTTCCTCCTGATTTTTTAATAGAGATAATCGTTCTGCCCGAACGCCTCCAATACTTCGCGGCAGAACAGCGCATTGTTTATTATACACAAAAAAATGCAAATTGCAAGCAAAAAATCAAAAAATTTTGCGCCTTATTGCATTTTTGGTTGTTATGTCCAACAACACCACTGCTATTATGTAAATTATCACAGCAAAACATACAGAAAACAACGAATTTAGGAGCTTTGAAAGCTCTTTCAAGAGGAAGACCGAGGCGAGTTTTGCGCCCGCTGAAGCTATGCTTCCGGAAATTGCCGGAAAGACGATCGAACAAAGGGGCGTAACCTTCGTTTCCGTGATTTTATATAGCGCCGATATCGACCAAATGCAGATTACGCAGTAGCTGAATATCGTTGATAACGCCGCCCCCGAAAGCTCAAATGAGGGCAGGGGAATCAGCAAGGTGTTTCCCAACAGCTTGATTATTGCTCCGACGACGGTTATCTTAACGGGGAGGTCTTGTCTGCCTACTGCCTGAAGCATCGCAAACGCCGCACCGCTTACAGCCAGAAGGGGAGTGCCGAGGCTGAGAATTTGCAACGGTCTTACCGATACAGCCGCTTCGACTGCCCGGGATGAATAAAGCAAGCCGAGAACGTTTTCGCTCATTGCACACAGTCCCAGTCCCGCAGGCACGGAGATATACGTCACGATAGTGACGACTCGTTTGATCTCAAAGCGCACACGCTCCTTGTCACCTCTTGCCCAGCATTCTGTGACCGTCGGCAGAGCAGATTTTCCAAAAGCCGAGCACAGCGACGGCGCCAGCGAAAATACCGTCATTGCAAGCCCCGTGAAGGAGCCGTAGAGGAAGTTCGGCAGCTCGTCAAGGCTCACGCCCGAAGCTATTACCTCTGCGTATTTTTCAATATATATTTGCGGATTTTTGCCGAGCGATGATCTGATACCCAATATAATCGTGGAAAGATCTACAGCACCCATAAGGCTTGAAGCCAGCGAAGCCAACGACATCGGAACCATTAAAAGTATCAGGCGCTTGAAAACGGTGCGGTATCTTTCCTCGGACGTATCAAATCTTAAAAGCTCACGCTCGATTCCGTCGCCGCCGAACTTCGAACGGAGCAAAAGATATATCATTCCCGCAAGATTTGACAGAGTCACGCCAACGACCGCAGCGGCGGCAATCAAGGGGAGCCGTTCATCGACGTCAAGATCACAAAAATATATTTGAGCAAAATATGCGGATCCGAGTCCGAAAATCAAGCGTGATATCGCTTCGATTATCTGAGAAACGGCAGTGGGCGTCATGTTTCTCAGACCCTCAAAGTATCCTCTGTATATAGCGGTAACTGTCGTAATAAATACGCAGGGCGCAATTGCTGCTATCGCCCACCTTGACTGAGGGCTTCCAATTACCCTTGCAGCGATCAGCTCGGAAAAAACAGCCATTAAAATGCTTACGACAAGGCTCAAAGCGCTGAAAACAATGAGAGATATGCGCTTGATGCTTTTAATGCTGCGATATTTCCTTCTCGCTTCGCTTTCGGAAACGAGTTGAGTTATTGCAGACGGCAGACTTGCCGCACAGATCGCATAAACCGGAGTAAAAACCGTATACGCCGCCGAGTAATATCCCATTCCCGTGCCGCCCAATATGTTCGTCAGCGGAATTTTAAAGATGAGTCCTGCGGCTTTTGCAACGAAAACAGCGATGAGCAAAACGAATGAACCAAATAACAAGCCCTGTTTTTTCAAAGCAACCGTCCTTTCCGTAAAAGGGTCTTGTACATTTGTATTTGTCAGCAGGTGCAAATATTCGCAAGGTGCTGTGCAAAAGCCTGTTCATTCGTCACGCTATGCGTGACACCTCTCCCGCAGGGAAAGGCTTAAAAGCTGCGCTTCGGGGCACCGCTCGGTCACAGCCGAGCTATCGCTCGGCGCAGCCCGCCCGACGCCCCTTGCGTTTTGCGGCAGCCAAGGCATTTTGCCAAATGCCTTCCGTGCGCCTTCGGCGCACGGCGCGGGGCTTCGCCCTGCGGGCTGCCGCGTCCGAACGGACAAACCCCCGCCTGCATTCTTGCAAACGGGGGATAGATATCACTGATTTTCTTTGTTTTTCTTTTCTTCAATAATAAGCTGTATCACCGAGCCGACAGCGTTTCCCAAAAGTCCTCCCAAAGCGACCATGGCGCTGACGTATAAAGGCCAAAGCGGTTCCGTACCCACGGTAAAGAACACGACTCCCAAAGCGACGGCACCAAGCACCGCAACGGCGACGCAAATGATCCTGAATATTTTCATAATTTGACCTCCTCGGCTCTTTTTATCTATAATACCACATAAACCTTCCGTTTGCAAGTGCTTCGTTTCGCCATTTAAATTGACATCCGCACAATTATGTGATATACTGATTTAATAGTTTTGAATCCCTATTTTTGGAGGTTTTATATATGTCTGACGTTCAGAAAAAGAAGGTAATATTCTCCGGCATCCAGCCTACGGGAACGTTCACCCTGGGCAATTATATCGGCGCTGTCCGCAACTGGGGCCCTTTGCAGGATGAATACGACTGCATCTACTCAATCGTTGATATGCACGCACTCACCGTTAAGCGTGACCCCGTCAAATTCCGCCAGCAGACTTTGGAGTCATACGCTTTGCTCCTCGCCTGCGGGATCGACCCCAAGAAATCCATCGCTTTCATTCAGAGCCATAACCCCAGCCACGCTCAGCTCAACTGGATCCTTTGTTGTGCGACCCAGTTCGGTGAGCTTACCAGAATGACTCAGTTCAAGGATAAATCCCAAAAGCACCCCGACGACATCAACGCAGGACTTTTCACATATCCCACCCTTATGGCGGCAGATATTCTGGCGTATAATGCCGACCTCGTGCCCATCGGTGCCGACCAGAAACAGCACCTTGAGCTTGCAAGAAACATCGCCGTCCGCTTCAACCAGCGCTTTGGCGATATGTTCGTTGTCCCGGAAGGGTATATTCCCAAGGTAGGCGCCCGTGTTATGAGCTTGCAGGAACCCACCAAGAAGATGTCCAAGTCGGACGAAAATCAGAACGCTGTAATTCTCATTCTTGACGATAAGGATACCATCATACGCAAGTTCAAGCGTGCGGTTACCGATTCCGACACGGTCGTTCGCTATGCCGAAGGCAAGGACGGCATCAACAACCTTATGAGCATCTACTCTGCCGTTACGGGCAAGGCAAACGATGAGATCGAGCGTGAGTTTGAAGGCAAGGGCTACGGCGACTTTAAGCTTGCTGTCGGTGAGACCGTTGCCGACCACCTCGCACCCGTGAGAAGCGAATTCGCTCGCTTAATGGCAGATAAGAACTACCTCAAGGAATGCTATACCGACGGCGCTCAGCGTGCATTCAAGCTTTCCAATAAAGTGATCACCAAGGCATACCGCAAGGTCGGCTTTGTCGATTACAGATAAGCAGATATTTAAATCAAACCGAAAGGACTTATTATAATATGAAACTTGGTATGGTAGGACTTCCCAACGTCGGAAAGAGCACTCTTTTCAATGCTTTGACCAATGCGGGAGCTGAATCTGCAAACTATCCTTTTTGCACCATTGAACCGAACGTCGGCATCGTTTCCGTTCCCGACGAGCGACTTGATGCTCTTGCAAAAATGTATCAGCCCACAAAGTTTACCCCCGCAACTCTTGAATTCGTCGACATCGCAGGTCTTGTAAAAGGCGCATCCAAGGGCGAAGGCTTGGGAAATAAATTCTTGGCAAATATCCGTGAGTGCGATGCAATTATCCACGTCGTAAGATGCTTCGAATCGGACGATATCATCCACGTTGAAGGCTCTGTCGATCCTAAGCGTGATATTGAAACTATCGATCTTGAGCTTATCTTTGCAGATATGGAGGTGCTTGAGCGCCGCCTTGACAAAGCAAAGAAGATGATAAAAGGCGATAAGAAATATCAGGCAGATATCGACCTTTGCGAGGGGCTTTTGGCTCACCTTGAAGCAGGCAAGCCTGCCCGTTCATATGCTTACAGCGACGAAGAACGTGAGATGATCAAAACCACTCCGCTTCTTTCGATGAAGCCTGTGATCTACGCCGCAAATATGTCCGATTCTGACTTCACCTCCGACATCGAAACCAACCCCCACTATCAGGTGGTAAAGGAAATAGGTGCCGCCGAAGGCTCCTCCGTTTTGCCCATCTGCGCTCAGATCGAGCAGGAGATAGGGGATATGGACGAGGAAGACAAGCAGATGTTCTTGGCTGATTTGGGTCTTGAGATCTCGGGCCTTAACCGTGTAATAAAAGAAGGCTATGCACTTTTGGGACTTATCTCCTTCCTCACCGCAGGTAAGGACGAGTGCCGTGCATGGACGATCACCAAAGGCACCAAGGCACCCCAAGCCGCAGGAAAGATCCATACCGACTTTGAGCGTGGATTCATCAGAGCCGAAGTTATCGCATTCGATGATCTTATGGCAACAGGCTCAATGGTTGCCGCAAAGGAAAAGGGCTTGATCCGCTCCGAAGGCAAGGAATACGTTATGCGTGACGGCGACGTTGTTCTGTTCAGATTTAATGT
>CAYWXA010000073.1:0-3982 GCA_964462175.1 uncultured Oscillospiraceae bacterium
GGTAATATTCCAGCTCGGTGGTCAGAATATCGCACTGCTGAACGCTCATTCTCTCGCTCGTCGACCAGCTCAGACCGAGAAGGAAGGGCGGAATACCAAGCTTCGCAATAAGCTGTTCCAAGAGCTGACGGACGGGCACCTCCGTATCAAGTATCTGATTATCGGCGCCGATGACCTTGATCCCAACGTCACCTACAGCCACAAAATCTCTGAGCTCTCCGTTTTTCGCCATCTGCATACCGTTTGACCATTCACGGGCGATCTGCATTGCACGCTCACGGGCAAACGCCTTATCCGAATCGGATGACGGCTTATAGGTCACGGCGTAGCGCACGCTTCCCACACGGTCGAAGTTCTGACCGATGGATTCATATATCCTCAAAAGGATCTTTGAAAGCGCAGGCAATCCCCTCAATACGGAAACGCCCATCGGATTTTCAGCAGTGGGAGAAAGCGCCGTGAACATAAGGTTTTCCGTATGCCTGATCTTGACGGCGTTGCTTCCTCTGCCCACGAAATAATCACGGGTGAAGGGCTTTTTGCCCTCACGGATGTCCAGCTTCTTGACGGGTGCGACGTATACGCCTGCAATATTGCGGCGGCTTTTGTCATAAACCACTTCTGCAAGAGCGCAGCCGTAGGTGATAAGCGAATCGAGATAGCAGTCGATGAACGTATTCAGCGACTGACCGGATGAACCGACCTTGACGTTCTGTGCAAACCAATCGAGCTGAGGCTGGAAATCCGGGTCGAGAGCAACCGGCTTAAAGCCGCCGACAAGGCGGATTATCTTGCCGATGCAGGCGTCAACGATTGGAACCTGTTCACGCAGGACACCGTATAGCTCACGCTCCGATTCACCCATCGCAGGGCAGATCTTAAAGATCTCCTTATCCCCTGCTCTTGCGGGCATCACAGCGCCCGAATCAAGGATGCGGTCTTCTTTGTTTTTACGAAATATCGCCAATATTTCACTTCCTTTCAGATTAGCGGCTTACCGATACGGCAAAGAAGTCGTTTTCATCTTCGCCGCCGATAAACTCGCTTACAAAATAGCGAATGTCATCCATCGCATGGTCGTTTTCTTTAATGACGGTGTCCTTGCCCGAGCGCTCGTCCCAGCGATAGAGTGAAAACTCACGGATCGAGTCTTTACACTCACGGGAAAACCTGATCTTTCCCGATTTTAAGGCGTCGCTGACACGGCGGATGCCCGAGATGACGTCGTTTTTCGCAGGCAAAACCTTAAATCTGGCGTGCCGACGGATACATTCGATGAAGCTGGCTGCCGACGGATCGCAAACGACAGCTTCGGGTCTGATCTTTCCGCAAAGCTCCTCCAAAGCTTTGTAGTGCTCCTCATCGGTGCGAAGACGTCCTTCACGCTTTGAGGAGAAGTAATACTCTTTCAGACGGTACCACACGCCGTCTGAATATCCCCACAAGCCGAAAGATGCGGGGTTGACGGTGCCGTAGTCACAGCTTACGGCATAGCGTGAGCAATGGTCGGGCGGACTGACGACGTGGACGTCCTCGCTGAACATCGGATATACCACTCCGCTGACGGCGCACCATTTGCCCAAAACGTAGCGCTCGTAAAACGCACCGCTGTAAAGAGTTTCATACCGCTTTAAGACCTTTTTTGACAGACCGGGATTGTCGCTCATATCAAAGTGGATATACAGCGCGTTTTTCTCGTTTGCCTTTTTGATCCATTCGGTATAAAACCAATGGCTTGGGTTGTCCGGGTTGCAGTTGAACCACAGCTTTGAGCCTTCAAGGGAACAGCGGGCGATCGCCTGTTCAACGAAGGATCGGGGCATCAGCACCACCTCGTCAAGCAAAACGCCGCCCAAGGTCATTCCCTGAATCAGCGAGGCGCTTGATTCGTCCTTGCCGCCGAAGATATAAAACCTGTTAGTGATGCCACGGAAACGAACGTCAAAATAATTTCGGGATATTCTTTCTCTCACATCAAATCCCAGATCTCTCAAATCGGAAACAAGGCGGTCGGTCAGATTTCTTCGGGTCGAGGTGAGGGTCTTTCCGCAGATCGCAAAGTCTGTCCGATCGAAGTTTCTCATTGCCCACGCCGCAAACGAAAGGCTCATTGACAAGGTCTTGCCGCTTCTCACCGCTCCGTCACAGATGATTGCGTCAAAGCCCGAATATTTCGGGTCCTGCCACCACGAGAGCACCTTTCTTTGCTTTTTTGAAAAGGTCTTGAAATCACTCATCTTCAATTTCCCTGTCTGCGCTCGAGCTCAGAGCGCTGAAAAAGCTTTCGGCGGCGTTTGATCCGGATCTTGCTTCACAAAGCTCTGTCAGCTTTTCCAAAGCGTCCAGCCGATTGAAGAATCTGATCTCCACTCCCCCGCCCTTGACTTTTTTGATCTCCGACACGTTATAAAGATCAAGCTTGGAAATATCGTGCGGCAGCTCCTCCCTTAAAAGCTTCACCGCATCGTTGGGTCTTCCGAAAGCCAGCTTCATAAGCCCTGCAAGGGCAGCAGTCTGCGCAAGCTCGGGATCGCAAAGCTTTTTCAAAATGCGTTTGGCGGAACGCTTTGACAATTGCTTCATTCCCTCGGTCAGAGGGTCACCCGAAAAGTTTGCAGATTTTGCCGCTTTGGCGACGTCAAGACAGGCGAGGTATCGGATACACAGCTCCTCAAGCTTTTCCTTTTTGACAGTGTTCATAAATTTCAACTCCTTTCACTAAGGCCTACAAAAAGCCCGCCGGTTGCATCGAAACGTGCAACCGGCGGGCAAAATTTTTTCAAAAAACGGCTTGAAGGGTAATTTTTTGTACTCAAAAGTGATTTTTTCAGAAGAAACGTAAGTTTTTTCCTTGTTATCAATTTTACATATTTTGCGAGAAAATTTTTAAAAACTATTGCAAAATATGACTTATCGGTGTATAATTAAGTCAATGGAGGTGTATGTGCATGTACGGACAGTGTTTATATGAACCTTTGGCTGACGAGGTAGTATGCGTGCATAAACGTGCACAGGGTTATCAGACCTATAGCTATCACCGTCACAACGGCTATGAAGTATATCTTTTCCTTGAGGGAAATATTCTTTTTTATCAGAACAGAAACTGCTATAAACTGACTCCCGGCGATCTTCTTATCATCCCTCCGTCTTGTATGCACAGAATCATAAGCATTGACGAGAGCTTTTATGACCGAATCGTTTTGAACATCAGACATTCTGCCATTGAAAGACTTTCAACGGGAATGACGAATCTGTTCACCTGCTTTGAAATGACCGACACGGACAATATCGTGCCGATAAACCTGAGCAAGGACGACATCAGCAAGTTTATTTCGCTTTCTGATGCTTTGATAAATTCCATGGATAATCACGAATTCGGCTCAGACGTTTTAGCAAACTCTTACGTTTCTCAGCTTTTGCTGATGATAAACAAATGTCACAACATATCTCCCGAACCGAAATGCAACATCATGCCCGAGCTCGTTAAAAACGTCATGCTTTACATTGAGGATAATCTGGCGGGCGACCTCAGACTTTCCAAGATCTCAGAGGAGTTCTATCATAACGGAACGTATATCAGCCGAATGTTTAAAAAGCACACCGGGCTGACCTTGAAGGAATACATAATCGACCAAAGGATCGAAGCCGCACGCAGGATACTTCTGAACGGAGGAAACGTTCAGGAAGCCTGTTATAAGTCGGGATTTTCCGATTATTCCAACTTCATACGCAGTTATACCGCCGCAATGGGAGTTTCTCCCGGAAAATATAAGCAGGAAAACAACAAAAAGCCTGTGAAAAAGTAAAAAATCGCCGCCTTTCCGATCGGAAGGGCGGTTTTTTTACGGCGCCACCTGCTCGGACGGCTTCGCCACCCCTCGCAGACGGCGCCTTACTTTTGTCCATCGCCAAACTTTCGGGTGCGGAGCGGCTGCCGCCGAACGCATTCGGAGCAAGCAAAAGTTAAAGCCGCCCCACAAAA
>CAYWXA010000073.1:4082-6600 GCA_964462175.1 uncultured Oscillospiraceae bacterium
CGGCGAAGCGCACTTATTCAACTGCAAGCACGATATTTTGAGCGTACTCCTGCAAAACGGGCGCTTCAAAGCTCACGGAATAGGAATAGTCGCCGCAAGTCCAGACGCAAAGCTTGACGCTTCCGTTCTGACCCTTGAAGGTCACGCATTTGTTGTCGGCGACATCCGCTTCCATCTCTTCGGTATATGCAGTGTAATCCCCCGAGATATCCTCGGCTCCGATTGCCTTGCGAATTGTGATTGTGTCCTGCCCCGAGGAGTAGATGATCTCAAGAAGATACCCCGACATTGCGCGGTAGTTGGTTATCTCATAGCCTTCAATTTCGGGCAGGGTCATCTCAAATCCGACGGCAGAAAAAGCTTCTTCGGCGGTGGAGTAATCCTTCCAGGGGTTGTTGATTGTCATTGTCATTGCGTCCCCCAGAAGCTCCTCGTCCACAGGCTTGAGCATATCTTCGGGCACGCTGTCAAAGTTGTCGCCCGAGGCATCACCGCTGACAGACGGGTCAACTGATGTGTTGTCGGCACAGGCACAGAGCATCGCCGCACAGACAAGTCCGCAAAGAATGAATATAATAAATTTTCTCATTTTATGTCACTTTCCTTTCATAATATAATACAACTCAAACGTAGATTTAATTGCATTATACAGCTAAATTCCGAAAAATGCAATTGGCTATTGCGAAACGGAAATTTTTGTGATATGATACTTAATTGATTACAACACTACTATAAATAAAGAGGGATAAGATGAAAAAGATTACCACCACTCTTTCGGGCATCGTTTCCGAAGCCTTTGAAAAATGCGGATATGACCCCAAGCTTGGCTCAGTTTCCGTATCCGACCGAATGGACCTTTGCCAATTCCAGTGCAACGGTGCGTTTGCGGGCGCAAAGCTATATAAGAAAGCGCCTTTTATGATTGCAAACGACGTCAAGGCTGTTTTGGAGTCTAACGAAATTTTTGCCAAGGTTGAGGTTGCAAACCCCGGATTTTTAAACCTCACTTTGACAGATGCTTACCTCGTTGATTACCTCAACGGCATTATCGCAGATGAGCACTGCGGTATTCCTCAGACAGAACACGAGGAGACCATCGTCCTCGACTACGGCGGACCTAACGTTGCAAAGCCTTTGCATATCGGACATCTGCGCTCGGCAATCATCGGCGAAGCAATCAAGCGCATTGCAAGAGCAACAGGCCGCAAGGTCGTCGGCGACGTTCACCTTGGCGACTGGGGCACACCTATGGGTCTGGTCATCAGCGAATATATGGTGCGCTACCCCGATTGGGCGTGCTTCAAGTCCGATTTCGACCCCGAAAATGATGAGATCGCACCCTTGGACGTTACCGAGCTGAACGAGATCTACCCTTTTGCAAGCGCAAAGAGCAAGGAAGACGAGGACTTCAAGGCTAAAGCTCACGAGGTTACTGCTCTTTTGCAGAAGAAGCACCCCGGATATTACGCACTCTGGAAGGAGATCGTCAAGGTCTCCGTGGCTGATGCCAAGAAGAGCTACGATAAGCTGGGCGTTTCCTTTGACCTTTGGTACGGCGAGAGCGATGCAGACGATTATATTGACGAGTTGGTTGAAATTTTGACCGACAAGGGTCTTTTGTATGAATCGGAAGGCGCAATGGTCGTTGACGTTGCCGAAGAATCGGACAAGATCACCATCCCCCCTGTCATCATCAAAAAAGCTGACGGTTCGAACATCTATGCCACCACCGACCTTGCAACCATCATTCAGCGCAAGAAGGACTTTGACCCCGAGCGCATCTGGTATCTGACCGACAAGCGCCAGGCGCTTCACTTCACGCAGGTGTTCCGTTGCGCTAAAAAGGCGGATATCGTCGGCGATGACGTTGAATTTAAGCATCTCGGCTTCGGCACGATGAACGGCTCTGATGGCAAACCCTTCAAGACCCGTGACGGCGGTGTAATGCGACTTAGCGACCTTATTCAGACCGCAACCGACGGAGCGTATGAAAAGCTCGCTGATTCGGAATACGTTACGGGCGACAAGCTTGAATATGCGCAGAAGATCGGCGTTGCCGCAATCAAGTTCGGCGACCTTTCAAACCACCCCACCAAGGACTACGTCTTTGATCTTGATAAGTTCCTCTCCTTCGACGGCAAGACGGGCACGTATTTGCTTTATACCGTCACCCGAATCAACTCGATTCTTAAAAAGGCGGGTCTGGGATATGAGGACAGGGAAAATGTGGGCGGTGTATATACCGACATCGAGCGTGAGCTGATTTTGGCGCTGATCCTCTCGGGCGACTCTTATGAGCGTGCATTTGAGGAGATGAACCCCGCAGCGCTCTGCGACTCGGCGTATAACCTTGCGACTATCTTCTCGAGATTCTATCACGACAACCACATTCTCAACGAGGCTGACCAAACCAAAAAGCAGAGCTGGCTGGCGCTTTCTTTGCTGACCAGAAGAATGCTCACAGGGCTTTTGGATACCTTGGCGATCGAGTATGTTGAAAATATGTAAAAAAACAAGG
>CAYWXA010000074.1:0-6590 GCA_964462175.1 uncultured Oscillospiraceae bacterium
GCCATTGCAGAGATGGCGAGCATGACAGCCATTACAACTGCCAAAACCTTTTTCATGTTCATGAAAAATTCCTCCTTTAAAATTTTCATCCCTATACGGGTATAGAGATCTTTGTTTGTGTTGTCCGAAAGGTTCGGACGGGGTCATTATAACACTATCGACAGCGTTTGTCAAGTATTTCTTGATTTTTGCCGTTTCAAGTTTCAACCGTCTTGCCTTTCGCTGTTAATTAAGTGTTGAATAAGTCGCATTTTGTTTCAAACTTTTTCAAAAAAATTTTGATTTGTAAGAAATTACAAATGCCCCGCACTTTTCTGCGGAGCATTTGAGCAATTTTTACATAATAATTGGAACGTTACTTTGCTTTCGTCGCAATTTCTTCCAAAAGACGTGCAACCAAAGCGTCGGGGCTCATCGAACCGAGCTCGCCGTCACGGCGGTTTCTTACGGAAACTTCGTTATTTTCAACTTCCTTGTCACCGATAATTACCATATAAGGCGTCTTATCAAGCTGAGCCTGGCGAATCTTATAACCGATCTTTTCGCTTCTGTTATCAATTTCGCATCTGATGCCGAGGTTTTCCATCTTTTCGGCAAGCTTTTCTGCAAATTCAAGCTGTCTGTCGGCGATGGGCATAATTTTAACCTGCAAGGGTGAGAGCCAGAGAGGCAATGCGCCTGCATACTTTTCGAGCAAGAGGGCAAGCGTTCTTTCATAGCAGCCCAAGGACGTGCGGTGAATGATATAAGGAATCTTCTTCTCGCCGTCCGAGTCGACGTATTCCATACCGAACTTCTGAGCCAAAAGCATATCTATCTGGATGGTTACGATGGTGTCTTCCTTGCCGAAAACGTTCTTGCACTGAATGTCGAGCTTCGGGCCGTAGAATGCCGCTTCGTCAATTCCGATCTCATAGTCGATTCCGATGGCATCCAAAATTTCGCCCATTACTCGCTGAGCTTCGTTCCACTGCTCCGCAGTACCCTCGTACTTGTTGTTGGGGTTAGCGGGATCCCACTGTGAGAAGCGGAAGGTGCAGTCTTCCCAAAGTCCGACGGTGTCGAGAACGTAGTGCGCAAGCTCCAGACAGCCTCTGAACTCTTCTTCGAGCTGATCGGGTCTCAAAACAAGGTGACCCTCGGAGATCGTGAACTGTCTTACTCTGATAAGTCCGTGCATCTCGCCGGAATCTTCATTTCTGAACAGAGTCGAGGTCTCGCCCAATCTCATCGGCAGATCTCTGTATGAGCGCTGGCGGTTTAAGAATACCTGATACTGGAAGGGGCAGGTCATCGGGCGGAGTGCGAAACATTCCTTCTCCTCGTCGTGAGGGTCGCCCATGATGAACATACCGTCAAGGTAGTGATCCCAGTGTCCGGAGATCTTATAAAGCTCACGCTTTGCCATAAGCGGAGTCTTGGTCAAGAGATATCCGCGCTTTTGTTCAACGTCTTCGATCCATCTCTGCATAAGCTGAATGGTTCTTGCGCCCTTGGGCAGAAGAATCGGCAAGCCCTGACCGACGACGTCAACAGTCGTGAAATATTCAAGCTCACGGCCGATCTTGTTGTGGTCACGCATCTTTGCTTCTTCCAAAATCTTGAGGTAGTCGTCAAGCTCCTGCTGGTTGCGGAATGCAACGCCCTTAATTCTGGTGAGCATCTTGTTGTTTGCATCGTTCTTCCAATATGCGCCCGACTGAGCCATAATTTTGAATACCTTGAGAGCCTTCGTGTAGCAAAGGTGGGGGCCTACGCACATATCGACGTAGTCGCCCTGCTTATAGAAGCTGATCTGGGCGTCCTCGGGAAGGTCGCCGATATGCTCGACCTTATAGATCTCCCCTCTTTCTTCCATATGAGCGATCGCTTCGGCTCTGGGAAGAGTATAAGGACGGATGGGAAGGTTTTCCTTCGTGATCTTCTTCATTTCAGCTTCGATCGCTGCGAGGTCGTCGTCGTTGAGTTTTCTGTCGCCGAGGTCAACGTCATAATAGAAGCCGTTTTCGGTTGCGGGACCGTATGCAAACTTTGCTTCGGGGTAAAGTCTTTGAATTGCCTGAGCCATGATGTGTGCTGCCGAGTGGCGCAAAACGTGAAGCTCTTCTTCAGCGGGGCACTCTGCAACGACGCCGTTGTTGTAAACTACTTTCATTTTTCTTTCTCTCCTTTATATATAATAGAGTTGTCGTTTGTCTGTAAAAAAATAAACCCCACAGACAAACATTGAATTTGTCTATGGGGCGATCAAAACCGCGGTTCCACCCAAATTCGCACATTATTATAATATAATAATATGCCTTTGAATCTTCCTGTAACGGGGAATACCGGCGCTGATTGGGCGCACTCAGGGGCGGTGTCCCATCTGATATATCCTCCCGCCCTGCTTTCACCAAACGCCGGGCTCTCTGAGAGATTCCATATCGGGCTTCCCCATCAAAGTGTTTATACGCTATATAAATAAAATATCACGATAAAATGCCGTTGTCAAGTGGGAAAATCCCGCCGAATTTACATTCAGTATTATAACGGTATTAACTTTTGTAATTATTTCTTGACAGAATTGTGATTATGAGATAAAATAATAATGTATATTGCATCTTAATGTACATATATGCTTTAATTATAGAAGTTTGAAAATTTAAGAAAGGAGAAAAACTGTTATATGATAATTTATGTATTATGTGCAGTCGGCGGTATTTTGTTGGGCGGCGTTGTTTGCGGTCTGATCTTCTTTAACGCCGGCGTTAATCATAGAAAGCAGATAGCAGAAGCGCAGATCGGTTCGGCAGAACAGGAAGCCGAGAGGATCGTGAGCGAAGCCAAAAAGACCGCTGAATCGGTCAAGAAGGAAAAGCTCATCGAGGCTAAGGACGAGATATATAAGGCGAGAATGGAATCTGAGCGTGAAATTAAGGAACGCCGTTCCGAGGTTTCCCGTCAGGAAAGAAGAATTCAGCAGAAGGAAGAAACCTTAGACCGCAAGATCGATTCTTTGGACAAAAAGGAAGAAGCCGTTGCAGGAAAACTGAAGCAGGCAGACGAAAAGCTCTTTGAAGCCGAAACGATCAAGCGCAGCCAGCTCGAAATGCTTGAGAGGATCTCTCAGTTCACAGTCGAGCAGGCAAAGGAATACTTACTCAAATCACTCGACGACGACCTCATTCACGAAAAGGCCGTCAGAATCGTATCCTTTGAACAGCAGGCAAAGGATGAATGTGAGGCAAAGGCAAGACAGCTCATCAGTCTTGCAATTGCAAGATGCGCCGCAGATCAGGTCTCTGAATCGGCTGTATCGGTCGTTCCCCTCCCCAACGATGAAATGAAGGGCAGAATCATCGGCCGTGAAGGCAGAAATATCCGTGCCCTTGAAACACTTACAGGTGTCGATCTTATCATCGACGACACCCCCGAAGCAATTACTCTTTCTTGCTTCGACCCCGTCAGACGAGAAGTTGCAAGACTTGCTCTTGAAAAGCTCATTCAGGACGGCAGGATCCATCCCACCAGAATCGAAGAGATGGTTGACAAGGCCCGCCGTGAAGTTGAACAGGTCATCAAGAGTGAAGGTGAAAGAGCTGTACTTGAAACGAATATTCACGGTCTTAACAACGAGCTTGTCAAGCTCATCGGCCGACTTCATTACAGAACAAGTTACCGCCAGAACGTTTTGAATCACTCTATTGAGGTGGCTCACCTGGCAGGTATGATGGCAAGCGAGCTGGGCGTTGATCCCACCCTTGCAAGACGTGCAGGTCTTCTTCACGATATCGGTAAGGCTCTCAGCCACGAGATCGAAGGAAGCCACGTTCAGATCGGTGTTGACGTTTGTAAGAAATACAAAGAGTCGCCCGAGGTCATTCACGCAATCGAAGCTCACCACGGTGACGTTGAGATACACTCGGTTATCGCCGCATTGGTACAGGCTGCTGACGCAATTTCCGCTGCCCGTCCCGCTGCAAGAAGCGAAAACTTTGAAAGCTACATCAAGCGCCTTGAAAAGCTTGAAGAAATTTGTTCTTCATATGAAGGCGTTGAAAAGTCCTTTGCAATTCAGGCAGGCCGTGAGGTAAGAATCATGGTCACTCCCGACAAGGTCAGCGATGAAAAGATGATCGTCGTTGCACGTGAAATTGCCAAGAAGATCGAGGACGAGATGGATTATCCCGGCCAGATCAAGGTCAATATCATCCGCGAATCGAGAGCGGTTGAATACGCAAAGTAAAACGTACAAAATAAATCCCACGGATCTCTCCGTGGGATTTTTGTTTGCGTGCAGATTCAGTCGGTATAAGCAACTGCCAGAACCTGAACGTCCGAGCGTTCCTCGCCTGCGGGAACGGTGAACTCGATGCGATATTCCCCTGCCGTGGGTGAACGGTAAAGCGTTCCGACGCTTGGGCACATCCAGCCGCCGTCGGCGTATTCGTTAAACTCCTTGGTCGCAACCAATTCGCCGTTGAAGTATACTTTTGCAACCAATGTTCCGAAAGTCTGGTTGCCCGACGTGGGATATAAAACGTATGCGTTCTTGCCGGTAAATTCAATTACCAACGGGTCGTTGGTGTCATCATACGCCTTCGTCCAGCCCTTGTCATAATGGAAGCCGGAGCTTGAATTTCTCCACGAGCCCTTGTCCGTCGGCTTATAGTCATTAACTCTCTGAATCAGATGTGCATTCTCATAGAATCCTGCATACATTCTTTCGGGCATTGCAGGCTCTGCTTCGCCCTGTGCGGGAAGGCGGTCAACTTCGTCGTAGAAATATGAGATGAATTCGTTTACCAAAGCGTTGCCCTCGGCGTGAGGATGAGCGTAGTCGTTAGAAAAATCGCTCCACTGCATCACGTTGTTGTCAAACATATACGTAATTCCGTCGGCGTAAGAGATCATAGGCAGATCGTAATGTGCGCCGATCTCCTTTTTCCAATCCTGGCTGGTCCAGCCTGCATCCATTCGGGCAAAAAGCAAAATAACAGCAGGCTTTGATTCATATTCCAAACATTCTCTGATAAGACATTCGTAAGCGTCCTTGTATTCCTCCTCGCCGCCGTCGTTAACGGCAAACTCGATGAATACGATGTCGGGGTCATACGCCAAGACCTCCGATTCGACACGCAACGAGCCCAAAACGGAAGGCGTTCCGCTGATGCCTGCGTTTACGTACGTGATCTGCTCCTCGCCGTTTTTGGCAAACTGCTCGCAGAAATATCTGTAAGAGCGTGCGGCGTAGCAGGTGTCAAGGTGGTCGCCCTCGGTGATTGAGCCGCCGATGTATGCAATGGTCAGCTCCTCGCCCTTCTTGGCTCTTTCAATAACATCCTTGAGACGATTTGTGTTTCCAAGACTTGTCAGCGATTCAATTTTCGCATTGTTAAGCCACTCATCGTATGTCGAGGGGTTGCTGATGTATTCGAGTCCTTGTTTCATATTTCCTCCGTTGTCGGCGCAGCCGCAAAGCGATCCCAGAATTAAGACGGCGGCAAGCGCAACAGTTAAAAATCTTCTTGTAATCATAATGTTCCCTTCAAAAATAAAGCGGCTGCCCTCATTCCCGAAGGCAGCCGTTAATATCGATTCGTTTAGTCCGACCGAAACGGTTATCAGTTAACAATTACCTTCTCGGTTTCCTTGTCAAAGATGTGAACTCTGTTAGCATCCAAAGCGCACTTGATAACGTCCTGAGGTCTTGCGGTAGAGCGGTTAGAAACTCTTGCGGTGAGGTTGATGCCTTCGCAAGTGAGGTAGAGATATGTTTCAGCACCCATCATTTCGGTTACGTTAACGGTTGCTTCGATGATACCGGTCTTAGCGGTGGAAATGTACATTTCTTCATCATGGATGCACTCGGGACGAACGCCGACGATAACTTCCTTGTTGAGGTAAGGAGCCAAAACTTCTTCATTGACCTTGGATTCGGGAAGCTCGATATAGAACTTTCTTCCTCTGGTCTCCTTGGTGTCTTCAGAACCGAATTCTACGTTGTACTTGCCGTCGATCTTGAGAAGCTTAGCATCGATGAAGTTCATCTGAGGAGA
Source organism: uncultured Oscillospiraceae bacterium (assembly GCA_964462175.1). GTDB lineage: Bacteria > Bacillota > Clostridia > Oscillospirales > Ruminococcaceae > Faeciplasma. The sequence goes on from CAYWXA010000074.1 coordinate 6,039, forward strand.
GCCGATGAAGCCTGCAACGAAGAGGTTGCAAGGATAGGAGTAAAGGTTCTGAGGAGTATCGACCTGCTGAATGAAGCCGTCCTTCATAACGACGATTCTGTCAGCCATGGTCATAGCTTCGGTCTGGTCATGGGTTACGTAGATAAAGGTTGTTCCCAATCTCTTGTGGAGCAAAGCGATCTCAGTTCTCATCTGAGCTCTGAGCTTAGCGTCCAGGTTGGACAAAGGTTCGTCAAGCAAGAATACCTGAGGCTCACGAACGAGAGCACGACCCAAAGCAACACGCTGACGCTGACCGCCGGAGAGAGCCTTAGGCTTTCTGTCCAAAAGGTGGCTGATGTCGAGAATTCTTGCAGCTTCTTCAACCTTTCTTGCGATCTGATCCTTAGGGGTCTTTCTGAGCTTAAGGCCGAAAGCCATATTCTCAAAAACGGTCATATGAGGATACAAAGCGTAGTTCTGGAATACCATTGCGATATCTCTGTCCTTAGGAGCGATATCGTTAACGATTCTGTTGCCGATGTAAAGTTCGCCGTCGGTGATCTCTTCAAG
>CAYWXA010000075.1:0-6234 GCA_964462175.1 uncultured Oscillospiraceae bacterium
CCTTAGCAATCTCGCTGATTTTCCGATTTAAAAAGCAAAACAAATTTGTGAAATTTTTGACGAATTTCCGTGGCTTTTTCACTTGCCAATATACTTATAATATGGTATAATTACTCTGTTACATAATGAGTAAAATCGCCATTTTGCACATTATGGCACCGACTTCGTACAAACGCACGTTTAAACGAAGTCAAAAAGTACCCAATCACAATAAGGAGGTCAATAAAATGGGATCAACAATTTCTAAAATTCCTTTCAAGGGCACTCCCGAGCAGGAAGCTGAGCTTTTGCAGTATATTGCAGGCAAGAAGCACGAACAGGGCTGTTTAATGCCTATCATGCAGTATGCTCAGGGCATCTACGGCTACCTTCCCATTGAGGTTCAGTCACTCATCGCAAGAGAGCTTGACATCCCCATGGAAAAGGTTTACGGCGTAGCTACCTTCTATTCTCAGTTTGCACTTAACCCCAAGGGCGAGTATACCATTTCCGTATGTCTCGGTACCGCTTGCTACGTTAAGGGCGCTCAGGATGTTTTTGACAAGATCAGCGAGATCTTGGGAATCGGCGCAGGAGGAATCACCCCCGACGGTAAGTTTTCCCTCGAAGCAACCCGTTGCATCGGCGCTTGCGGTCTTGCACCCGTACTCACCGTTAACAGCGACGTTTACGGCAAGCTCACCGCTGATATGGTTCCCGAAATTCTTGCAAAATATCAGTAATCTGACACTTAAGCTGATCTGCGGAGGAAAGATATGAAAATAAGCACTATTGTCGAATTACTCGACGCAAAGGTATTATGCGGCAACGATAAGGTCGGAGATCACGTATATTCCGCCTGCGGCTCCGATATGATGAGTGACGTTTTGGCATTCGTCAAGGAACAGGCCGTATTGCTTACAGGTCTTGTTAACCCTCAGGTCGTCAGGACCGCTGAAATGATGGATATGCGCTGCATCGTTTTCGTCAGAGGCAAAAACCCCTCTCCCGAAATTTTAGAGCTGGCTGATGACTGCGGAATCGTAGTTTTATCCAGTCCAGAGCGTATGTACACCGCCTGCGGTAAGCTTTATGCCAACGGACTTTCGGGAGGGAGCGTGCACGAATGACCGAGATGTTTGAGCCTTTGACATTTCATTATGACGTAAGCGGAGATAATTTTACCTCTGCCGGCGAGGCTTCGGTCAGCGTTAAAAAGCAGCTTCGCAAGCTGGGCATTTCCCCCGACATCATCAGAAGGGTTTCCATTGCGATGTATGAAGGTGAGATCAACATGGTGATTCACGCCAACGGCGGTGACGCCTCCGTTTTGGTCTATGCCGACAAGATCGTTATAATCCTCAAGGATACCGGCCCCGGCATCAAGGATATAGACCTTGCAATGCAGGAGGGATATTCAACCGCCAAGGACAACGTACGTGCCCTCGGCTTCGGTGCAGGTATGGGTCTTCCCAACATGAAGAGATATACCGACAGAATGAATATCGAAACGGTCGTGGGACAGGGAACCACTGTTACGATGGAGGTAGACCTGCCCTCGCAGTAAACCCATCCGGAGGTCAACGATGAAAAAACATTACCATTCCGTCTCCCTCAGTCGGGATAAGTGCAAGGGCTGTACCACCTGCCTGAAGCGATGCCCCACCGAGGCAATAAGGATCAGAGACGGTCACGCTGTCATAACGCCCGATCGCTGCATCGACTGCGGCCAGTGCATCAGGCTTTGCCCCCATAAGGCAAAGAAAGCGCTGTTTGATCCGTTTGACACGCTCAACGATTACAAATGGAAGATCGCCATTCCCGCCCCCGCATTATACGGACAGTTTGACAACCTGGACGATCTGGACTACGTTCTTACGGGACTTTTGGACATAGGCTTTGACGGAGTTTACGAAGTCGCCTGTGCCGCCGAGCTTGTTTCGGAATATACAAGACAGTATTTGAAGCAGCCGGGAATCGTCAAGCCGGTCATCTCTTCCGCCTGCCCCGTCGTGGTAAGGCTGATAAGCAAGAGATTTCCCTCTTTGGTCGATAACGTACTTCCCGTTTTGCAGCCTGCCGAGCTTGCGGCTCAGCTCGCAAGGAAAGAGGCTTTGGCGGCTCACCCCGAATTGGCAAGCGAGGATATCGGAATATTCTTCATATCTCCCTGCCCCGCAAAGGTGAGCTACGTTAAAAATCCCTTCGGCATCGAAAAGTCAGAGATCGACGCAGTTTTGTCGATGAGCGACGTTTACTTCCGCCTGGTTTCCGCCATGAACAAGATCGACGTTCCCAAGTCTTTATCCAAGACGGGACTCATCGGTATCAGTTGGGCGGGCTCGGGAGGAGAATCGAGCGCTCTGTTCAACGACAAATATCTTGCGGCGGACGGAATTGAAAACGTCATCAACATTCTTGACGAGCTTGAAAACGAAAAGATGCAGGATATGGAGTTCATCGAGCTCAACGCCTGCAACGGCGGATGTGTGGGCGGAGCCTTAACGGTTGAAAACCCCTACATCGCAAAGGCAAGACTCAAGACTTTAAGACGTTATCTTCCCGTTTCGCAAAACCATCTTCTTGCGGAGGATATGTCCGCAAACGAGTTTGAGTGGCAGAATGAGCTGGAATACTCCCCCGTTTCCTCACTTTCCCAGAATATGGGCGAGGCGATGAGAAAGATGCGTGAGATCCAGAATCTGCACAAAGATCTTCCCCATCTTGACTGCGGCTCCTGCGGAAGCCCGACGTGTTTAGCGTTTGCCGAGGACGTCGTTAACGGCAACGCAAAAATCGACGACTGCATCATCAAGATGAGAGAGCACATAAGTGATGCCATGAGCATTTTGAGAAAGCTTGAAAGAAGCTCTGAAGAGCCGGAGGAAAACAAATGACTGTAAATGAAGCGACCGAAAAGCTCGGTTTGAAAGCTTTGCTGATTTCCGACGGCGAGCGTGAGATCTCGGGAGGCTACTGCGGCGACCTTTTAAGCTGGGTCATGGGCAGAGCCGACGCCGATCAGGCGTGGATAACGATAATGTCTAACGTTAACATTATCGCAGTCGCAACGCTTATCGATCCCGCTTGTATCATACTTGCGGAGGGCGTTTCCCCCGACGAAGGCGTTCTTGAAAAGGCACGTGAATGCGAAATCAACATTCTTTCAACCGATATGACCGCATTTGAAGCGGCGGGCAAGCTTTATTCAATGATCTGATTTTTCGGGAAGGAGGCAAAATGAACAGATACTATTACGATCTGCATATTCATTCCTGCCTATCCCCCTGCGCCGAGGACGATATGACCCCTGCGAACATCGCAGGTATGGGCGCCCTTTGCGGGCTTAATATCATGGCGCTGACCGATCATAACACCACGGGAAACCTGCCTGCATTCTTTTCGGCTTGCAAAAGGCACGGAATAATCCCCGTCGGCGGAATGGAGCTGACGACTGCCGAGGAAATACATATTATCTGCCTGTTTGAAACTTTGGAAAATGCACTCGCTTTCGGCGAAGAGGTGAAAAAACATCTTCCGCCCATTAAAAACCGAGCCGACATATTCGGCAACCAGCTTTTTATGGATGATGAGGACAACGTTTTGGGCGAGGAGCCAACCCTTTTGCTGACGGCAAGCGACCTGGATCTTGACAGCGCCGTAAAGCTGGCGCGCAGCTTCGGCGGAGCTGCATATCCTGCGCACGTTGACAGAGATTCAAACGGAATAATCGCAATTTTGGGAGATATTCCTCCCGACGAAGGGTTTACCGCCTGCGAGTTTAACGACTCAAAAAATGCGGAAACATACCCCCAGCGGTATCCCATAATCAATGGGCTGTCGGTGCTTTCATGCAGCGATGCTCACAGGCTTTGGGAGATAAGCGAAGCGGAAAATTTCCTCGACCTTGACGACGAGCCTTACAGCTCTGCAAAGGTAAGGCAGGAGCTGATCAAATTCCTCAAAGGAAAGGCGGATTAAAGAGTGAAAGAGCTTTCCTTAAATATTTTGGACATCACCCAGAACTCGGTTACGGCAAAAGCCGACACCGTTGAAATAAGCCTTGCCGAGGACGATAAGGGCATTTTGACCTTAAAGATAATCGACAATGGCTGCGGAATGAAGCCGGAAACGGTCAAGTCAGTCCGCGACCCGTTCTGCACGTCTCGCAAGACTCGAAAGGTCGGACTTGGGATCCCCTTTTTGAAGCTTGCGGCAAACCAGACGGGCGGAGATATTGAAATTATCTCCACACATATTGACGATGATCCCGTTAACCACGGTACCACCGTCAGTGCCACCTTTGACACTCACCACATTGACTTCACCCCCGTGGGCGATATGGTTGAAACGATGATAACGCTTATCAGCGGTAACCCCGATATTGATTTTAAATTTTCGGACGTTTCACCTGCCCGTCAGGTATATCTTGACACAAAAGAGCTTAAAGCTGTATTGGGCGAGGATATAAGCCTCGGAGAATTCGAGGTGCTCGAGTGGATAAAAGGATATCTTAACGAACAATATTCAAGCATTGAACAGTAAGACTGTTTATTGATATATAATTGATTCGCTAAAAAATAAAATTCAAATTTGGAGGTGCATTCTCAATGAAAAGCTTAGCTGAACTCGCTGCTATCAGAGAGAAAATGAAGAACAAGGTTTCCATCCGTGAAAACGCTGACAACACCACAAGAATCGTTGTCGGCATGGCAACCTGCGGTATCGCTGCAGGCGCTCGCCCTGTTTTGGCTGCATTCGTTGAAGGTATCAACGAAGCAGGTCTTTCGGAAACCGTAACCGTTACCCAGACCGGCTGCATCGGCGTTTGCCAGTATGAGCCTGTCGTTGAAATTTACGAAGCAGGCAAGGAAAAGGTAACATACGTTAAGATGACCGCTGAAAAGGCAAAGGAAGTCATCGAAAAGCACATCAAGAACGGCCAGGTCATTGATTCTTACACCATCGGCGCTAACGTATAATTAAAGGAGGAATAACAAATGATACGCTCACATGTTCTTATATGCGGCGGTACCGGCTGTACCTCCTCTAAGAGTATGGAAATTGCAAAGTCTTTGAGAGAAGAAATTGCAAACCAGGGACTCGCTGAAGAAGTACAGGTCGTCACAACAGGTTGCTTCGGTCTTTGCGCATTGGGTCCGATCATGATCATCTATCCCGAGGGAACCTTCTATCACGGTGTTACCCTTGATGATGTTGGCGAGATCGTTTCCGAGCATTTGCTCAAGGGCCGTCCCGTTTCAAGACTTGTTTACCACGAAACCGCTGAGGATACCGAAAAGGTTGCAACATCCCTTAGCGACACCGCTTTCTATTCTAATCAGCACAGAGTTGCTCTTAGAAACTGCGGTGTAATCAACCCCGAAAATATCGAAGAATACATTGCTAACGACGGTTACATGGCTTTGGGTAAGGTTTTGACCGAAATGACTCCCGAAGAAGTAATCGACACCATTTTGGCTTCCGGTCTTCGCGGACGCGGCGGCGCAGGCTTCCCCACAGGACAGAAGTGGAAGCTCGCTCGCACCATCGTTCCCAATGCTGACCAGAAGTACGTATGCTGCAACGCCGACGAAGGTGACCCGGGTGCATTTATGGACCGTTCCATCCTCGAAGGCGACCCCCACGCTCTCATCGAAGCTATGGCTATTGCCGGTTACGCAATCGGCGCAAACCAGGGCTACGTTTACGTAAGAGCTGAATACCCCATCGCTGTTAACAGACTCCAGATCGCTATCGACCAGGCTCACGAATACGGCCTTTTGGGCGAAAACATCTTCGGAACGGGCTTTAGCTTCGACATCGGAATCAGACTCGGTGCAGGCGCATTCGTTTGCGGCGAAGAAACCGCTCTTATGACCTCTATCGAAGGCAACCGCGGCGAGCCCAGACCTCGTCCTCCCTTCCCTGCTGAAAAGGGTCTTTTCCAGAAGCCTACCGTTTTGAACAACGTAGAAACCTACGCTAACATTCCCCAGATCATCAACAACGGCGCTGAATGGTTCACCCAGATGGGTACCGAAAAGTCCAAGGGTACCAAGGTATTCGCCTTGGGCGGCAAGATCAAGAACACGGGTCTTGTTGAAGTACCTATGGGTACACCTCTTCGCACCATTATCGAAGATATCGGCGGCGGTATCCCCAATGGCAAGAAGTTCAAGGCTGCACAGACCGGCGGACCTTCCGGCGGATGCATCCCTGCAGAGCATCTTGACATCCCGATCGACTACGATA
>CAYWXA010000076.1:0-6226 GCA_964462175.1 uncultured Oscillospiraceae bacterium
ATGATGGGCATATTGGGTGCGAAGTGCTTGATTGCAAGCTCAAAACGAACCTGGTCGTTGCCCTTACCCGTACAGCCGTGAACGATTGCATCTGCGCCTTCCTTCAAAGCAATTTCAACCAAGCCCTTTGCAATGCAGGGGCGTGCGTGGCTGGTGCCGAGAAGGTATTCTTCATATACTGCGCCCGCCTTCATGGTGGGGATGATATACTCGTCAACGTATTCGTCTGTCTGGTCGAGGACGTAAAGCTTGGATGCGCCCGTTGCAAGTGCCTTTTCTTCGAGGCCTTCAAGCTCGTCAGCCTGACCGACGTTGCCCGAAACAGCAATAATTTCGCAGTTGTTATAGTTTTCCTTCAGCCAGGGAATGATGATAGAGGTGTCAAGACCGCCGGAATAAGCAAGGACTACCTTTTTGATGTTTTCTTTGTTCATTTTTATGATCTCCTTTTGGGGTTGTTCTCTTTGCACGACGGCAAGATCCGTCAGCGCCAATATGCGTTGATTATACCACCAACAGGCAGGATTTGTCAACGAATTTTGCATAAATATTCACGATTTTCAAAAGTTTATGCAGACGGCGCAGTTTTCAGCTTTTTAGCAGTCGGAATATGTATATATTTAATAATAAACGCTGTGCACATCGCCGAAGTCAGTTGCGTAAAAATGTATAAATTTGCTCCGATTTTGCATAAATATTCATAATTTCATCATTTTTGCAGGTTTTCAGCTTTTTTATGCTCGGCAGACCCCAGACGTCAAACAGCCGAGGACCTATCCAGGAGTAGGCAGGCGTATCGCAAAACATCGCTTTAACCACCGACAGCGCCGCCTTTTTCGGGCGCATAAAGATAAGCTTCATCGGGTGCTTGATGATTGCAAAGATGAGTTTCGGATAATGTGCGGTGATGTTCGTGAACGTGATTCCCGGGTGCGCGACGGATATGTGTACGTTCGGGTGCAACTTCGCAAGCTCCAGATGCGAGAACATCACATACCGCTTGGCGTTTCCGTATGCAAGGCTCGCCTTTTGGCGGGTGCGGAAGTCGGTATCCTCGGGGTCGGTTTTTGAATAGTTATGTGCAATGCTTCCCAAAACCACGACCCTGCCGCCCTTCGCTTCAAGATGGGGCAAAAGCGAGCGGGTGATGTAATAGGGCGAGGCGAAGTTGATCTGAAAGACGTTATCCAGCCCAGTTTCGCAGATGCGCCGAGGGATGCTGTATGCCCCTGCATTGTGAATGATGACGTCGACGTCAAGATTTTCAAGCTCGCAAGCGACCCGCTTGACCGAGTTTATATCCTCGAGGTCGCAGATAAGCCCCGAAACGAAAGTCTTTGGGTATTCAACCGCAAGCATTTTTAACAGCTCCCGCTGTTTTTTCGGGTTGCGGTCGATGACAATAAGCCGCCCGCCCAGCGAGAGGACGTATCGGCAAAGTTCTCTCCCCAAGCCGCCGCTTGCGCCGAAAAGCGCAACGACCTTGCCCGAGAGACTCTGCGTATTTTTGTTAAGCCATGATTTTGTGGACATAGTTATTCTCCGTTTTTCATTTCCTTAATGCGCCCCGAATCGATCAGCTCCTGCGCAAATTCCTTCGGGTACTTGAGGTAATAATCCTGGTGCTCCTCTTCAGCGGAGTAGAAGCTTTTGAACGGCTCAATGCTGATATGCGCCCTCTTGCCCGACAACTCGCAAAGCCTTGCAACGCCCTGCTCGGCGATGCGCTTTTGCTCGGCATCAAGATAATATACCGCCAGGGTATACGAGTGTCCTCGGTCGATGAACTGACCGCCGTCATCAAACGGGTCAACGCCGTTGAGGAAGATATCAAACAGCTCGGAAAAGCTCACAATAGCCGAATCGTATTCGATGCGGACGGTCTCTCTGTGGCCGGTGTTCTGGTTTTTAACGTCAACGTATGCAGGGTCTGTCTCATCTCCGCCCGAGTATCCGCTCACAACGCTGATGACGCCCGTCGTTTCCTTGAACGTGGGGGTTATGCACCAGAAGCACCCGCCCGCAAAATATGCTGTTTTATGTTGATTCATCTTAACACCGTCCGTTTCCGCAAGATGCAATGATCCTTTTCTCCATCTTACCACACTCGGCTTGTCTATGCAAGAAAAAACCGACCCAAAGGGGTCGGTCATCCGAGCAAAACGTCGGTTATGAGCATTACGCAAAAGCCCGCAAGCAGGGCGTATGTGGCTCCCCGCTCGCTTCCGTGGGCGTGGGTCTCGGGAATCATCTCGTCGCTGATGACGTACAGCATCGTGCCGCCCGCAAACGCCAAGGCAAAAGGCAAAATTGCGCTCGATATGCTGACTGCAAAATAGCCGATAAGTGTGCCGACCACCTCGACCAGCCCTGTAATCATTGCAAGCCAGAAGGTTTTCCTCGGCTTAACACCCGCCGCCAGCATCGGGCCGATGATAACCATTCCCTCGGGGATATTCTGCAAAGCGATACCGCCCGCAATTATCAGCGCCTGTGAAACGTCTCCCGAGCCGAAGCCGACACCTGCGGCAATTCCCTCGGGCAGGTTATGTATGGCAATAGCCGTCACGAACAACAGCACTTTGTTAAGGCTTGAGCTGTTATGCTCCTCAATATCGGGGCCGACGAGCTTATGAAGATGAGGTACCAGCTTGTCTATCAGATTCAAGCAAAAAGCCCCTGCGAAGATTCCCGCCACCGTGATGACGATTCCGAATCTTCCTCCGTATTCAAGCGAGGGCAGCACCAGTCCCAGCACAGCCGCCGCAAGCATTACCCCTGCGGCGAAGGACAAAACGATATCGGAGAACTTATGGGACAGCTTTTTGAAAACAAAGCCCAAAAGCGAGCCGATCACCGTCGCTCCCCCGACACCCAAGGCTGTCAGTAATACGAGTTTCATTTAACTACGCTCCTTAAAAAACGCTCCCGCACCGAAAACTCAGCACGGGAGTAAAAACCAATTATTCTTCAGGGCTGAAGTTGTCTTTATCTACGCCGCAAAGCGCGCATTCAAAAACATCGGGAAGATCTTCCCACTTTGTTCCGGGCTCGATGCCGAGTTCAGGTGCGCCCAATTCTTCGTCATAAACCCAACCGCATACGTTACATACATATTTCATAATTATTTCCTCCTTGAATTATCTTTTATATATCAGCCTTCCACAATCCGTGAAGATTGCAGTAAGCATATACAGCCACAGGCTTTTCATCTGTAAGCGCGAAGGTCACTTCGGGAGCTTCGCCGACGCTGAGGCACTTTCTCTGTCCGCCTCTGTCGGTCTGCAAATATACCCACGTGATGCTGTGTTCTTCGGTCATAGGGTGCGCCACCGAGCCGACAGACACCTTAACGGTGTTGCCGTCAACCGATACGACGGGAATGTGCTTTTCACGGCTCGCTTCAACGGTGCCTGCTTCAAGTTTTGTCATCTTCTGCCCGCAACATACGGGGTTAACGCCGCTTGAATGGATCATTCCGACGATGTTGCCGCAACGTTCGCAAATGTAGAATCTTGAGTTTTCACACATTGTTGTTTTCCTCCTTAAAGTCACTTCGTTTGAATTACCTGCACAGCTCCTCTGCCAGCGCTTCAAGCTGAGCCTCGTTTTCGGCATCAAGCGCCGAGAGGATCTTGACGGTTGCTTCCGTATACGTTAAATTTACGCTCTTTTCAAGCATACCTTTCATAATCTTGGTTGCCATAGGCGCCCAGCTTCCGTTTTCAATGAACGCAACCGTTCTGTTGCGATAGTTGCGCTCGGTCAGATGGTCGATAAACTGGCGCATAAACGGGAAGATGTCTGCGTTATAGGTGGTGGTCGCCAGAACGAGCTTTGAATATCTGAAAGCGTCCTCAACTGCCTCCGCCATATCGCATCTTGCAAGATCGTTGACAGCGACCTTCGGGCAGCCCTTTGCTTTAAGCATATCTGCAAGCATAAGCGCCGCCTTCTCGGTGTTGCCGTAAACTGATGTATATGCAATTACAACACCCTCCTCCTCGGGGCGATAGCTGCTCCACGTGTCATAAAGGCCGATGTAATAGCCGAGGTTGTCACTAAGAACGGGGCCGTGAAGCGGGCAGATGATTTCAATATCAAGTGCAGCAGCCTTCTTGAGAAGCGCCTGAACCTGTGCGCCGTATTTTCCGACGATGCCGATGTAATATCTTCTTGCTTCGCAAGCCCAATCTTCGTCGGCGTCGAGTGCGCCGAACTTGCCGAAGCCGTCCGCCGAGAAGAGCACCTTGTCGGTCTTGTCATACGTCACGATGACCTCCGGCCAGTGTACCATCGGTGCGGTGACGAACGTGAGTTCGTGCTTGCCCAACGACAATACCGAGCCCTCGCCCACAACGACCTGCTTATCTGCAAAATCGGTGCCGAAGAAGTTTTTCATCATCTTGAAAGCCTGCACCGAGGAAACTATCTTCGCATCAGGGTAAGCGTTGACGAAGCTCACGATATTTGCCGAGTGGTCGGGCTCCATATGCTGAACGACCAGATAATCGGGCTTTCTGCCTTCAAGAGTGGTTTCGATATTTTCAAGCCACTGCTCGCCGAAGTTTGCATCAACAGAATCCATAATTGCGATCTTTTCATCAACTATCGCATATGAATTATATGCCATTCCGTTGGGAACAATGTATTGTCCTTCAAAAAGATCGATCTTACGGTCGTTTACGCCGATATATTTAATGTCATTTGTAATAAACATTGCACTTCACCTCTGTAAAATCATTAAATTTATTATACCACAATAATGAAGGATTTTCAATGCGTTTATTCAATGATTTTTCCGTCGGTGGAAATTGTCACGACCTGCCACGGGATGAACTTTCCGCTTGCCTGCAGAGCACGCTTGACGGCGTTTTCGATTCCGCCGCAACAGGGCACTTCCATTCGCACGATCTTGACGCTTTTAATGCTGTTGTTTGCAATTATCTGTGTGAGCTTGTCGGCATAATCGCCTTCGTCAAGCTTGGGACAGCCGATGAGTGTGATGTGATTGCGAATGAATTCCTCGTGGAAGTTGCCGTAGGCAAATGCGGTGCAATCGGCGGCAACGAGCAGGTTTGCGTCGTCAAAATAAGGCGCATTGACAGGCACGAGCTTAATTTGAACGGGCCACTGCATAAGCTGACTGGTTGCGGGGGCGGTTTTCGTCTGTGGCATCGCAATATCACGCTTGATGGCTTTCGACTGCGTTCCGGGGCAGCCGCAAGGGAGCTTTGAAGCGAATTTCTTCATTTTTGACATTCTCACAGCCTCCTCGTTATATTCAGGCGCCTCACGCATCTCAAAGCTGATGGCATCAACAGGGCAGGCAGGCAAGCAATCGCCCAAGCCGTCACAATAATCCTCTCGGGTGAGCTTGGCTTTTCCGTCTATCATCTCGATTGCGCCCTCGTGGCAAGCCGAAGCGCAAGCGCCGCAACCGTTACATTTTTCTTCGTCTATTTTAATTATCTTTCTGAGCATTTTTTGAGTTCCTCCTTGATTTTATGTACCCATTATAGTATAATCAAGTCAACAAGTATGTTGAAATTTCAACAAAATCGGAGTTTTTATGAAAGAATATCTTGGAATTTTAAGAAAATGTCCCCTATTCTTAGGAATTGAGGACGACCATATTTTAAAGATGCTGGGATGCTTGGGCGCAAGAGTCGAAACATTCGATAAAAAATACACCGTTCTCGCCGAGGGCAAGCCGGCAAAATTCATCGGCATCGTGCTCTCGGGATCGGTGCAGATTTTAAGGGTCGATTACTATGGCAACCGAAGCATAATTTCAAACGCCCTGCCCAGCCAGATGTTTGGAGAAGCCTTCGCCTGCGCCGAGGTCGGGGCGTTGCCCATAAGCGTTGTTGCGAATGAACCGAGTGAGATAATGCTTATCGACTGCTCGCACGTTTTGCACACCTGCTCGAACAACTGCGCCTTCCACCAGCAGATGATCTTCAACCTTATGAAGGCTCTGGCGCAGAAAAACATTATGTTCCACCGCAAGATCGAGATCACGTCAAAGCGCACCACACGGGAAAAGCTGATGACGTATTTGACGCTCGAAGCGAAAAATCAAAACTCGAACAGCTTCGACATTCCCTTTGACCGTCAGGAGCTGGCGGATTATCTCGAAGTTGACCGAAGCGGACTCAGCGCAGAAATAAGCAAGCTTCGGGCAGAAGGGGTGCTTGAGAGCAGGAAGAAGCGTTTTGAGCTG
>CAYWXA010000077.1:0-6188 GCA_964462175.1 uncultured Oscillospiraceae bacterium
GTTATGGACAGGATCTATGCACAATACGCAGTTGAATACACCACCAGGCTTTTGGCGATCGACTCCCCTACCGGTTATACCGACGAGGCGGCGAAGTGGGTCTGCGATGAGTTCAGAGCTTTGGGTTATATTGCATTTATGACCAACAAGGGCGGCGTTCTCGTTGATCTGGGCGGAAAGGGCGACATTGACGGTTTGCTTTTAGAGGCTCACGTTGACACTTTGGGCGGAATGGTTGCGCAGATCAAGGGCAACGGCAGGCTCAAGCTGACCGCATTGGGCGGAATGAAGGCGGATAACGGAGAGGCTGAAAACGTAAGAATTCACACAAGAAGCGGCAAGGTATATGAAGGCACGCTTCAGCTTTGCAACGCAAGCGTTCACGTTAACGGCGATTATTCTGACGCCAAGAGAAACTTTAACACCACCGAGGTCGTAATTGACGAGGACGTCAACTCCGCATCGGACACGAGAGCTTTGGGCATTGAAGTCGGCGATATCGTTTGCTTTGACCCGAGAACCCGTGTCACCGAATCGGGATATATCAAGTCAAGATTTTTAGATGACAAGCTTTCCGTCGGAATACTTCTCGGATTGGCAAGATTTATGAAGGAAACGGGATATGAACCCGAGCGCAGAGTATATGCACACATTACGGTTTATGAGGAAGTCGGTCACGGCGGCTCGGCAACTATGCCCACGGGCGTCAGCGAGGCTATAAGCGTTGACATGGGCTGTGTGGGTGACGGTCTTGAATGTACCGAAAAGAAGGTCTCAATTTGTTGCAAGGACTCGGGCGGGCCTTACAGCTACGCCGTCACGTCAAAGCTGATCGAAGCCGCAAAGAAAGAGGGCGCAGACTACGCAGTTGACGTTTACCCTTATTACGGTTCAGACGTTGAAGCGACCCTCAGAGCCGGCTATGACGTTCGTCACGGTCTCATCGGCGCAGGTGTATATGCAAGCCACGGATATGAGCGAAGCCACGTTGACGGCGTTTTGAACACGTTGAAGGTTTTGAAAGGATATCTTGATCTGTAATGATAAGAATAATTGAAGAAAAAGACAGAGAAACTTTTTTGGAATTATCCAAAGAGTTTTACTCATCAAACGCCGTTTTGCACCCGATTGACGAAAGCTTTCACGAAAAGACTTTTGCCGAGCTTATGCGCTCGCACGATTATCTGGAATGCTACATCATCGAGGAAAACGGTGAAACTGCAGGATATTGCCTTTTGAACAAGACCTTCGGACACGAATGCGGCGGACCCGTTATATGGATAGAGGAGCTGTACGTGCGCTCTGAATATCAGGGACGGGGCATAGGCTCTGAGATGCTTGATTTCGTTGAGCAGGCGCATCCTGCGGCGAGATACCGCCTTGAAACGGAGCCGGAAAACGAGCGTGCGGCGAAGTTGTATGGGCGAAAGGGATATGAACCGCTTGGTTACTGCCAGATGGTGAAGGATAAGTAGACGTGCGAAACGGCGAGCGACGTCTGCGGGTGCGCCGAGCTTTAGCTCGGATGTGCCGCAGGTGGAGCGAGCGTTCCCGGCGAAAGGAAAACTAATGATTACAACAGTATTTTTTGATTTGGACGGCACTCTTTTGCCGATGGACAACAACGCTTTTGCAAAAGCATATTTTTCGTCATTAGCCGCACGTTTCGTGCCTTTTGGTTATGATCCGAAGGAGTTTATCGGAGTGATCGGCTTGGGAACGAAGGCAATGGTTAAAAACGACGGCACAAAAACCAATGAAGAAGCCTTCTGGGAAGTTTTTTACAGCGCTTTTCCCGACGCCAAAAAGCACCGTTCCGTTTTCGATGAGTTTTATGACGAGGACTTTCCAAAGCTTAAAGCTTGCTGCGGATATTCGCCAAAGGCAGACGAGCTTGTGAAAATGCTTAAAAAAAGGGGCAAAAAGGTCGTTTTGGCGACAAATCCCCTATTCCCTGCCGTTGCGACGGATATGCGAATCAGATGGGCAGGGCTTGACAAGAACGATTTTGAAGCTGTCACCACTTTTGAAAATGCCGGCTATTGCAAGCCGAATCTCGATTATTACAAAATGCTGCTTGACCTCATTGGCGAGAGAGGAGAAAACTGCCTGATGGTCGGAAACGACGTCGGCGAAGATATGATCGCCAAAGAGCTTGGCATGAAAGTATTCTTGCTTGATGATTGCATACTCAACCCCAATGGGCTGGATATATCGGATATCCCCCACGGCGGATTTGACGAGCTTGAAAGATTTCTTTCAAAAATTGATTAAACAGCATTATTGCCGTACATAACGTGCGGCAATTTTTATTTGCTTTAGTGCTTGATAGTGTGAAAGTATTGTGCTATTATAAAAGTATCCCTATAGTGAAAAGAGTGACTCCGTTATGAAAGTAATAGATATAATCAAAGGAGAAAAGCCGAGCTTATCTTTTGAAGTTTTTCCGCCCAAGACAAGCGACAACTTTGAAACGGTGATGAATGCGACCAAAGCTATCGCCAAGCTTAAACCAAGCTATATGAGCGTTACTTACGGCGCAGGCGGCGGTACATCGAAATACACGGCAGACATTGCGACCTCGCTTAAAGATATGGGTGTCACCCCGATAGCTCATTTGAGCTGTATATCTTCGACAGTCCAGCAGATCGATTCATTGCTTTGCGACCTCAAAGCAAGAGGCATTGAAAACATTTTGGCGCTCAGAGGCGATATTCCCGCAGGTGCGGATGTTTCGGGTCACGAGTATAAATATGCAAGTCAGCTTGCCCAAAAGATACGCTCGTTCGGCGGATTCTGTATCGGCGGCGCCTGCTATCCGGAGGGACATCCCGAAAGCGAGAATATGACAAAAGATATAGACGCACTCAAGATCAAGGTCGATGCGGGATGCGAATATCTGACCACACAGATGTTCTTTGACAACAACATTCTTTATAATTTTTTATACAGGCTTTACCGTGCGGGAGTGAACGTTCCCGTCGTTGCGGGAATTATGCCCGTCACCAACGCCGCACAGATCAAAAGAATACTCAGTATTTCGGGCAACGCCCTGCCCCAGCGGTTTTTGCGGCTTGTTGACCGTTACGGCGACAACCCGAAAGCGATGAAGCAGGCGGGAATTGCATACGCTACCGAGCAGATCATCGACCTTTACGCCAACGGAATGAATGCCGTTCACGTTTACTCGATGAACAAGCCGGACGTAGCGCAGGCGATTCAGGCTAATATTTCTGAAATTATAGGGCTTTAAGATGATCGATCTGAATTGTTTTACCGTCGACTCCCGTTCACTGACGCCAAACCTCAAGGAAACAGCCCACAGGCTCAATATGCCGACCGACAAGGTCTTGCCGTATAGCGAGTCGCTTTTGAGGGAACTTAAAAGGATCAGCAGATGCAAAGGCGTGTCCGTGAGAGTGCCGATTCGAAGAAAAGACGGCAGACTCGATCTCGGATTCGGAGAATTTATAAGTCACGATTTGGAAAAGAACCTTTCGGGATGCGACGAGGCTTTTATCTTCTGCGTAACGCTGGGCGTTGACGTGGACAGATATCTGATGAAGCTGTCGCTTATATCTTCGGCGGATCACTTCGTTGCCGACGGACTTGCATCGAGTCTTTGCGAAGCGATGGCTGACGAGGCGGAACGAATTATTAAAGCGAACGAAAGATGCAAGCCGAGGTATTCTCCCGGATACGGAGATATGATGCTCGAAACGCAAAAAGGCGTGCTTGAGCTTTTGAACGCAAACAGGCTTTTGGGCATCAGCCTTACAAAATCATACTTAATGACGCCGACAAAAACCGTTACGGCGATCGTGGGGATCAAAAATGAAGAACATTAAAAGTGAAATTAAAAACAAAAGACTTTTCTTCGACGGCGGAACGGGCACCGTTCTGTCTTCGAGAGGGCTTGAAGCGGGAAAAGCGCCCGAGCTTTGGAATATCGAACGCCCCGATGAGATCATACGGCTTCACCGTGAGTATATTGATGCGGGCGCAAACATCATTAAAGCCAACACCTTTGGAATCAACGCCGACAAATATCATAACTATCAAGAAATGATCTTTGCGGCTGTGAAATGTGCGAAGGAAGCCGCAGGCGGGCGGAATGACGTTTTCATAGCGTACGATATGGGCCCGACGGGTCGGCTTTTGAAGCCGTTGGGCGACCTCGATTTTGAGGATGCGGTCGAGCTTTTTGCAAAAAATATTCGAGAAGCGAAAAAACACGGCGCCGATCTCATTTTGATTGAGACGATGAACTGCTCATATGAAACGAAGGCGGCGGTTTTGGCGGCGAAGGAAAATTCGGATTTGCCCATATTTGTCACCAACGTTTACAGTGACGACGCAAGATTATTGACGGGAGCAACACCGGAAGTGATGGCGGCGATGCTTGAAGGGATGGGCGTTGATGCGTTGGGAATCAACTGCTCGCTCGGGCCCGATAAGATGCTGCCGATCGTTGAGCAGTTGGCAAACGCTACAAGTCTGCCGATAATTGTAAATCCCAACGCAGGATTGCCGAAAACGATTGACGGACGGACAGTTTTTGAGACGGATGCGGACGAATTTTCCGATTTGATGGTAAGTCTTGCAGATGCGGGCGGATGCATTTTGGGCGGATGCTGCGGCACAACGCCTGAATACATCAAAAAGACGGTTGAAAAGACGAAAGATATCCCCTACCGTCTGCCAAACGGCGGAAAAAATACGGTCGTTACGTCATATTCAAGAGCGGTCACGATTGGCGACGAACCGATCTTGATCGGCGAGCGAATCAACCCAACAGGCAAGCCGAAGCTGAAAGAGGCTTTGCGAGCCGCAGATCTCGGTTATATTGCAAACGAAGCGATCAAGCAAACAGCGGCGGGAGCGCATATTCTGGACGTCAACGTGGGGCTCCCCGAAATTGATGAATCCTCCGTTATGAAGTCGGCAGTCGAAACCGTGCAGGCGGTAAGCGAGCTGCCTTTGTGCATAGATTCCACAAGAGCAGAGGTTTTGGAGAGCGCTTTGCGAAGATATAACGGCAAGGCGCTGATAAATTCCGTGAACGGCGAAAAAGCCTCGATGGAGCGAGTTTTCCCGCTGGCAAAGAAATACGGCGGAGCTATTATTGCTCTGACGATGGACGAAAACGGAATTCCCGAAACGGCGCAGAAAAGAGCTGAGATCGCAAAAAGAATTGCCGAAAGCGCAAAGGAATACGGAATTGATGAAAACGAACTTATATTCGATCCGCTGGCACTGACGGTATCCTCCGACCCCGAAAGCGCAAAGGTGACGCTTGAAGCGATTCGGCTCATCAAGGAAATGGGATATAAAACGAGTCTGGGCGTTTCAAACATCAGCTTTGGATTGCCGAGACGGGATATCATCAACGCCGTGTTCTTTGCACAAGCTCTTGAAAAAGGTCTTGACTGTGCGATCATGAATCCCTTTGCCGAGGGAATGATGAACGCATATTACGCCCACAGAGCGCTTCACGGGCAGGACAGAGCCTGCTCGGAGTATATTGAATATGCAAGCGGAGCGGCTCAGACTGAAACAAAACCAAAGGAGAATACAACGACGCTGTATAATGCGGTGATTTCGGGTGTAAAGGCGAGCGCCATTACATGCGCCAAAGAAATGCTGGGGGAAATCGAGCCGCTTGATATCATAAACGGGCACGTTATTCCTGCGCTGAATGAGATCGGCGACAGGTTTGAGAAAAAAACTGCATTTTTGCCGCAGCTTTTATATTCGGCAGAAGCGGCAACTGCGGCGATCGACGAGGTTAAACCCCACATCAAAAAGAGCGCAGACAGCGATAATGCGGTGATTTTGGCGACGGTCAAGGGCGATATTCACGACATTGGCAAGAACATCGTCAAGGTGATGCTTGAAAGCTACGGCTTTAAGGTGATCGACCTGGGCAAAGACGTTGAGCCGAGCAGAGTGGTCGATGCTGTGAATGAGAGCGGGTGTAAAGTCGTTGGCCTTTCCGCACTGATGACCACGACGGTGCCTGCAATGGAAGAAACGATCAAGCTTTTAAAGGCAAATGACCCCGAAATTTTCACCATCGTCGGCGGAGCGGTCTTAAATCAGGAGTATGCCGATATGATCGGGGCAGATTCATACTGCAAGGATGCGATGGAATCGGTTAGGGTCGTGAAGGGGTATTATAAAACGTA
>CAYWXA010000078.1:0-5966 GCA_964462175.1 uncultured Oscillospiraceae bacterium
GAGTGTGCTTCCTGCAGAACTTGCAATACTTGTTCATTTCAAGTCTGTCAGGGTCGTTCTTCTTGTTTTTCTTGGTGTTGTAGTTTCTCTGCTTGCACTCTGTGCATGCCAATATGATCTTAACCCTCATTTTCGGCACCTCCTGACGAAATTTACGCTTTCACGGGTAAGATAAAAGCGTTGTCTGCCGGCTATATAACCGACCGGTCCCATTCGGACCTTGCCTCCCTCCGACAAAACCGCACGCGGCAACTGCCCGCCGCACGTGGCTTTTCCGCCGATAAGTTATCGGTTTGGGGAATATTTTGCCCTGCAAATTTTTGCACAACAAAAAGACCCCGCAAAGAGGTAAAGTAATCATAGCATAAAGAAAACCCGCTTGTCAAGCCTTTTTTGCTTGATTTTACGGGTTTTTTTGAGGTTTTTTGATGGGGACAATTTGTTGTGGTTGGGAGCGTTTTGCGAATCAAAATATAGTGCTCATTAAGGCTCCCTCCGAGAGGGAGCTGTCGCCGTCAGGCGACTGAGGGAGGCTTTTATCTATTCCGCAATTTCCTCCGTTGCATAATCACATCCGACCATATACCAGGTGATGCCGTCACGCATTACGAAGCAGTCAAGCTCGATAACGGCGGAGGAAGCGGAGCCAAAGAAGGTGGCGCTTACCTCTACCTGTTTGAACGCTGCGGCGTTCGGCTCTGCGCCGTAAAGCTCGGCATAGCTCTGAAGGAACGCTTCGATCAGGCGGGTATCGGGTACGCTTATGTCGCCGTATTCAAGAGATACGGTCATATCCGAACCGAATTCCTCAAAATAATCGGCAAACAAAAGCTCGAGATATTCTTCCTTTTCATATCCGAGGCTCTCGCGTTCCTCGATCGTGTCAAGAGCGATGTCGGTCGGCATAACGGAAACGTAGGCGTCGAAATCTCTTTCGCATATCGAAGAAAAATACGTGTCGATAGTCTTGGTATATGCGCCGCTGCCCAGATGGCCGTTGCGATAAAGAATGAATATGATAAACAAAACGCTCAGAACGCAAAGCAGGATGAATACGTTTCGCTGGCTTTTCTTTTCCTTTTCCGAGATCTGTCTGCGGGGCGGGAACTTTTCGCCGTTCTCCTCGGCTTTCTTCGCCTCGTTTTCAATGCTTTCGCAAAGAGGACAATGATCTCCCTCATATTGGCTCATACACTTTTTGCAAACTCGTTTCATACTGTCCTCCCGTGGCGGTTTTATACATTTATAATATAACAGCGAAAGGCAAATGTCAATCTCCCTTATGCCGCGGGGGTTGCTATATAAAAGGGGGGCGACCCTATGTGGTCGCCCCCTGCATTGACTGCGGAATATGAGTTTTCTTTGCAAACCGACTGAAAGCTATATCGCCTTTATGTAACAACGGCGGCGACGGTGCTGACGTTTTTCAAAGCGTCTCCACATACTGTGAACGGCAGTATTGGTTTCAAGCATCGGTCCCGTTTCGCAATACTTAACGCCGTTTTCAATTATTTTCGGAGCTAACGTATTTATCAAAATTGCCGGAAGTCCCTGTGACTGATAATCAGGATGAACGGCAACAAAAAACATTTCCAAAGTATCGTTTTTGCCGTTTAAGGCTTTAAGCAATCGGAAAATACCTAACGGAAGCATTTTACCGTCAGACTTTTTAAGTGCCTTGGCGATAGACGGAACAAGCACTCCAAAACCGATGATTTTACCGTCTTTATCCTTAATCGAGCAAACATAGTCAAGATTGACAACAGGAACATAACCGTCAATAGCATGTTTAATAACTTCGGGAGTCAGCGGAACGGTGCCGTATAATTTTGAAAAAGCAATATCAATAATCTTAAATGCTTCCAAGGCATCGTTATACAGCACCTTACGGTTGTTATAGGTTATGATCTCATAACCGTTTTTCTCGCATATATGGTTGCTGATTCGCTCAAAGCGTGGGTCTATCGTTTCGGGTACGCTGATGCGGTATTCAAACCAATCAATATCCTTTTGTAACCCTAATCGCTCCATATGGTCTATGTAATAGGGATGATTGTAAAAAGTGATAGAAAGATTAAATTCCTCAAATCCCTCAATCAACATTCCTTCGTGATCCATATCGGTAAAGCCAATCGGCCCCATAATTTCAGAAAGACCTTTTTCCTTGCCCCAATCGACAACCTTTTGGAAGAGTTTTTGCGAGACCTCAAAATCATCAATAAAATCAAAACGGGTAAAGCGAATAGCGTTTTTGTTCCATTTCTCGTTGTAAGCATGATTGATGAGTCCTGCGATCCTGCCGACGATCTCATTTCCTTTATACGCTAAAAACAGTTTGGTTTCGCAAAAAGCATAGGCAGGATTTTTTGCCTGCGAAAAGGTTTCCGCTTCATCATTTGCCAAAAACGGAACGTAATACTCGTTATCCTGATAAAGCGAGTTTGGGAACTCGATCCATTTCTTCAGATCCCTTTTTGACGTAACTTCCTTGATAATAATATCCATAAACCCCATCCCTCTCAAAATTTATGTTTTTTTCTTATAAAACACCTTGAACACCAATATTTCGGCAAGCAGACAAACGGGCAACGCCGCAAAGAAATCCACAGCCGAATGTTGCTTGATAAACATCGTGGAAAGGCAGATCAAAATAACGGCTACCACAATGAAAGCCTTCCAAAGCTTCGATACGTCTTTTGCTTTCAGCCAAACCGATGCGATGCCGATGGAATAGGCGCAATGCAGTGACGGACAAACTCCCGTATTCGTGTCGATCGAGTATATAAAACCGATACAGTCGGTCAGGAAGTTTTCTCTTGGAAATTCTGTAGGCCGCAGGTTTTGGCAATTAGGATAAACTATATATACGATCATTGCACAGATCTGCGTGATAATAATAAACGTTTGCAGTTTTTTGAAGCTGTCTATATCGTAAAGTGCGAAGTAGACAAGAGAAATAATTATCAGCAGATACCAAAATACGTAAGGGATCAAAAACCACTCGCAAAACGGAATGATATCATCAAGCGGGCTGTGAATCACGTGACATTTTTCTACGGGAATCAGATTTTCGGTTAAGAAATACAGTATAAAATATCCGACCCAGCCGAGAAGCAGTTTAAGGTGAGAAAACTGCGGAGTATTTAATTTTGAAAAACGAAACTGACGGTAATCAACTTGGGGTTTTCTCATTTTGCTCCTCCTTCTGAATATTTTTGGGATAATATTTTTTCGGAATATTGCGGTAAGGAATGACCGTATGCTCCGGCAACGAGCGGGCAATATCGGTGATCTCTTGCATAAGATAATTACATATACGGCGGCGCTCCTCGTCGATAGGCGTATCGGCAGAGAATCTGATCGGTTTTCCCAAATACATTTTCTTGAGTGTCGGCGCTATGTAAAGCGGTACAAAGGAAAGCTCCTTACCGGTTCGTTTGTAATAAAGGCGTGCTATATCCACAAAGCCTTCTTGAAAGTCATAAACGATATTGTTATATTTCTTATCGTGTTCGGGAAAAATGATAACGCTGTTTTCGTCCTGTAATTTGGCAACCGACTCTCTAAAGGTGCTCAAAATACGGTTATCTCTGTGAACGGCGATCGTCCGCGCATTGTTGAAAATCAGCACGGACAAGGGTGCGATAATGTATGAAACAAGCTTAAACAGCGGTCGTAAAGCCTTTGGTTTTTGCGACCAGAAATCCGTGTATGCATAAGCCGGCACTTCTTTGAGCTTCATCATCGGTGCGGCGCACCAGGTATAGAAATTGTCGGGAAAATATAATTCACAAGCGATCGGCCCGTGAAGCTGTGTATGGTTTCCGATAACGGCGCAAGCTTCATCGGGAAGATTTTCGAGTCCAACCACTTCCGTTTTCGGATAAAACAGCCTCACTAAATATTTTATAGCTCTGAAAAGCCAAGGCTTCTTTTTGTTTTCGTTCAACTTGAGGTCTACCTTTCTAACGTATTATTAAATGCAGATAAATCATCAAAACTACCCTTTTTTCTTTTCAAGGGTAAAATTCATACTGTTAGCTCCTTACATACGATAAGCGGAACAGATCGCAATACGTTTTGTATTTTATTCTTCATAGGAGTGTACCCTTCAACCCCGAAAAGCCGTCGAGGCGCTCGACGGCTTTGGGAAAGATTATTTATGATGCTTTACAAGTCCGAACGCTTTGGAGAGCTCCATAGCAACAAGCGGAACGAGGATAAGACCTAAGCCGAGAAGATAAAGTTCAGCGGGAAGCGTAACAAGACCGAAAGCAGACTTTACAGGTGTAAAGAGCACCAGCGCTACGAGCAGGGTGGAAGCGAGCGCCGCCCAGTTGAGCTTGTGATTTTTAAACACACCGATCTTGAAGAGCGAATGCTCAGAACGCATATTGAATGCCTGAACGACCTGAGAAAGAGCCAGTACCATAAAAGCAAGAGTCTGACCGCCCTCCAGCGTGCCGGTGACGTTCTCGCCGACCTTAAAGCCAATGAGCGTGAGAGCCGCAAACATAATACCCTGAATTACGACCCGAATGCCGAGTCCGTGAGCAAAGATCCCTTCATCCTTAGGCTTCGGCTTTCTGTCCATAACGTCCGATTCTACCGCTTCCATACCGAGCGCAATAGCCGGCAGTGAGTCGGTCACGAGGTTGATCCAAAGAAGCTGCATAGAGAGCAGCGGTGTTTTATGCCACAAAAGCATTGCCATAAACACGGTGATAACTTCACCGATATTGGTGCCTAAGAGGTAGCCTACGACCTTTTTGATGTTGGCATAGATGCCTCGTCCTTCACGAACGGCATCGACGATAGTTGCAAAGTTATCGTCGGTAAGCGTCATATCGGCGGCACCCTTTGCAACGTCGGTACCGGTAATGCCCATTGCACAGCCGATGTCGGCGGCTTTGAGAGCAGGTGCGTCGTTGACGCCGTCACCCGTCATAGACACGACCTGACCTTTACGCTGCCAAGCCTTGACTATGCGGATCTTATTTTCGGGCGATACACGGGCATAAACCGAGATGTTCTCAACCTGTGCATCCAATTCTCTGTCGGTCATGGCATCAAGCTCGGCACCCGTGATAGCACGGTCACCTTCAAGCAGGATACCAAGCTCCTTTGCGATGGCAGAAGCAGTAACGACGTGGTCGCCGGTAATCATAACGGGCTTGATACCTGCCCTGCGGCAGACGGCAACAGCTTCCTTCGCTTCGGGTCTCGGCGGGTCGATCATACCGACAAGTCCCATAAAGGTAAGACCGTTTTCCAGCTCCTCAGAGGTGGGATTTTCGGGAACGGTGTCAATTTCCTTATAGGCAACAGCCAAGACGCGCAGAGCGTTTTCGCTCATTGCATCGGTAACTTTTCTTGCGGTTTCCAGATCGCCTGCTACACAGCGGGGAGCCATCATATCAAAGGCGCCCTTGACGATAACGACGTTCTTGCCGTCGATCTTATTTACGGTAGTCATCAGCTTGCGGTCGGAATCAAAAGGAATCTCCGCAAGACGAGGATGTTTTTTGTTAAGGTCATCCTTGGGCATACCGTTCTTGTGTGCGGCAAGCACGATTGCGGTCTCGGTGGGATCTCCGATATGCTGTTCTTCCGTGCCGTGGAATACGACCGAGCCGTCACAGCAAAGTGTGCCGTACATAAGAAGCTTTTTAATGCCCTCGGTATTGTTATTGCTGATGTTTTCGGGGTCTAAATAACCCTCAACGTAAGCCTTTGTCAAGGTCATACGGTTTTGAGTAAGCGTACCCGTCTTGTCCGAGCAGATAACCGATGCGCCGCCCAACGTTTCAACGGCAGGCAGCTTGCGGATAAGGGCGTTCTTTTTAACCATACGCTGAACGCCGATGGAAAGCACGATGGTAACGATTGCGGGCAGTCCTTCGGGAATAGCAGATACGGCAAGCGAAACGGCGGTCATAAAGATCTCAAGCACGGGAATACCGTTT
>CAYWXA010000079.1:0-5899 GCA_964462175.1 uncultured Oscillospiraceae bacterium
CACGCCGACAGGCGTGTAAAACAAACCGACCCTATCGTTCAGTCTCTGTAAGCAATGTGCCGGTGGCCGTGGGTCAAAAAACGTTCGTCGCTTCGCTCCGAAAGTTTTGTCAAGTTGCTTCGCAACTTGAGTGTTCGAGACTGAAACCACACAAAGCCAAAAAACAAACCGACCCTATCGGGTCGGTTTGTTTTTTGGTGCCGGTGGCCGGGGTCGAACCGGCACGGGTTTTATCCCGCTGGATTTTGAGTCCAGTACGTCTGCCAATTCCATCACACCGGCGAATGAAACTGTCAACTCTGAAATTATAGCAGATAGTTTTTCAAATGTCAAGACTTATTTTCTGTATTTTTTATCTTCTGAAACGTTTTCCGTAAACCGATCCGATAACGTCACCGATGAAACCTGCAACCAGATACACGGGAACGTATATCCAAACGGTCGGGTTGAAAAATATGTATATCGTGGGAATGAACGCAGCCGCAAGACCAAAGGCAATCAGCCAATCTCCCCCGTGACGGCTGCCGAACACGAAGCTTATGACCAGCACCGCACAGATATAAAACGGCGGCAGAAGATTATACAAAGGGAAATTCGACAACGCACAAACAAGCGGAACTATATTATATATCGCAACGGCACTGACAAGATACCACAGCGTTTTCTCAAATCGCTCGCCCATCAGATATCACCAACGTATACGACGTAGTCGTCTTTGTGCGCCTTCGGTGCGGGGAATTCCTTTGCGTTATATCCCAATACACAATTTCCAATGCCTTCGTAGTCGCCTTCGATGCCCCACTTTTTGAGGAGCGCCTTGCCTTCGGCGGAATCGAAAACTTCCTTGGCACGGTGGATCCAGCAAGCGCCCAAGCCGACGGCGTGAGCGGCATTGAGAAGATTTGCCATTACGCAGCAGCCGTCATAAATGCCCGTTCTTACGTTTTTATCAGCCAAAACGACCAAAACGCAGGGTGCGCCATAGAACGGGTCACCAGATGCGCCCATAACAGCGGCGTTGAGTTTTGAAAGATATTTCACCGTTTCGGGGTCTGTGACTGCAACGATCTTCGGGGCCTGCAGATTTCTGCCCGTCGGAGCGTTGATACCTGCGGCAAGGACCGCTTCAAGCTCTTCTTTTTTTATCTGCTTGTCAAGATACGCCTTGACGGAGCGTCTTGTTGTCAATACTTCCAAAGCTTCGTTTTTAATCATAATTTATTTCTCCTTTCTCAATGCCTCGACAGTTTCGCTGTCGGGTGTGACGTAAAGCGTTTTGTTGTTTGTGAATATGACCATACCGGGTTTTGAGCCGGCAGGCTTTTTAACGAACTTTGCAAGGGTATAATCGACCGGCACGAGCGAGGAATTTCTTGCAGAAGAATTATACGCCGCAATCAGCGCCGCTTCTTCAACGGTTTCCTCGGGAGGCCGGGTGCCCTCGCATTTTATAATAACGTGTGACCCGGTAAAATCGTGGGTATGAAGCCAGATATCCGACTTCTCGGCAATTCTGAGGGTCAGGATGTCGTTCTGGCGGTTGTTTCTGCCGACCAAAATGGTATATCCGTCGCCGGAAACATATTCGATAGGCGGCAGAGCCTTCGGGGGTTTTTGCTTGTTTTTCGGCTGTTTAAGGTAGCCGCTCTGCCAAAGCTCCAGTCTTATCTCGCTAAGATCACTTTCCGTCGATGCACGGGAAAGAGAATCAAACACCGAGTCGATATATTTGATCTCTTCCTCGCCTGAGGCTATCAGCTCACGGAGCTTTTTGTCGGCGGTGTCCGCTTTGCGGTATTCGGTGTAATACTTTTGCGCATTCTGCGCAGGAGCAAGCCTCGGGTCAAGCTTGATTTTGATTTCGGGGCAGTCTTCGTCGTAAAAGTTCTCCAGAGTCACCTCACGGTCGCCCTTTTGAATACGGTAAAGGTTTGCCATTATAAGATCACCGATGAGCCGAAGCTCGTCACGGTTCTGGCAGTCTAAAAGCTCCTGCTTTTGCGACGCCACACGGCGCTTGATGCGCTCGGTAAGGCTCACGATCATTTTGAAAAGATCGTCGGCACGCTGTCGGTTCTGGTTGATAACGTCACGCTCGAAATAGAAGGTATCCAAAAGCTCGCAGGGCGAATTGAACTCACGGGCAGTCATAAGATTGCCGTACTGCGAAACCATTGTGAAACAAAAGTCGGTCATCTTGCCGCTTTTGTCCTTCAGAAGAACGAATTTATTTTCGCCCTCAAGAATCTGTCGGGCGGTGTTTTTAAGATAAAACGCCAAGCGGTCACGCTCGTCGCTTGACAGCTCACCTGCGGTTCTGTCCTCGCCGCGGGCGCAGTAATGCACGGCTTCGCGCGCAAACACGGGAGAAATGCCCTCAAGGGTCTTTAAGATCGCCTTGGAAAGCTCCTGCGTTGGGTTTTTCTCAAGATTTAAGAAAAACTCGTCCGTATCCAGATCCAAAAGGTTCAGACGCTCATCCCTCGGCGGAAGGGTATAGCTCATTCCCGGCAAAACTCGGCGCACGCTTGACATATCGTCGCTGACACGCTTGATAGCATCAATAATTCTTCCGTCTTTACCGATTAAGATGATGTTTGAGCATCTGCCCATTATCTCGCAGGCGAGAGTGAGGGTCACACGGTCGCCAAGCTCGTCAGTCGCTTCAAAGTCAAAAAACAGAATCCGTTCAAAGCCGTCCTGACGAATGGCAATGAGCTTGCCGGAGGAAAGATGCTTTCGCAAAAGCATACAAAACATCGGCGGAACCTTGGGGTTTTCCAGCTCTCGGGAGGTAAAATGCGCCCTTGCCGTGCCTGCGGCGGCACAAAGCAACACCTTTTGGTTGCCGTCGTGAGGCGTGCGAAAAGATATGACGACCGTGCCCTTTGCAGGCTGGTGTATTTTGTCGATTCGGGAGCCGATGAGCTTTTTTTCAAGCTCATCTTTTACAAGGCTCAGATATATGCCGTCAAGTGCCAAGGGTGGGTGCCTCCTAAAATGATCAGATAGCTTTAATGGTATGGGTCATTGCCGCCGAGAAGAAGAACTTCACCTCGGAAAATTTTTCGCTTAAAACGTCGTACAGATAAGGCATTGCGATGACTTCGGTCTCGTAATGTCCGCAGTCGATGAGAGTTTTCCCCTGAAGCTCCGCCTCTAAGAACTGGTCGTGCTTGACGTCGGCGGTGATGAGGGCGTCGAAGCAGTTTACGTCAGCTTCATATATCATACTTCCGCCTGCACCCGAGCAAAGCGCAACTTTCGTTATCTCGCCGCAACCGGCAGTATATCTGACCGTGCGGGAATGGAACTTTTCTTTGCAAAGAGCAGCCAGATCTTCGGCAGATATGGGAGCGCAGGTTGCAATTCTGCCGTATCCCACGGGCTTGCCGTCGTAAGAACGGTTGACGCTCAGGATCTCGCCCGTGTTTTCAAGCTCCAACAGCTCAACCATCATATCAGAGATGTTGTAATCAGAAGAATCGAGGTTGGTGTGTGCGCTAATGCAGGAAATGCCCTTTGAAAACATATAGGGCGCAGGATATCTGACGTCAAGCTCCTTGAGGGGGTGGAAGATCACGGGATGGTGTGTAATAATCAGCTCGCAACCGAGGTTATGCGCCTCGTCGATGACCTTTTTGGTGGCATCGAGCGCAAGCAAAACTTTCGTTACCTTAGCGTTTCCCATATCAATGAGCAAGCCGGAGTTGTCAAACTTATCCTGCAAGCCGAAGGGCGCAACGGAATTTATATAATCGTATATGTCGTGTACAGTCGTCATTTTTTAAACCTCATTTATTATTTCCATAAGCTCGTGGACTAAATCAAGCTCCCGCTCGCCGTCTTTGCGGGTGGCTTCGTCGTTTGAAGATATCTTGCCCAATGAGGACGCCGACAAACGCTCGCATACGCTTGAAGCGTATTCCAAAGAAAGCGGCTCGCTCATATCAAGTCCGCCGATAAGCGACTGCAGGGGCGAAAGCTTTAAAGAGCCGCCTCGGTACTCGGCGTTGATGACCGAATAGATGAACTTGCCGTCACGGCAGGCTTTTTCCGACTTGATGACAAAGCCCTGTTCATACAGTCCCTCACGAAGCTCGCTTGCACGGGTCATCGGCTGCAAAACGAGGTTTACTCCCCTTTTCAGCCAATCGGCACGCAAGATTATATCCAATATCAGCTCGCCGCCCATTCCGCAGATTATAACGTCGGTCACGCCTTCGTCGGGAACGGAATCGAGGCCGTCCGATCGGATGACGGTAATTCTGTCGGAAAGTCCCAATCGGGAAACGGTCAGCCGCGCGCTTTCAAGGGGGCCTTGCGCAATATCGCAGGCGATGACCCTTTCGGATATGCCGTTATCGGCAAGATACGCCGCCAAATATGCGTGATCGGTGCCGACGTCGCAGGCGACACCGCCGCCGTTTACGAATCCTGCGGCAGTCATCAGCCGTGAATCAAGTGAATGAGTCAGAAAAATCCCCGCCTTCATTTAAAAATGGCGCAGGACAGCCAAAGCCGTCCCGCAGTTCGGATCAGTAGCCAAAATAAGCATTGAGCTTTGCAACGAGCTCATCGGCATCAGCGCCGTGGATCTCGCAAGCCTGAGCAATCGTTTCTCCCGTTGCCGAAGGACAGCCGAGGCAATGCATACCGATCTCAAGGAAAAGTTTTCCGCATCCGGGATCAAGCCTTAAAACGTCGCCGATAATGGAATCTTTTGTTATCTTCATATCCGTTCTCCTTTAATATATATTGTTACGTTTATTATACCGCATTTGCAAAACTATTGCAACACCTGCAAAAGATGAAAAAAGCGCAGACCCAAACGAGCCTGCGCCGAAGAAATTATATTATTCGCCTCTCTGCTTTGCGAAGCAATCGCTGCAATAAACAGGGCGGTCATCGTGGGGCTTGAAAGGAACCTTAGCCTCGTTGCCGCAGGATGCACATACAGCTGTGTAATACTGCTTGCCTTCTTCTTTCTTCTTCTTTCTGCAGTCCTTGCACATCTTGGGTTCGTTCTCGAAGCCCTTTTCTGCATAGAATTCCTGCTCGCCGGCTGTGAAAACGAATTCGTTTCCGCAGTTACGGCATACTAATGTTTTGTCTTCGTACATAAATTTCCCTCGCTTAAAATATTTTGCCAAGATCACGAAAAATCATGACAATTATATATAAAAACCGTCTTGCGGCTTTTATCAGATCTTATCACGCAGTTTCCTGCGCACCCTTCCCAAAGCATTGTCCACCGACTTCTCGGAAACGTCAAGGCAAGCGGCGATCTCTTTATAGGTCATTCCCGAGAGATAGCTTAAAAATACCTTCGCTTCAAGCTTTGAAAGGTCGTTATCGACCACGTCGGCAACGGCGGAGCCAAGCTCACGCACGAAAATATCTCCCGAACGGTCGGCAACCGAATCGACAGCCTTACCGTCGAAATTGGTTTCAAAGTTCATTACCTTTTTGGATTTTTGATATGCACTTATCATTCGGTTGGACGAGCAGACTTTTGCAAACGTCGCAAAGCTGGCATCGCTTTCGGGGTCGTAATGCTTAACGGCATTCATCAGTCCCAAAACGCCCTCCGAACGGTAGTCATCAGCGTCGATATATCCCTTACGCCCGACAGCGTAAGAACCGGCGGCATAATGCAGCGAATCAAGATAACGAATCAGGAGCGCATCAAAAGCGGCTTTGTCCGACTTAGCAAGAACGGCAAGCTCCTCATCCGTATAAGATTCATAGCGGCTTTTTGCCAAGATATACCACCTCATATTCAATATCATATAAATTATATTCGCAATCAAAAATCCTGTCAAGACGTAATTGGTTTTTTGCTCGATTTTCGTCACTTCTCACAAAAAGTCAACAGCTTATTTAGGAAAATAAAAGG
>CAYWXA010000080.1:0-5527 GCA_964462175.1 uncultured Oscillospiraceae bacterium
GGGAAACGGAGATACCGGGGTTTACCGCAGGCATAATGCCCGAGTTGAAAAGCTCAGTCTCAAGGAATATCTGTCCGTCGGTGATAGAGATGACGTTGGTGGGGATATACGCCGAAACGTCGCCCGCCTGAGTTTCGATTATAGGCAAGGCGGTCAGCGAACCTCCGCCGTATTCGGGCGCCAAACGCGCGGCACGCTCCAACAGTCTGGAATGGAGATAGAATACGTCGCCGGGGTATGCTTCACGTCCCGGAGGGCGGCGGATCAAAAGCGAAAGCGTGCGGTATGCAACGGCGTGCTTGGACAGATCGTCATAAATTATGAGGACGTCCTTGCCCTGCTCCATAAAGTATTCGCCCATTGCACAGCCGGCATAAGGCGCAATATACTGCAAAGGAGCAAGCTCGCTGGCGGTTGAGCTGACGACGATGGTATAATCCATTGCGCCCGCACGGGAAAGGGTCTCAACAAGCTGAGCAACGGTCGAATTCTTCTGACCGATGGCAACGTAGATACAGATGCAATCCTTGCCCTTCTGGTTGATGATGGTATCGGTGGCAATGACGGTCTTACCCGTCTGGCGGTCACCGATTATAAGTTCACGCTGACCTCTGCCGATGGGGATCATGGAGTCGATAGCCTTGATACCCGTCTGCAAAGGAACGGAAACGGATTTTCTCTCGATAATGCCTGCGGCTTTGCGCTCGATAGGCATATTTTTTACTGCGGCGATAGGACCCTTGCCGTCAACAGGCTGGCCCAAAGCGTTTACAACTCTGCCGATAAGCGCCTCACCTACGGGAACGGAAACGACCGAGCCGGTGCGCTTGACGACGTCGCCCTCACGCACACCTGCGTCAGAGCCGAGCATAACGACGGAAACAAAATCTTCTTCCAGGTTGAGAGCCATACCGTACGTTCCGTTGGAGAACAAAACCAGCTCGTTTGAAAGACATTTGTCAAGTCCGTAAACGGAAGCTATACCGTCACCTACGGTCACGACACTTCCCGTTTCGGAAAACTCCGCCTTGTTTTCGTAGTTTTCTATCTGAGCCTTAATCAGGCTGCTGATCTGATCTAAGTTCATTTATCTCACTCCTATACGTCTTACGCGTCCATTATGGATCTGCGTAAAGATGTAAGTCTTTGTCTGACACTGGCATCTACCCTCTTGCCTGCATATTCCAGTCTGATACCGCCGATACAAGCGGGATCGGTGATGCAGGTCAAAAGGATCCGACTGCCTGTTTTTGCCGAAAGCTTTTGCACAAGACGAGCCTTTTGCTCCTCACTCAAAGCAACTGCAGACGTAGCCGTAACGGCAAGAATGTTATTGGCACGGCAGTAGATGTTTTTATACTCACCGTAGCACTTGGGAATGAGCGAGCACATTCTTTTTTCTGCAAATATCTTCAGCATATTGAGCAGATACCCGTCGATCTTTCCGCCGAATACCTTGCCGACGGCATCGGCACGCTCGGATGAGGAAAGACGAGGATTTGACAAAAGTCTCAAATAATCGGGTGAAGAGGAAATTACCTTCACTACCTCACCGAAGTCGTTAAAGACTTTTTCTTCAACACCCTTTGCGTGAGCAAGCTCATACATGGCTTCGCCGTATTCTCTGGCGTAATTCTTCATCATAAGTCATCACCCAAAGATTCGATGGCTTCGTCGATAAGCTGAGCGTGCGACTTCCCGTCGATCTCCTTTTCGACGACCTTGCCTGCCAACTCGATAACCATATCGGAAATAGAGTCCTTGACCTCGCTGACTGCCTTTTTCTTGGCAAGCTCGATATCCTCTTCGGCGGCAATGCGTCTGCGTTCGGCTTCAGCCTTGGCGTCGCTGATGATCTCGTTGCTCTTTGCCTTTGCGTGTGCGGAGGCAGTCTTGATAAGCTCGTCCGCTTCGTCCTTGGCGTCAAGAAGCTTCTGCTCATACAGAGCCTTGTCGGCAGTTGCCTTTTCAAGCGCTCTGTCAGCATCGGAATATACCTTTTCGACCTCTTCGGCACGCTTTTCAAGAATATCGTTTACAGGCTTAAAAAGAAACTTCTTCAGGAAAAACACGAGGATGAGAAGATTTCCGATAGCCATAAGGATATGCCAGACGTTTATGGAGATAAAGTCAAGAGTTCCCGACAATATCATAATTTCAACATCTCCTTACTTATCTTTTTGCGTGTAATTATCCCAGCTTGTTGATGAAAAGTCCGGGAGCTACGAAGATAAGCAAAAGACCGACGATAAGACCGTAAAGACCGGTGGTTTCAGCGATAGCACAACCCATAAGCATGGTGGTGGTAACACTGCCCTTCTGCTCAGGCTGACGTGCGATAGCTTCACAAGCCTTGCCGACAGCGTAGCCTTCACCGATACCGGGGCCGATACCTGCGATAAGTGCCAAACCAGCGCCGATTGCGCAACCCATAAGTACTAATGCTTTTTCCATAGAATTAAACCTTCCTTTCAAAAATCGGCAGAGCCGAATCTTAACGAATTTTGAATTTATGCATCACTTGTGTCTGCCGCAGATGCGATATACAGCATTGTCAGCATACAGAAGATAAACGCCTGAAGAACGCTTGAGAACACGTCGAAATAGATCGACAGGATCGCCGGCAGACCAAGCTGGAGAATGGGAAGCTTTTCACCGATCTCGCCCAGAATTCCGGGGAGCCAGCCGAAAAGCAGACCGTTCAGCCACGCAAGCGCAGCGTATACGAGAGTTGAAACAACGGCACCCGACGCAACGTTGCCGAAAAGACGGAACGCCATCGAGATTGGAGTTGAGAACTCACCGATGATGTTCATGGGGAGCATAACGAATATAGGGTCGCAAAGGCTCTTTGCATATCCCAAGACGCCGTTGGTCTTTAGCTTGTAATAGGTGATGAGCACGAATACGACCAGCGCCCATCCGATGGTGGTGTTGAGGTCGCTGGTGGGAGCGTACATTCCCAAAAGCGAGATAAGGCTTGAAAACATCGCAAGCGAGAAAAGCGCAGCGATGAAGGGCGTATAGTTGCGGAACTTTTTGCCCATATTGCCTTCAACGAAGTTATATACCATCGTGACGATATATTCAGCGATTATCTGGCGCTTTGAGGTGGGTTTGACCTTCAGATCGTGGGTCAGCCACGCACAAACGCCGATTATGAGCGCCATAACTATCCACATATTGACTTGAGTTTC
This sequence comes from uncultured Oscillospiraceae bacterium, assembly GCA_964462175.1. Taxonomy (GTDB): domain Bacteria; phylum Bacillota; class Clostridia; order Oscillospirales; family Ruminococcaceae; genus Faeciplasma. The sequence continues at coordinate 3,198 of CAYWXA010000080.1, forward strand.
GGTGATCGTGATGCCAAAGGGAAGCTCAAAAAGTATTTTCGCACCGGTAATCTCAATAGACATTTACAAATCACCTTCCTCTTCGTCATCCTCTTCGGTATACGGGATCGGTTCAAGCTGATCCGCAGGGGTATCGGCATCAGCCATTTTCTTTGAATTCAATACCTGCCAAACGGCAATGGATATTCTCGGATAGATCATCGACAGGATCATCGGCAGCCAATGTATCCAGCCGTACTCTGCGGCAACGAACACGCCTGCGCCCATCAGCAGAGCCAAAAGCAGGAGCCGCTGAGAATAGGATGCCTGAATTCGCTTCTTGGCTACGTCGGGATCTGTTTCACGGGCGGCCTTTGAAACGCCCACAGCCATCAGCAGATAGTAGACCGTCATTACGAATCCGCCCCAAACGGCGCCCAGAAGAACTGCAAGTGAAAATTTGCCGATCACAAGGAAAATAAGCAAAGAAATAATCTCACAGACAGCGATCCCCAAAAAGACGGTCTTCATAAAGCCCCGTACCGCCGCCGTGTCATCATTATGAGTGTTGCTCATATGCTCTCCTCCTAATCATTAAGATAACATACAAATTTATTATACCGAAAATCTGTCTTTCTGTAAATAGAAATTCCACTAAAAATATTAAAAATTGCGGGACAAATCTTGCGTTTTGTCGCACCGCTTCGGCACGGCTTGAAGGCGAATAGTTAAGCTGCACAAAACTTAACAGCACATATTGTCAAAGTTGACCTATTCAAAGATTTGAGGTTTTGTGATAGAATAAATGGTGATCAAATTATTTGGAGGAGCACCATGAAAAGATTTTTATCACTTTTGCTTGCAATGATAATGGCGTTGAGCCTTGTGTCTTGCGGCGAACCCGAAGAAGAAACACCCGTATTTGACGTTTCGGAACTTACCGACCCCGAGCTTACATATACCCTTGAAGAGATCGATACCCTTGCGACTCAGGATCTTGCCGTAAACTCGTATGAAGCACCCGCTTTGTATAAATACTTCGATAATATGGACATCGGCGTTTCGTTCGTTTCAAACCAGATCACAGACCTTGACGATCCGGTAACTCAGGGCATTTTGAAGCACTACAACGTTTTCGTTCTCGGAAACGAGTGCAAGCCTGCATACGTCAACCCCAGCGAAGGCGTTTTCAACTGGTCAAACGTTGACGCTTTCGTCGAATTCGGCAAGCTGGCAGGCGCAACCTTGAGAGGACATACGCTTTTGTGGCACTCTCAGGTTCCCGACTGGTGGTTCAAGGCAGACCCCAACGACACGAGAACCGTTGCGCAGTGTTATGCAGACGGCGCTTTGGCGACCCGTGAACAGCTCACCGAAAGACTGACCACCTTCATCACCGAATACGTCACAAGATATAAGGATGACATCAACATCTGGGACGTTTGCAACGAAGTTCTCAACGGCGAAGGAATCAGAACGGTTGCTGACGATTCCTACTGGGCAGAGATCATCGGTGACGTTGACGGCGACGGATATTTGGATGACTACGTTGAGATCGCCGTTAATGCCGCAAGAGCAGCAGATGAGGACGCAATTCTCGTTATCAACGACTTTAATATGGAATGGCAGGTTTCCAAGACTCAGGCGATGTACGATATGGTCGAAAGACTTCTTCGCAAGGGCATAAGAGTTGACGGCGTCGGCTTCCAGTCGCACATCTCTCTTGACTGCAACGTTGAGCTTTACAGACAGAATATTGAAAAGATCTCCGAGCTTTCGCTCATCTATAACGAATGTTTCCCCGAATACGCAGGAAACTTCAGAGTTCAGATCACCGAGCTTGATATGAATATGTTTATCGGCACGAACAAAGACGGCTCGTATTACAAGTGGAGTGAAGAAGAATTCAATTATCAGGCTGAAAAGTATGCTCAGCTCTTTGAGATGTTCCAGGATTTCGCAGATCAGGGCGTTATCGATATGGTAGTGTTCTGGGGCACCGACGACGAGAACTCCTGGCTCAACTCGACACCCAAGCTCAGAAGAAACGCAGCAATGATATTTGACAGACCGGAAAACGGCTACGCTATCAAGCCTGCTTTCTGGAGCATTGCAAAAACAAGCTTTAACCACTGATTGCATAGTGCTAAGTCCCGTCCTTTAAAGGGCGGGATTTTTTGTGGCGGGGCGCAGGCCGTCAAGCCCGAAGGGATTGATGGAGGGGACCCGCGAATGGCGAGGAACTTATTTCCGAGTCGTATGCGAGGAAATTGGTTCCTCGCAATTGCGCCGCAGGCGCAATTCTGCCCTATAATCCCCCTGCAAAACCCGCTTTTTTGTTCAATCCTACA
>CAYWXA010000081.1:0-5475 GCA_964462175.1 uncultured Oscillospiraceae bacterium
GAAGGGACTCGAACCCCTGACCTACTGGTTCGTAGCCAGTCACTCTATCCAGCTGAGCTACAAGCGCATTCCACAAGATGATATATTATCACAGAAAATTGGGTTTGTCAAGCGTTTTTTGGAAAATCGAATACGTTTTTCCATAACATTCTCTATTGCAAAAAGCCGTCGGTTCTGCTATAATGTACAATACACGGTTTTTGACATTACGTTATTATTTTATATAAATTGCAATTGCAAAGAAAGGAATAAAATGGCAGATCAAAAAGAAAAATTCTTTAACATCTCTTTACCCTGCGTATGCACAAGAGATGTTGTCGTATATCCCGAGATGTCAGTAAGATTTGACGTTTCACGTCCCCGTTCTCTGGCTTCCCTTTCGGATGCTCTGGAAAACAACAGCTGTGTTTTCTTAGTGGCGCAAAAGGACGTCAGCGTTGACGACCCCGACGTTAAGGACGTATACAAATTCGGTACCGTCTGTGGGATCAAGCAGATACTTAAAGGCAATGACGGCGTTTCAAGAGTAAGGGTCGAGGGAATTTATAAAGCGAAGCTTGTCAGCCTCGATAAAACGGGCGACGGGATCAAGGCGCAGATAAAGCCCGTTCCCAGCTTCAGCAGAGAAACTGCCCACCCCGACGAAGTCGACGCTATTATGCGTGTTATCAAATCGACGTTTGAGGCTTACCTTCAGGTAGTACCGAGAGTTCCCGACGAATTCAAGAACGCTGTTTATGCCGCAAAGACTTCGATGGAGCTTTACAAAGCCTTGGCGTTTAACCTTATAATTCCGACCCCGGACAAGCAAAAGATATATGAAGCTCTCACTCTCAGCGAGAAGCTTTCAATTCTTTTGGCAGTTCTGACGCACGAAACCAATATCCTTTCAATTGAAAAGGATATTCACGCAAAGGTTCACGAGATAATCGAACACAGTCAGCGTGAATATTACCTTCGTGAGGAGCTTCGGGTCATCAAGGAAGAGCTGGGCGAGGATGACACCGTTGACGAGGGATATAACTACCTTGAAAGAATTGCCGCATTGGGACTTGAAAACAAAGAGACCGTTGAAAAGCTGGTAAGCGAGGCTAACCGTTTGGCGAAAATGCCCTCCGGTTCGCAGGAGGCCGCAGTCATCAGAGGATATCTCGACACAGTTTTGGAGCTTCCCTGGAACTCGTCGACTGAGGATAATGTTGATATTGAGAGAGTTTCGGCACAGCTTGATAAAGACCACTACGGAATGAAAAAGGTCAAGGAGAGAATTCTTGAGCTCTTGGCCGTCAGAAGCCTTACTCCCGACGTCAAGGGACAGATAATCTGTCTTGTCGGCCCTCCGGGTGTCGGTAAAACGTCGATAGGCAAGTCGATTGCCGCAGCTCTGGGCAGAAAATATGCAAGAGTATCTTTGGGCGGTGTCAAGGACGAATCGGACATAAGAGGTCACAGAAAGACCTACATAGGCTCGATGCCCGGACGGATCATCACCGCAATTAAGCAGTCGGGCTCGAAGAATCCCCTTATTTTGCTGGATGAGATCGACAAGATGTCAAACGACTATAAGGGTGACCCTTCAAGCGCTATGCTTGAAGTCTTGGATTCGGAACAGAACAAGGAATTCAGAGATCACTATATTGAAGTGCCCTTTGATCTGAGCGACGTTTTGTTTGTCACGACTGCGAACAATCTTTCGACCATTGCTCCTCCCCTGCTTGACAGAATGGACGTTATCGAGCTGCCCAGCTATACGAGAGAGGAAAAGTTTGAAATTGCAAAGCGCCACCTGATTCCCAAGCAGCTAAAGAAAAACGGACTTAACGGAAATATGCTTAGATTCACCGATTCGGGTGTTTACGAGCTTATCGACCACTATACCAAAGAGGCGGGCGTCAGAACGCTTGAGCGCACTATCGCTTCCCTGTGCCGTAAGGCGGCAAAGGACATCGTTTCAAAGACCGCTTCAAGAGTTACTATCACCTCGGAAACCGCAGAGAAATACTTAGGCGTGCGAAAGTATACCGACGATCTGAAGTCGGCAAAGCCTGCCGTCGGTGAGGTCAACGGTCTTGCCTGGACTTCCGTAGGCGGAACGCTTATGCCGCTTGAAGTTATGGCACTTGACGGCAAGGGCGCAATTGAGCTGACAGGCTATTTGGGCAACGTTATGAAGGAAAGTGCGAAGATCGCCGTGAGCTATGCAAGAAGCGTTGCGGACGTTTACGGAATCGACAGAGAGTTCTATATGAAGAAGGATATTCACATTCACGCACCCGAGGGAGCTATTCCCAAGGACGGCCCTTCTGCCGGCGTTACGATGGCGACGGCGATCATTTCCGAGCTTTCGGGAATACCCGTAAGAAGCGACGTCGCAATGACGGGCGAGATAACCCTCAGAGGTAAGGTCCTGGCGATCGGCGGACTCAGAGAGAAGACTATGGCGGCATATAAATCGGGAATTAAAACGGTTATTATTCCCGCCGCCAACAAGCCCGACCTTGAAGAGGTTGACGACAAGGTTAAGGCAAATATTGAATTTGTTTTCGCCGAAACGCTTGACGACGTTCTTGCGGCAGCGTTGGCAACAAAGCCCGCCGCAAAAAAGAACCTGCCCGCAAAGATGATGAAAAAGAATTCACAAGAGATCGGAGCAAGATGCTGACATGAATTTTCAGAAAGCCGAATTTGTAGCTTCATACGGAACTTTTGAGCAGATACCCCCGTCGAAGAAGTTTGAAATTGCTTTTGCGGGACGCTCAAACGTCGGGAAATCTTCTTTGATAAACAGGCTCTTCGGCAGAAAGAATCTGGCAAGAGTCAGCTCCGTTCCCGGAAAGACTGCAACCATCAACTTCTACGGGCTTGAAAACGTTCATTTCGTTGACCTGCCGGGGTATGGCTATGCCAAAGTCGGCAAGAGCGAAAAGGAGCGTTGGTCGGGACTTATCGGCGGATATCTGGGCGATCCGGACAGAGATCTGGTTTTGGTTCTGTCGCTCATTGATATGCGTCACCCTCCGACGAAGGACGACTTGCAGATGGTCAACTTCTTAATTGAGAGCGAGCTGCCGTTTGTGATCATTCTCACGAAGGCAGACAAGCTCAATAAGACCGAGCGCACGAAAAGAATGGAAGCGCTTAAAACGGAGCTTCCTTATTATGACGATCTGACGGTGATTCCCTTCTCTGCGATCACGGACGAGGGCGTAAACGATCTCAGAGCGATCATCGAGGACGTTTGCGCAGAGGACGAAGAGGAGTTTGCGGAAGATTGACAAAAATCACAACAAAACTCATATTTGTTTGGTAAAGCGGTAAAACTTTAATTTACCGCTTTACTTTTTCTCTTTTATGTGCTAAAATACTAAACGGATATGTAAACGATCACGTTTGGAGGTAATATATAGATGAACACTAAGCTTAAGGACAAATACCTTGACGATCTCTTTGAGGCGATTCTTACGCTCGAAACCGAAGAAGAATGTTATAACTTCTTTGAGGATCTTTGTACCGTTCTGGAGCTCAGATCTCTTTCTCAGAGATATCAGGTCGCAAAGATGCTTAACGACAAGCACGTTTACAGCGATATCGTTGCCGAAACAGGCGCATCTACTGCAACTATCAGCCGTGTAAACCGCTCTATCAATTACGGCAGTGAGGGATATTCCGTCGTATTTGAGCGTTTGGCAAAGAAGCACGAGAACGACTCCAAGTAAGTCTATGAGCTACGGCATTTTTGCTTCATATTATGACTTGCTGACAAGTAACGTCGATTATAAAAAGTACGCCCGTAGGATCAACGATCTCGTAACCGAGTACGGCGGCAAAAAAGGCAAGCTGGTTGATTTAGCGTGCGGTACGGCATCGCTGAGCTTTGAGCTTGAAAAGTTGGGTTACACCGTGACAGGGTGTGACCTTTCGTGCGATATGCTCACTTATGCGGCGCAGAAGAAGTATTCGACAGGCTCGAAAATAATGCTCGTTCAGCAGGATATTGCAGACCTATCGTTGCCCGATAAGGCTGATGTTTTTGTCTGCTCGCTGGATGCTTTGAATCATTTGGACTGCTTTGAGTTCGTGAAGATGACTTTGCGGCAGGTCGCAAAGTATATGAAGAAAAACGGACTGTTTATATTTGATATGAACACCGTTTATAAGCACAAGGAAGTTTTGGCTGACAACGCTTTCGTTTATGATACGGATGAAGCGTTCGTCGTGTGGCAAAATGAATATAACGATATGGATCGGAGCGTGCTTATCACGCTTGATTTCTTTGTGCCCGACGAAGAGGACAATCACCAAAGATATTCCGAGAGCTTTAAGGAATATGCTTATGAAACAGAAAAGGTCGTCGGAGCGATAGATGAATGCGGACTTGAGCTTTTGGCGATGTATGATGATTTGAGCGATGAAGCGCCCAAAGACGACACGCAAAGAATTTTATACGTTTGCGGATTAAAAAAGTAAGAAGGATCATATATAATGGGTAGAATAGTTAGAACTATCAGTGCGGATGCAAGCGTCGTTTGCTCGGCAATCGACGGACTTGACATCGTATCTGAGATCGAAAGGATCCATAAGACCAGCGCCGTTTGCACGGCAGCGCTCGGCAGACTTGCAATGGGCACCTCCCTTATCGGTTTCGGTCTGAAGGATAAAGACGACACGGTGAGTGTGAGAATCAACGGAGGCGGTCCTATCGGAAATATGGTTGCGGTATCGGATAGCTTTGGCAACGTCAAGGCGTATTGCGACGAGCCGATCGTTGAGATCCCCCTTAAACCAAACGGAAAGCTGGACGTTTCGGGAGCTGTCGGAACGATGGGTACGATTTGCATCGTTAAGGACTTGGGACTTAAAGAGCCTTACGTCGGTCAGACGGAGCTTGTAAGCGGAGAGATCGCAGAGGATATTACCAATTACTTCGCAGTAAGCGAGCAGATCCCCACGGTATGTGCGCTCGGTGTGCTGGTAAATCCCGATCTGACAGTTAAAAAAGCGGGCGGATTTTTGTTGCAGCTTCTCCCCTTTGCGCCCGATTCCTGCATTGATATTATTGAAAAGAACATTTCGACAATGGCGAGCGTTACAACGCTGATGGAATTGGGATATACGGCGGAAGACATCGCAATGAAGGCGCTTGAGGGCTTAGAGCCTAACATACTTGATGACTTTGAGGTCAACTATGAGTGCGAATGCTCACGCGAAAAGACCGAGAAGATCCTTTACAGTCTTAACGAAAAGGACATTAAGGACTTGGCAGAGGATGAAGTTACGGAAGTTAAGTGCAACTTCTGTGACAAGGTATATCACTTTACACGAGAAGAGCTTTTAAATCTTATTAAAAATAAGTAAAAAAGGTATTGACAAAACCCAAAAGGTCGGTTATAATATCAAAGTCGCCTATCGAGGGTGGCTTTATGGGAGCATAGCTCAGCTGGGAGAGCACCTGCCTTACAAGCAGGGGGTCATAGG
>CAYWXA010000082.1:0-5459 GCA_964462175.1 uncultured Oscillospiraceae bacterium
CCCTTCAAGGGCAGAGATACCTTGTTCTTTGTCTATATCGTCGTAATGATGCTCCCGTTCCAAGCGACGCTACTTCCCAACTACATCCAGCTTCGTGACTTCAATATGCTCAACACGCCTATGGCGCTGACTATTCCAATGATGTTCTCGCCCTTTGCAACGTTTTTGTTCAGACAGTTTATGAAGAACATCCCGAACGAGCTTATTGACTGCACAGCCTTGGAAACCACATCCGTTTTCAAGACATTCCGCTATGCCGTCATCCCTCAAATAAAGCCGGCAATCGTATCACTTGCAATCCTCATCTTCTGCGAAAGCTGGAATATGGTCGATCAAGCGCTTATCTTCTCAATGGAAAACGACGAGATAATGCCGCTATCCGTTATGCTCTCGGAGATACCCGCAGACGTTTCATATGCAGGAAGCACGGTGTATATGTTCCCCATCATTATGCTCTTTGTGATGTTCCGTGAAACGCTCGAGGAGTCGATGGAGAGCTATAAGTTTTAAGCGGGGCGGAGGCTGCGACCTTGAGCGCCGTGCAGGAGCGAAAAGGTCGGGGAGGGGACCCGCCGCCCGTGCCACCTGCTCGGACGGGCGCCCTGCGCCCACCCTTCGCAGACGGCACTCCATCCTTACGCCCGCCAACTCCGCTCGCCACGGCAGGCCACTGCCGATGCACCTGCGGCGCATCGCCGTGTCAGCCACGGCTCGCTCGCTAAAATCCCTGACCAAAAGGTGACAACAATGAAAAAACTCGTTACGATTCTGACTGCGCTCTTTTGCGCAGTAATACTCTTTTTCACCTTCTTCGGCGAAACGCTTTTCTATGAAGCCAAGCCCCAGGTGACCACCCATTCCGTCTATTCGATGTATACCCCCGACGGCAGCATAGCGCCCGTTATCCCCAAAGAATGCCTCTTTGACGGCAAATATATCTTTGTCGTGACCTATACACAAGGATTTTCCGCCGAGATATGCTCCGCCGAAATGCGGGAAGTCGTGACCCAAGAATATGACGAAGGCTATTATCTGGTACTTGAAGGCAACCTTCGCAACGGCGAGCGTGTCATCGTCACCGCCGACCGCCCGTTCAGCGACGGAGATAGGGTGACGGTGGTGGAATAGATCTCCATAAAGGCGCAAATGTTTGAAGAATTGATGAGTTATAAATTTTAGCACGTTTTGTGCAACCTTTGCACCAAAAAAGTTGTTATATTATATAGCAAGCCGCAAAGGAGAATGTTATGAAGATCACCGACAAAGTCAACCTTTTTTATCCCAACGCCGCCAAGCAAAAGTATGCCTACGACCGCCGTATGGCGCTTACGCAGTACCCTTGTTCGTACATCGACGACCTCGAAGCGAGCCGAGTTGCGCTGATGCTCCTGCCGCAAAATCCCGACAGGGTGCTTAGTCTTATGCTTGAGCTGAATGATGATTCTCAAACGCTTAACTACCGCCTTGATTGCTTAGAAGATTTCCTCCGCCAACCGAGGCTGAGTGACACCTTCCGCAAAATTATCCGCCGTCTGTCGGATAATAACAAACAGCTCGAATCGGGCGAAACTGCGCCTAATTCGTTTATGGAGCTGAAAATGCGGATGGATGAGCTTGAAGTCTATCTCAACTGCATTGACGAGATCAACTTTTTCTATGACAAAAACCGCCACACTATAAAATCGCAGGCAATGACAAACCTCTTTGACTTCTTTACGTCCTTGCCCGAAACGGCAGAGTTCATCGCCGTCAAGACCAACCTCTCGGAGCTCCGTGAGATATTCTCCAAAACGATAAAAAGCGTTAAAATAGGCATCAACTTCACCCATGATATGACACCCGACGTCTGTGGAATACTTGAAGTATCTTCAAAAAAGATATACCCCAAGGGCAACGTCCTCGACAGGCTGATTTTTAAGACCTATCAAGGCTTTGAACAGTTTGAGGGGGAGGAACATATCAACTCCGCAACAAGGCATCAGCCGTCTGATATGGACACGGCGCTTTTCAAGGAGCTTGATAAATACACCAAGGACTTCACACGCCGAATCTCAACCGCAATCAAAAGCTACCGTGAGCTGTTTTTCACCGATATCTACGAGCTTGAACACCAGCTCGATTTTTATGACGGCGTTGTCAATTTCATCGGCTTCGTCCGTTCCCGTGGGCTTGAAATGACAAGACCGAAGCTTATGCCAAAAAGCGAGCGCAAGCTCAGCCTTACAAACGCTTTTGATCTTTGCTTCTTCAGGCAAGCCGTATCTTCAGACTTCAAAAAGACGGGCGATGAGCTGATCGTGCGTAACGATCTTGATATGCAAGACGAGCAGTTTTATCTCATTACAGGCGCCAATAACGGCGGAAAGACCACCTTCGCACGTGGCGTTGGACTCTGCCAACTCCTTGCTCAAATTGGTGTTTACGTCCCTGCCGAAAATGCCGAGATCTCGCCCGCTGATTACATATTCACCCATTTTCCCAAAGAAGAGGAGATCGGCATCGACAGCAGCCGCTTTACCACCGAGATAAAACAGCTCCGCACCATCTGCGACCTCATCACTCCCGAGAGCATAGTCATAATGAACGAGTCGATCCAATCGACCACGCCCGACGAGTGCCTCGAAATTGCCTCCCGACACCTCGAAATTCTGTCGGCGGTCGGGGTGAGGGGACTGTACGTCACCCACCTCAATGGACTTTTCGGCAAAGCTCAGGAGATAAACAAAAAGGACTACCCATCAAAGATAGGCAGTCTTGTTTCTGCGGTAGACGAAGCGACGGGCAAGCGCCTCTATAAAATGGAGAAAAAGCCGCCCGTTTCGGGAAGTATGGCATATACGGTATATGACAATTTCGGCGCAAAGCTTGAGGACGTTATGCAACGGCTCGGAAAATAGTTCGCCCCTACCGCTCGGCACGGCAGGCCACTGCCGATGCACCCTTGGCGCATCGCCGTGTCAGCCACGCCTCGCTCCTTCCCCACTTTCCCAATACCCACAAAAAGCGTGTCATCCCTAACGGATAACACGCTTTTTTGCGTTCTTATTTTGCCGTGAAGATACTACTCACCGTGATACGGCGCTCATATCAAAATAATGCGGTGTCCACGCCCCGAGATATTCTTCGGGCGTCAGACCTTCGCCGGAAAACAGCACCGTTCCGTCAACTCTTCCGAAGGTCGCAACGCTCTCGCCGTCGGCGGTGGAATTATATTCCTTAAAGTTTGCGTTCTCAGGTTCGTTGCCGCTCATACTGCTCCAGCCTTCGGCGGAAATGATGCTTGCATATTCAAGACGGGTATTTACGAAAGCGACGTCAGCCGCAGGCCCCCAGGGTCTGCCGAAGCGTCCCGACAAAACAGTCAGTTCGTCGTTTGCGGTAATCTCGCAGTTATAAAACAGATATTTTCCGTCATCCTTTATTGCCGTAATGACTCCGCCCTTCGATTCGCCGCTGAAGCCTTTAAATCGGAGGTTGCAATCTTCAAAAACGTTATCTCCCTGCCCGAAAATATAGTCGGTGTTTCCTTCGATCGTGCAGTTTTTATAGTATCCGATACCTCTTGTGAACAACGTGTCCTGACCGGAAAGCATTGAACAGCCGAAGAATTCGCAATAATCGCCCTCAACTGCAAGAGCTGCCGCCCGTTCGGTGGCGTCCTTTGTCTGAACGTTGGCGCCAAGCGTTCTTTTGAATGTGATCGACTGACTTCCCGACGGCTCAACACCGTCCAATATCTCTTTAAGCGTGACGTAGCGGTTAAAGGAGTTTTCAAAGGTGATATATTCCGCTCTGAACCGGTCTCCGAGTATTCTGACGGAACAGCCCCAGCGGTTGGCTTCCCGCTTTTCAGACCTTTGGCGGGCGGCTTCTTCGCTGTAAAAACCGTCTTCTCCCATGCTGTAATATTCGTATCCGATGCCGTAATACCAGGTGATCTTAACTTCCTTGTCGGGGCAGTCGTTTATGAAGCTGATGTACGAGACGTTGACGATGACCTGCTCACGGTATACTCCCGGCGCAATGTGAATATATACACGCTCGTTTTCAGATCTCGGAGAGATCTTTTCGGCGGCATCGACTGCGGCCTGAACGGTCTTATAGTTCGGTGACTCAAAGGGATAACCGACGTAAATATGCGTTCCTTCCGAAGATAAAGAATCGGCAGCTTCGCTTGGAAACAGCGGCGGGAAGTTAATTATTACAACGGCAACAGCCGCCAAAACGATGAAACCGAGCAGGATTGCGACAGCTTTTTTCATATATGATTCTCCTAAGACTTGATAGCTTGATTATATCAAAACCCGTCGCTGAAAGCAACCTGTGCGGAATATGAAAAAATAATATAATTGTTGTCTTGATGCGGAGTCTGTGATATACTTGATATGCAAATATTTAGATTGCGGAGGTCAACTATGGAACATTTGACATTTGAAGAAAAAACGGGATTTTGCAAAAACCCGATCGTCACGTCGATCTACACCGCCGATCCGGCGCCGATGGTCTGCGGCGACACGTTGTATCTGTATACAACGCACGATGAGGATCAGCTCATCAACGATTTTTACACTATGTTTAATTGGCACTGCTATTCCACCAAAGACATGGTGAATTGGACCGATCACGGCGAAGTTTTCTCGCTTGACGACATCGGCTGGGCAGACGACAGAGCGTGGGCGCCTCAGGCGATTGAGCGCAACGGCAAGTTTTATCTTTACTGCCCCGTACACAAAACCAACGGCGGAATGGCAATTGCCGTCGGTGTTTCCGACAGCCCCACAGGTCCCTTCAAGGATCTGGGACATCCGCTTATTGACGAGGGCGATTGGAATGATATTGACCCGACCGTGTTCATCGACGACGACGGACAGGCATATCTGTATTTCGGAAATCCCGAGCTCAGATACGTTTTGCTGTGCGAGGATATGATATCGTATGACGAGAACGTCGGCATCGTGAAGGTGCCTATGACCGTCGAGTCTTTCGGAAAGGGAGGTCATATGACCGGAACTTCGTATGCCGAAGGCCCGTGGTTCTATAAAAGAAACGGACTTTACTATATGGTATACGCCGCTTTTGCCGAGGGCATACATCAGGAGCATCTTGCTTATTCAACCTCCTCCTCGCCCACAGGCCCTTGGGTATACGGGGGAGTGCTGATGAACGAAGAAGGCGGAACGTTTACCAACCATCCCGGCATTGCTGATTTTAAAGGACACTCGTATTTGTTCTACCATACGGGAGAGCTTCCCGGCGGAAGCCTGTTCCACCGCAGCGTTTGCGTCGCAGAGTTCAAATATAACGAAGACGGCTCTATTGATACCGTTGCAAAATGCGACGGAATATACGCCGTATAATTTCGCTGCGCTTCGCCTGTATGCGAAAGAGCAACCGCACGCAGGCGATTGTTGACACAGCGACGACGATAAGCTATACTTATGACAGCGATGCCGCAAGTA
>CAYWXA010000083.1:0-5437 GCA_964462175.1 uncultured Oscillospiraceae bacterium
ACGATTCGGGAGTTAGAGGATGAATTTATTAAAGATCCTGAAAAATAGAACCGTTAAAAATGCAGGCTGGATAATCGGAGGGCGAGTTGCGAACAAGCTTTTAGCGTTCGTCGTCGGAATTCTGACCGCCAGATTTCTGGGCCCTGCAAACTTCGGACTGATAAACTATGCCGCGGCGTATACTGCGTTTTTTGCCTCTCTTTGCAATTTGGGCATCAACTCGATAATCATTAAAGATTTTTCGGATCATCCGGATGAGGAGGGCAAAGCGCTTGGAACCACCCTTGTTCTGCGTGCGATTTCAAGCCTTTTGTCGGCACTGATGATAATCGGCGTCGTTTCGATCGTTGACCGTGACGAGCCGCTGACCATTCTGGTGGCGGCGTTGAGCAGTATCGGGCTTTTGTTCCAGATATTTGACGTTTTCAACCAGTGGTTTCAATATCAGCTCAAATCGAAATACTACGCCGTTGCAACGGTCATAGCGTATATTGCCGCTTCGGCTTATAAAATAGTTTTGCTCATCACAGGCAAAAGCGTTGCCTGGTTTGCTCTTGCAACGTCGGTTGATTACATCGTAATTGCAATCTTTTTGCTCCTGGCATATAAGAAAAATAACGGCCCGAAGCTTTCGTTTTCAATGTCAAAGGCAAAACAGCTTCTTTCGGCAAGCTCCAGCTTTATTATCTCGGGGCTGATGGTTTCGATTTACGCCTATACAGACAAGTTTATGCTGAAGCAGATGCTTGATGAAACGGTTGTCGGACATTATTCGCTGGCGGTATCGCTAAGCGGCATGTGGGAGTTTGTTCTAATTGCAGTTATGGATTCGATGTATCCGTCGATAATTAACGCATATAACGTTGACAGGGAACGGTTTGATCGAAAAAACCGTCAGCTATATGTTGCGGTTATATACATAGCTTTGATAACTTCAATACTAACATGTATTTTCGGCAGGCTCATTGTTGAGGTTCTTTACGGTGCGGAATATCTGCCGACCGTACAGCCTTTGAGGATAGTCGTCTGGTATACGACCTTCTCATATCTGGGCGCCGCCCGCAACGCCTGGGTCGTGAGTGAAAACAAGCAGAAATACCTTAAATACTTATACGTAAGTGCCGCTGCCGTAAACGTCGTTCTGAATCTGGTGTTCATACCCCTTTGGGGGGCATCGGGTGCGGCGCTGGCCTCCCTTATTACGCAGATATCCACCACCGTGATACTTCCGATGCTGATACCTGCCCTTCGGCCGAACGCCCGCCTTATGTTCGAGGCGCTGATGCTGAAAGGTGTATTTAATAAAGAATAGTTTTGTTGACCCGCCTTGAATTCTCAGGGCGGGCTTATTATTGCCGCAGACAGACGGCGATTTGTGCAATATGTTGTAAATTGGAATATTTTAATTATCAAATCCTGCAAAACAGTAAAATCTGTACAAAATCTATTGCAAAATATGGCGGAGTGTGATATCATTAACTTGTATAATAGGCATAGTGGCCGAAAGAGAAAATCAATTCGCTTAATGGCACTATTTTTGCGAATCGTGTAGCGCATTTCGGCGTTATGCCCGGACAATGATTAGTTTTTGACGTAACATTGGAAACTCGACTATAAGATAGGAGGAATAGATGAAAATGAACAGATTTTCAAAGATTTTATCCTTGTTGCTGGCGGTGTGCATGACATTCAGTATAATTGCTCCGACCGCTGTTTTTGCAACTGAAACAGACGGCCAAGATGCTACCGGCTGCACCGAACACGTATACGTGAACGGTTCCTGCATTGCTTGCGGTACGGAATGCACCTGCGTCGACGCAGACAACGACCACTTCTGCGACGTATGCTCGAAGTCGCTGTCATCTTGCGATGCCGCTATCACACCCAACGGTGACGGTACTCATAAGATAACCGTGTGCGACGTTTGCAAGGAGAATGCAGACCGAACCGTCTTGGGTGCCACTGAGGATGCGGATTGCGCCGATGCAGATCTTGACCATCGTTGCGACGTATGTGATTACAATATGTCCGAGTGCGTTGCCGAGATCATTGTCAACACCGACGGCACTCACACGGTAATCGTGTGCACTTATTGCGGCGAGCCGACGGATATAACCAGCGGAGCTTGCACCGACAGCGACGGCAACGGCTTTTGCGACGATTGCGGCGGTCAGCTTGAGCTCTGCATTACCGACTATGAAAGCTTCCTTGCAAACCTCAAGGTGCTCGAGGTCTACGCCGAGAGCTACAGCAAGGATAATCCCTCATATTCTCCCTCGTCAGGTCTTACGTATCCCGACCCCGTTTTGTTGGTGATCAACTACCTCCGTACCGGCGTTAAGAAGTATACCGAAGGCCTTTGGAACACGGTTTCGGGCCCTGAAAATACCGAATTTACAGCATATGTGTCTGCACAGGATGCCGCTAACGGAACTACTGTCAGCGCATTGAGAAACGTTCAGAACTTTATGACCCCCAACGGCTGCTGGGCTGAATTCAACCATATGTTCGGAACGATGAATATGCTGTACGTTGCAAACGAAGCTACGGGCGACCTCGGCGGATGGGCAGGCGATATCTGCGACCTCGTCACCATTTTGAAGGCTAAGGGAGTTTCCGGAGATTCGGTTGAAGAGTTGGTCGCCGTAATCAGAGAAAATTATCTCTTTGTCGAGAGCGATATCGAGGGCGTAAGCTCCTTCGGTATGCTTGACTACTACGGCGATATTGACGCTTTGTATCTGATCAAAAACGTTCAGAAATACGGCGGAACGTTGAGCGCATGGATGGAAGGCTACTATACTGCCGATTTGGATGATGAGACAAGAGCTGCCAACTTCCTCAATTTGAGATTTAACGGATTGCTCACCAACGAAGAGGTCCGTGCGGCGGCTTATGAAGCATACTCCACGAACGCAGGTATCTCGGTACTTGAAGCAGACCGCAACATTTCGCCGAGCGCTGACATCAATTTGAGAATTGCATCTTGCTATGCTTTTGCCGATTATGTATTTGAGCTTGCTGACGGACGTCTCGTTGTCGATCCCGAGGCATCAAATAAGTACACCGTTACCTGGGTAAATTATGACGGCACGGTCTTGGAGACCGATGAGAACCTTGAAGCCGGCACGACACCCACTTATGACGGCGCAACCCCCGAAAGGGCAGCTACCTCTGAGTACGTTTACACGTTTGCAGGCTGGACTCCTGCGGTCTCTGCGGTTGAAGGTAACGTGACCTATACCGCAACTTATACCGAGACCAGCGTCACCAATCCTTACTATACCGTTACCGCCAGCGAATCTTCAACGCTCGCTCCCGGTATCGTTCAGACTATTGAAACGGCAAGAACTGCCGACAACAAGCAGATCGTATATTACCTCGCAACCGTTGATATCACCCGTAGCGACGTAAGCGTTCACGCTAACTATAACAATAACGATCCTTCCCTCGGTTGGGGAATGCAGAAGGTCACCGACCAGATCGCGGCGGCTGTTAAAAGACACACCGACCCCACCTCATCCCTTTACGTTGAAAATTACAACCCCATCGTGGGTGTAAACGCAGACTTCTTCAATATGACGAACGGCGCTCCTTCAGGCGCACTTGTCATGGAAGGCGTCAACTATGCAGATGCACGTTCCGAAAACTTCTTTGCAATTCTTGACGACGGCTCTGCAATGATCGGCTCTCCCTCCGATTGGGATTCCGTTAAGGACAGAGTTCAGGAAGCAGTCGGCGGAAGCATCTGGCTTGTCAAGGACGGCGAGATCGTCGTTTCTTCCAGCACCAGTTACTATAACGACAGAGCGTCAAGAACCTGTATCGGTATTACAGCTGACGGCAAGGTCGTACTTATGGTACTTGACGGACGTCAGGAGCCTCGTTCTGCAGGCGGCAGCAGTCAGGAAATTGCACAGATCATGTATGAAGCCGGCTGTGTAAACGCTATCAACCTGGACGGCGGCGGATCTACCACATTTGCGGCTAAGCAGGCAGGCAGCGACTCTATCACAGTCGTCAACAAGCCTTCCGACGGCTTTGCACGTTCAGTAAGTTCTTCTCTGTTCGTTGTATCCACAGCTCCTGTTTCCAACGAGTTCTATGAAGCGATCGTTGATTCCGAATATGACTACGTTACGGTAGGAACACCTTTGGTCATGACTGCAACCGGCGTTAGTAGCACAGGTAACTCTGCTCCCATCCCTGACGATGCCGCATGGCAGCTTTCCAACAGCACGATGGGCGTAGTTATCGACGGAGTATTCATTCCTTCCGCAAACGGATCGGTTGACGTTCAGCTCGTTGTTGACGGTAAGATCGTAGGCTCAAAGACGATCAACGTCGTTATTCCCGACGGACTTAAATTCACAAGCACTGCAGTCAACGCTGTTTACGGTGTTGAAGCATTGCTTCCTCTTGAAGCAACATATAACGGAATGTCGGTTGCTTTCAACACCAATGACGTAACGTTGATGCTTGTCGGAAGCGGCGCTTCCGCAGCAGGTTTCATTAACGGTCTGAGCTTTACCGGATATGAAGGCTCCGGCATCAGAAACGTCGTAGTCGTTGCACAGTCCAACCATGTTGAAGATCTGATCGCAGCGGTACAGATCAATTTGTATAATAAGGACGAAGCAACGTTTGACTTTGACAATGCTACAGCAGGCAGTAAGATCCTCGCTTGGTATAGGGAAGTCTCAAACGCAACCACCTCCGATAACGTGATCTATCAGGCGATCGTTCCGAATTCGGAAATGGGCGTATCCTACACGTTCGGTATTGATATGACTGCGATCGAGATCCCCGCACAGCTTCAGGACCTCGTTTATATGCTTCCCAGCAGTGAAGAAGGCGTTGACACAGGCGGAGCAACAACTGCTTGGCAGTATCTCCTTGCTTTGGCAGAACGTGTCAGCGTGCTCACCGAAGTTAAGGTAACTGCTCAGTTCGATACCGACCTCGACATAGATATATCGGGTCTTACCTTCTCGAGCGAATACTTCGTCATTGCTGACGATATGACTACGTTCGACGAAACGACGAACGTTTTGACCGTAATTGTTAAATGGGTCGACCAGACTGCAGCGATTGATCCTGCAACTGCTAACCCCATCTGCATTCTGAGCGGAATCACCGCCACGACCAAAGACGGCGCTGAGTGGGATAGCGACGGCAACCTCGTGATCCTCAATTCCGGCGAGGTAAGCTACGATATCTACCTCCGTGCAAACGCTCTTTACAGCTTCTGCACCAACCCTGAAAACAACGCACTTGAAGTATTCGGACTTGAAGCCTTCGAAAACGATGATGTAATTGTCGGCGGAACGACCGAAAAGGGCGGACACTTCCAGTCGGTATATGCAGAGTTCAACGATGCGTTTATCCTCAATAACGCAATATTGCAGGGCTGGCATTCCCGTGACGATCTGCTTTA
>CAYWXA010000084.1:0-1541 GCA_964462175.1 uncultured Oscillospiraceae bacterium
GCCGTGCGCCACAAGGGATTTATCCCCTGGGACGACGACATTGACATTATGATGCCGCGGCCCGACTATGACCGTTTCATCGAGCTGGTCAGATCGGGCGGAAAATGCTTTGATTTATATTCCTATGAATCCTGCGGCGACGAATATTGGTATCCCTTTGCGAAAGCCTGCCGCAAAAACACGAAGATCGTTGAAAAAGCCATATCGGACAGCGAGATATCTTTGGGCGTATACGTTGACGTTTTTCCCGTTGACGGCGCAGGCAACAGCCTTTTCGGTGCGAAATTACGTTGCAAGCTTTTTAAAATACTCCACGGCTTGAAGCTCACCAAAAACTGGACAAGCTACCGAAAATCCAAGATAAGAAGCCGGTATTACGAGCCCTTGCGCTTTATCTGCTATCTTATCGGCAAGCTTTTCAGCAAAAGCTTCATCAACAAAATGCTTGACAGATTCCTGCGCTCGAAGGATTACGATAAATGTAAATATGCAGGAAGAATGGTCGGGGATTACGGCTCAAGAGAGATAATGAAAAAAGAGCTGTTCGACGCAAAAACGACCGTTATTTTCGAGGGCGAGGAGTTCGATGCCGTTGCCGATTATGACAGCTTTTTGCGTTCACTTTACGGCGATTATACGGAACTGCCGCCCGAAAACAAAAGGGTGACGCACCACGATTTTGAAGCATACTGGGTGGATTAAATGAAGGTACTGATAATAAGCCACAATCCGATATCGACCAAGAGCAATATGGGCAAAACGTTTTTGTCCCTTTTCTCGGAATTTGACCGCTCGGAGCTTTGTCAATTTTATATTTACCCGTCTTTTCCCGACACGGACAAGTGTTCGTCATTCTACCGTGTCACCGACAAGGAGATAATCAGATCTCTTATTAGCTTCAAAGCTGTCGGCGCAGAGGTGAAAAGATCGTTCATTAATGAGAATGCAGGATTTTATGAAAACCCCGCAGACGAAGCTCTTTACAGAAACAAAAAGAACAAATCCGCATTGCGAAGGCTCGTGCGTGACGGCGCCTGGAGGCTGGCAAGGTGGTATAACAAGAACCTGACCGAATGGCTTGAAAGGGAAAAACCCGACTGCATTTTTCTGTCGCCGGGTGCGGCAGCGTTCATATATGACGTAGCTTTGAAAATATCCAAAGAGCTGGACGTTCCGATAGTTACCTACGTCTGCGACGAGTATTATTTCCTGAACACCCCCAAGGGCTTACTTGAAAAGCTTCGGTTTAAGCTCTTTAAAGACAAGTTTGAAAAGCTTATGGCAGATTCAGCCTGCCTTGCAGTCATCTGCGACGAGCTCAAGCAGGAATATACCCATCACTTCGGCATTAAAGCCGAAACGCTTATGACAGGCGCGGGCAGGGAAATTGCCCAAGGCGCAAAAATCGTCGAAAGCCCGACCGAGATAAGATATTTCGGCAACATCCGATGCAACAGATTCAACTCCCTTTGCGACGTGGGCCTGGCACTTGACGAAATGAACTCCCGCACGGGAAAAGACTACAAGCTCAAGATTTTCAC
>CAYWXA010000084.1:1641-5321 GCA_964462175.1 uncultured Oscillospiraceae bacterium
CACTTGACGAAATGAACTCCCGCACGGGAAAAGACTACAAGCTCAAGATTTTCACCGCCGAGAAGGACAGCGAGATTTTAAGCGTTTTCGACGGCATAAGATCAATCGAGCTTTGCGGATTTGTCAGCGGCGAGGACTTTGAAAGAGAATTTTCTGCGGCTCAGCTTTTGCTTCACGTTGAAGCATTTGATGATGCCAGCATCGACCGCGTCAAGCACTCGGTCTCAACGAAAATTGCCGACAGCCTTGCAAGCGGGATCCCGCTTTTGGCATACGGCCCTGAAAGCATTTCGTCGATGAAGCATCTTATCCGCCACGATTGTGCGTTGGTTGCAACGTCAAAGGAAGAACTGCCCGCAATGCTTGAAGCGGCATTTACCGACAGCGAGAGAAAGCAAATCTGCGCCGAAAACGCACTTGAAACGGCGAGGGAATATCACGACAGCAAAAATTCAAGTGAAAAATTAAAGAGTATGATTCAAGAAACGTTCAACTTTGATAAGTAAGGAGACGGTTATGCTCAGTGACACCACCATAAAGAGAGATTCTTTATATTCTTTTCCACGTAGAGTTATTTTGAAGTTGAGAAAATATACTGCACCTTTTTTCAGAAAAAAGCTGGATGCTGAAATAATGGAAAAACTTGAGGGGATTGAGTTTTCTATATTTGGTAACAACTGTTTAGCCGGAGTATTCTATCACGATGCCGGGCGAGAGTTTACGACCCCTACTGTGAACACAGCATTTGACGGAGAGGATTTTGTTCGCTTTTTGGAAAGGCCTCAGCACTACCTTGAACACGAAATGGAGTTTATTTCATGGCCGGGTCATGATTACCCAATAGCAAGAATCGACGATATTGAAGTCAGATTTGTTCATTACAAAACGGCAGAGGAAGCTGAATCGATATGGCGAAGAAGGGCAGAAAGGATAAATTGGAATAATCTATTTATTGTTGCGACGAACCACGACGGAGCTGGAAAACCCGAGATAATGGAACGATTTGACAGGTTACCGTACAAGAATAAAATAATGTTTGTATCGGAAGATTATCCGCAGTATGATTGGGCTGTTGTTGTGCCGCAATTTAAGGGCCGTTTTCAAGTGAGAATTATGACTGCTTTTGCGAACTTTAGAGGACAGAGATATTATGAAACTTGTTTTGATATAGCAAAATGGATTCGAGATAACAGTAAGGACGATGCGAAAAGTGAAAGTTATTCAAGTCAATAATTGTTTTGCGCAGCAAAGCACAGGAAGAATTACAAAAGAAATCCATGATTGGCTGTTACAAGCAGGAAATAGTTCAATTGTTGCTTACGGTCGGGGAGAAGATTACGTCGGCGAGGGCGTGATCCGTCTTTGCCCCGATTGGTACGGCAAGCTGAACAGCTTTTTGTCCCGCATAACGGGACTTGCTCACGGCGGATGCTTTTTATCCACTGCGAAGCTCAAAAGACTGATTAAAAAAGAGAAGCCGGACGTTGTGCATCTGCAGTGCATCAACGGACATTTTGTGAATATTTACAGCCTTATCGAATGGCTGAAAAGAAACGGGATCAAAACCGTTTTGTCGCTTCACGCTGAATTTATGTATACCGCCAACTGCGGACATGCATACGATTGCGACCAATGGAAGCACGGCTGCAAAAGATGCCCCGATAAATTTAAAGCCACGAAGAGCTGGTTCTTTGACGGCACGGGTCGGTCTTGGCGAAAGATGAAAAAAGCCTTTGAGGGCTTTGAAAACGATTGCATCATCTGCCCCGTTTCACCGTGGACGGAACAGCGGGCAAAACAGTCGGATATACTCAAGAATTTTAAGTTCAAAACGGTCTATAACGGCGTAAATACCGTCGAGGTGTTCAACCGCAATGACGGCGACACAAGTGATAAAAGCGCGGTTTTCAATGTTACTTTCCGCTTCAATGCTGATAAAGACAACATTAAAGGAAGTAATTATGTAATCGAATTGGCAAGGCGTATGCCCGATGTTAGCTTCATCGTTGCGGGAAGTGCGGATGAAATCCCCGACCTGCCGAAGAACATCACTTTATTGGGCGTGGTAAACGAGCAGAAAAAATTGGCTGAGTATTACCGCAAAGCAAGCCTGACCCTTATGGTCAGCAGACGTGAAACCTTTTCAATGCCCTGCGCCGAAAGCCTTTGCTGCGGCACTCCCGTTGTGGGTTTCAAGGCGGGCGCACCCGAGCAGATCTCTTTGAGCGATTACAGCGAGTTCGTTGAGCACGGCGATATTGACGCTTTGGAAAAAGCTGTGAGAAAATGGCTTGATAAAACCGACCTTGACCGAATGGAGATATCCGAAAAGGCAATTGAAACGTATTCGGTCGAAACGATGGTAAATACATTTTTAAAGATATATGAGGAAATTCTATGGAATTAAAGCTGATAGACAAAATATTATTTAAAACGCTTTATCTGCTTGTGGCGGGCATCGTCGTCTGTGAGGTACTGGATATTCAGATAACCAGTACGCTGTTTTTGTTCACCTTCCCGCTGACCGTGGCGCTGTGGGTAAGATCTATCCGCAAGAAGATCACGGGCATGGATCTTGTAGTTCTGGCAACGTCGCTTTTAGCGTTTATTCACGTGCTTATAAACGCAAGCGCTACAGGCACGGATGTCGATTTTGATTACTTGAAAAAAGTAATCATGTTTTCAATGTCGCTCCTGTTCTTGCAGACTTGTTACAGAGCAAAAGCCAATAAAGATATGGTCGTGTTTATTAACCGACTTGTCGACTGTCTTACAATTTTGCTGATAGTCGCATTCTTCCTTTGGAATTCGCAAATGCATATGATCGACGAGCGCGTTTCGGCATATTTGACCTTCCGGTTTTCAAACCCCAACCTGACGGGTCTGTTTTTGGTTTGCCTTTATATGCTTGAGCTTTACCGCCTTTTCTCCCGTGAGAAGTGGGGCTGGAAGCTGGTGCATATTGCTATGGCAGCATTTTTGGGATATTTCATCATTGAAAGCCAGTCAAGAAACAGCTTTTTAGTATTGATCGCATTTACGGCAATATGTGCATGGTTGATTTTCAAGAGCAAAAGACAGCTCAGAATAACCAAGTTTGGAGCGACTGTTTTTTCAATTGCACCTGCACTGTTCGTAATGTTCTATATGGTCATGGTAAACCTTCCCTGGGTACAGTTGATTCTTGACTTCCTTGTAGGTGAAGGTAAAGCGCTGACGTCAAGACACGACGTGTGGGAAACTGCGCTTACGGCGTTGAAGGCATCTCCGATCATCGGCGCATACAGCCAGATCTCAAACGGCGAAGGCGCTTCGCAGATGCACAACTCACACCTTGACATTGCGGCGTCCTACGGAATTATCGTGTTCATTCTGGTCTGCTATCTTTTGTGGAAGTATATTTATCAGGACGGAAGATATTACGCTCACAAAAGCAATTATGTTTACATCCTCGGATTTGTCTGTGCAATACTTCTCGGTATCGGTGAGGCGGCGCTGTTCTCCGGCGGTCTGGGCATTTATGTCCTCATCGGTTCCTTCCTTTTGCTATCCCACAGTGATGAAACGGCAAGATGCGGACCGACTGCATAAACCGCCTTAAAAAAGGCGTGAATTTGAGTAGAATACGATTCGGGAGTTAGAGGATGAATTTATTAAAGATCCTGAAAAATAGAACCGTT
>CAYWXA010000085.1:0-5285 GCA_964462175.1 uncultured Oscillospiraceae bacterium
CATCGTAATCAGAGCCGAAGCTGTCAACTTCAGAAGCAAACTGAGTTGCAACGAGGTTTACGCCGAGGGTGAGAGAAGGTTCCTTTTCGCCGTTGTGGTTTGCTTCGTTACCAACGTCTGCGGGCATTCTAATGATGAAGTACCAAGACTCCTGCTCGCCTGCTTCCAAAGAAGCGGTTGAATCGGTAGTGGTAAGGTCATACGCACTGCTGAGGGTCTTAGTGGAATACTCAACGAAAGCCTCGCGGGAAGGCTTGACACCGTCTGCCTTGAGTGAACCAATCTTGATGTAGTCGGAAAGATAGATCTCCCCGCCGTTAACGTTCACGCCGACTTCTTCGGCAATCTTTGTCATACCCATCTTGTACTGGAATGCAAGAGTGCCTACGTTCTTGACGGTGAGCTTAACGACCTCGATGTAACCGGGTTCATAGTTTTTGCCCTCAAAGATCTCGGATGTAGTCTCTACGAGAGTGTCGTCAGTCCAAGTTTCGTCTGCTTTAAGCTTGGAGTAGTAAAGCTCAACGTCCAAGTTGCCGGACTTGATAACGTTATTGACAGACTGAACGGAATCGGTAAACCATGCGAATGTGGTGCCGAGAAGCATTGTAAAGCAAATAAGCAAGGAAACAATGCTGCCCAGCAAAGATCTGCGTAAGTTAGTCTTCATAGTTTTTTGCCTCCATAATTTAATTTCCAATATCTCACGGTTGAGATATTCATACATATATTTTACCACTTGTCGGCATATGTTTCTTTGCGAAATTTGAATGTGCGTGTTGCAAGAAATGATAACATAGTGCAGGAAAATGTTCGATTTTTGTCATTTTTAAAAGAGCCTTATTGCAAAAAAAGATTTGAGATATTGCAAAAACTGATATTACTGTGCAAATTATATAAAAAGTCAAATATCGCAAATTGTGATATCGCATTTTGCGATATCACGCAAGCGCAAAAAAACAGCCCCGTGTTTAACACACAGGGCTGAATTTATCGTTTTTTATATCATCCCAAAACAACGGTAACTTCGTTGTTCTCTTTAAGCTTGCAAGCGGGAATGAGGTTGCCCGGGAGCTTTTCGCCGTTCAGAACGATCTCCTTAACGCCCGATTCAACGTGGTCGGGGTTGACAACATTGATTGAAAGGTGAGTGCCTCTGAAGTTCTTTTCAATCTTGAAGCCGTCCCATTTGGAAGGAATTGCGGGGTTGATAACCAAGCCTTCGGCGTTGGGTCTCATACCGCAGATGCCTTCAACACAGCCGACCATAACGGTGGATGCGGTACCGGTGAGCCAATGAACGTGAGCTCTGCCCTCGAAGGGAGATGCGCTCGATTCGACGAACTGACCGTGAACGTAAGGCTCGATAACTCTGATCTCAGCCTTGTCGTTCATCGTTGCGGGGGAGCTTTCAAGGAAGTATTCAAATGCACGGTTGCCGTGTCCCAAAAGGGATTCAGCAAGGATTGCCCAACCCTGTGACTGGCTGAAGATACCGCCGTTTTCCTTGGTGTCGGGGTTGAATATGTGCATCAGCGCACCGTCGAAGTAGTGGTTGACGTAAGGAGGCTCCAAAAGCTTGACGCCGTACTTGGTGTTAAGAATAGAGTGAACGCTCTCCATTGCGGTGTCGCCCTGCTCCTTGGTTGCAAAGCCTGAAATTACAGACCAGCTCTGGGGGTTGAGCCACATATTTGCTTCGGGATCCTTCTTAGCGCCGACGATAACGCCGTCCTCACGGATACCACGGATAAATCTGTCTTCATCCCAGCACTTTTCAAGAGTCTCGCCGAGTTTTGCCTGAACTTCTTCGATATATTTAACATATTCGTTATCGCCACGCTCGGTCGCCAAGTCGTGCATCATAGTCATAGCGTAGTAAAGCTGGAATGCAACGAAGGTGGATTCGCCCTTAGCGCCCATTCTCAAGCAGTCGTTCCAGTCAGCGTGCAAGCCTGCAGGCATATGGTTTGCGCCCAAACGCTCCATAGAGAAGTTGATCGCTCTCTTGAGGTGATCGTAAACGGTATCCTCGCCGCCGTTGGCGTAAACGATGACTTCGTCAAGGAATGCCTTGTTGCCCGATTCGCCGATGTACTTAGCGATAGTGGGGAAGAGCCACAAAGCGTCGTCAGCTCTGTAAGAGGGGTGACCGGTGGAACGAACGTATGAGGCATCGTCGGGGGTATCCTCGTGGCCTGCGTTGTGGTTGAACTTAACGAGGGGCAAGCCGCCGCCGTTATCGACCTGAGCGGAGATCATAAATCTGATCTTTTCAGCAGCCATTTCGGGATCCAGATGGATAATACCCTGAATATCCTGAACGGTGTCACGGTAGCCGTAGCCGTTTCTGAGTCCGCAGTAGATAAGAGATGCCGCACGGCTCCAGGTGAAGGTGATGAAGCACTGATATGCGTTCCAGACGTTGATCATATTGTTGAATTCTTCGCTGGGTGTTTCAATCGAGAAGTTTTCAAGCTTTGCGTGCCAATAAGCCTTGAGCTCGTCAACTTCACGGTCAACTCTGCCTGCTTCTTCATAAAGAGCCAAAATCTTGTCGGCAGTAGCGTTGTCCTTCTGCCCGAGGATGTAGATGAGCTCACGGGTCTCGCCTGCGCCGAGGGTGATATCCGACTGCAAAGCACCGCAAGCGTTGGAGTTATAGTTCATCTCTCCTCCGAGCTTGCCGTTTTCAACGGCAACGGGGTTGGAATAAGTTCTGTAATCGCCGATAAATGCGTTCAAATCGCCGCAAGCGCCGACAGCCTTTTCACCTGCAAGACCGAAGAATCTTTCACGGTGGTTGGAGCCTGTTGCATCCTTGCCGGAGTTTTCGTTGATGTGCTGCAAGACTTTGTTGCCCTCAAAGGAGGTTCTTGTAATGAACAGGGTATACTGAAGGTTTACCTGGTCCTGCTCGTAGTTGTTTTCGTTTGTGAATTCGATGAAGCCGAACGTTGAAAGATTCTTAGGCTTATCGGAAAGGTTCGTGACCTTCGTGCGCCATACTTCATATGTAGCGCCCATGGGAACGTAATATGTAACTTCAGATCTGACGTCGGCGTATTCTGCGGTCAAAACAGAGTAAGCCGTGCCGTGACGGCATTCGGACTTGTACTGATCCAGAGGCTTACCGACAGGCTGCCATGATGCAGACCAGTAATCAGCGGTGTCGTTATCACGGATGTAGATGTATCTTCCGGGGAGAGCCATCGTCGAGTTGAAACGGTATCTTGCGATTCTGCCGTTTGCGCCGCTCTTAACGAAGCTATAGCCGGCAGCGTTATTGGAAACGATCGCACCGTATTCAGGCGAGCCAAGATAATTGCACCAAGGTGCGGGAGTGTTGGGTTTTGTAATTACGTATTCTTTGTTTTTCAGATCAAAATGACCATACTGCATATTTCGTCCTCCTGACATATAGAGCATATAGAGAATGATCCGCAAATGCTTCGAACGCGGTCAAGATAATATTACCATTTTGTTATCTGTTTGGCAAGGGGGTATTGTGCAAATATTGCTTTAATATTTTTATAAACCGTGCGGATTTTTTAGGGAAGGCGGCGACGACGTCGATTGCGTGAGCGGCAGCGAGCAAGCGGTGGAGGAGCCGCTCCGCGCCACCTGCGGCACAGTTCCTCCGGAACGCGCCCGCAGACGGCGCTCCGCCAACGACCCGCCAAACGAAAAAAGGGCAGGATCTTTCCTGTCCCTTCGTTTACTCCTCAATATCGGCGCTCAAGGCGTTGTGCAGCTCGGCATATTTCTTTGCGGAAATGCCCTTGTACTTTTTAAAGACCTTGCAGAAATAGCTCAGGCTGTTATATCCGTTGTCGATAGCAGCTTCGGTTATGTTTTTCTGCCCCCATTTGATCTCATAGCAAACGTTGTCGATCCTCACCGAATTCACGTATTCGATGGGCGTTTTCTCCGTGTACTCCTTAAATATCCTGCAAAGATAGTTCGGCGTCACCCCTGCTTTTTGCGACAGCAGATCAAGCGTGATATGCTCGGCGTAATTTCGGTCGATCCACATTACCAGCTCGGAGATGATAAGGGTCTGTGCGGATATTTTTTTGGAGATCTTCGCCTGATTGATAGCGCCGTTCTGATATAACTGCTCGAAGATGGTGAACAGCGCTCCCATCGTACTCAGCTCATAATACTTAGGTTCATTTTTTAAGATATCAAACAGCGAGCAGATGTTCATATACAGCTTTGAACCGCAGGGCTTTATCACCGTGTCGATCACCCTGTTTCCAAGAATGATCGGGTTTATGTATGCGGAAAATATCTCGTTGCTTTTTTTGACCATCATTGCCAGATCGCAGACGATACATTCATATACACAGTTGTCCGGCTCGCCTCTGTGCAGGCTTTTGCAGTTGACAAAAGCGATGTCATTTTCAACGAGCGTCAAATGAGTATTGCTTACGTACAGGTCGAGTTTTCCCGATATGACTCTGATTATTTCCAGCTCCTTGTGCCAATGCAAAGGCATTACGTACTGCGGGTGAGAGCTGTCAACTGAGTA
This sequence comes from uncultured Oscillospiraceae bacterium, assembly GCA_964462175.1. Classification (GTDB taxonomy): domain Bacteria; phylum Bacillota; class Clostridia; order Oscillospirales; family Ruminococcaceae; genus Faeciplasma. The sequence goes on from CAYWXA010000085.1 coordinate 4,535, forward strand.
TAGCTGAATGGGAAAATCACGGTGTCCGTGCTGTTTGTTTTCATTGTATTCAACAAATTTCATAATTTCACTCCCGAAAAGATAAAATAGAGCAATTTTTGAACAATAATACACAAGTATTTTACCATAAAAGATATTATAATTCAATTATAAAATACAATTTGGAGGTAATTTATATGGCACAATCAAGACTTATCGGCGATTATCCCGTAATCGGCATCCGTCCCACTATTGACGGCAGACGAGGCGTGCTCAAAGTCCGTGAATCTTTGGAAGAACAGACTATGAATATGGCAAGAAGCGCCGCCAAGCTTTTTGAGGAGAACCTTAAATATTCCAACGGCGAGCCTGTAAAGGTCGTCATTGCAGACACCACCATCGGCAGAGTTGCAGAAGCTGCTGCCTGTGCCGATAAATTCCGCAAAGAGGGCGTTGACATCACCCTGACCGTAACTCCCTGCTGGTGCTACGGCGCAGAAACAATGGATATGGATCCCAACACCATAAAGGCTGTATGGGGCTTTAACGGAACCGAGCGTCCCGGCGCAGTATATCTTGCTTCCGTTTTGGCAACTCACGCTCAGAAGGGACTTCCCGCATTCGGCATTTACGGCCACGACGTTCAGGATGCCGCCGACACCGAGATCCCCGATGACGTCAAGGAAAAGCTCCTTCGCTTCGCAAGAGCTGCCGTTGCCGCCGCAACGATGAGAGGAAAGTCATATCTTCAGATCGGCTCGATCTGTATGGG
>CAYWXA010000086.1:0-5096 GCA_964462175.1 uncultured Oscillospiraceae bacterium
AACGGCGAAGACTTATCATCTTCGCCGTTATTTTTCTGCATATCAATAGAGCAAATTCTTCTCAGTCTCGGGATCGAAGAAGTACATTACCTTGCCGGGGAAGGTCAGGTGAACGGGATGGCCGTTCTTGAGCTGAGCACGTTCCTCGTGCGTCAGGTTAACCGTGGGTGTTCTCGCAATGAGTTTTGTCTCATCGTTAACGTTGATGTGCAGATGAAGCTCGCTGCCCATCATTTCGTTTACCATAACGGTGCCGTCAATGGTGTTTTCCGCAGACCCGGATACCAAAGAAATGTGTTCGGGTCTGACACCGAGGATGACCTCCATCGAGCCGATGCCCTTTTCCTTCAAAAGCTCGCCCGTAATGCCGTCAACTTCGATCTTCGCACCGTAGGGGGTGACGTAGTATCTGCCGTCCTCCAAAACCAATTCGGTGCGCATAATATTCATTTTCGGTGCGCCGATGAATTCGGCAACGAACAGGTTTTCGGGTCTTTCAAATACCTCTTCGGGGGTGCCGATCTGCTGAATGTAACCGTCCTTCATAATTACGATCCTGTCGCCCAGGGTCATAGCCTCGGTCTGGTCGTGAGTTACGTATACGAAGGTAGTGTCAAGATGCTGGCGCAAAAGAATAATTTCTGCACGCATCTGGTTTCTGAGCTTGGCGTCGAGGTTAGACAAAGGCTCGTCCATCAGGAACACCTTTGAATCTCTTACCATTGCACGTCCGATAGCGACACGCTGGCGCTGACCGCCCGAGAGAGCACGGGGCTTACGCAACAGATATTCGCTGATGCCCAAGATCTCTGCGGCGTGAGTGACCTTCTCATATACCACGTCTTCGGGAACCTTTTTGATTCTGAGTGAGAACGCAATGTTATCATATACGGTCATATGCGGATATAAAGCATAGTTCTGGAATACCATTGCAATGTTTCTGTCCTTAGGCTGAAGATCGTTTACGACTTCGCCGTCGATCTCAATGGTACCGTCCGTAATGTCCTCAAGACCTGCGATCATTCGCAAGGTCGTACTCTTGCCGCAGCCGGAGGGGCCGACGAATACGACGAATTCCTTATCGGCGATCTCAAGATTAAAGTCGCATACAGCCGTGACTTTATTGTCATATACTTTTTTGACATTTGTAAGTTTTACACTTGCCATAATATTACTCCTTATCTTATCTCGTTTATTGCCGCGGCTTATCCCTTAACTGCGCCGCCGGTCACGCCTTCAACGTAATACTTCTGCAGGAACATAAACAACAGCGTTACCGGCAAAGCGACGACAACGCCGCCTGCACAGAACATCGTGTATTTTCCTGCGATCATATCTTTGTTCAGCCAGCTATATAGACCGACTGCCACGTTCATACCGCTTGAAACGTTCATAGAAACGTATCTTGCAAATACGAAGTCGCCCCAAGGAGCCATAAAAGCAGTAAGAATGGTGTAAATGACGATTGGTTTTGCAAGAGGGAGAATGACTTTTTGAAGTATCTGAAGACGGGATGCGCCGTCAATTCTTGCGGCTTCGTCCAGCGATTTCGGAATGGTATCGAAGAAGCCTTTAGATACGTAATATCCCATACCGGAGGAGGCAACGTATACGAGTATCAGACCGGGAACGGCGTTTGCTTCGGTCATTCCCAAATCTTTAAGTACACGGTAAAGAATGATCATTGTGAGCATTCCGGGGAACATTCCCAAAACGAGCATAAATTTCATCAGGAATTTTCTGCCCTTAAAGCGGAAGCGGGAGAGCGTATAGCTCATACACAAAACGATGATCGTCTGCAAGACCGACGAAATAAGCGCCGTGATAAAGGTATTGGCATACCACTTGGGGAAGTCGGTCTGGAAAAGATTGATATAGTTATCAAAGCCCCACTGCTGAGGAATTACGTAGCCGACCATATAGGTGGATTCGACACGGAAGGACTGCAAGATTATAAACACAAACGGTATCAGCCATATGACGGTTATAATCGTGAGCAGAATGTAAATAAACGTGTTGCTTATGATGTTCTGAGCCTTCATGCCCATATGGCGCTTTGCCTGCGGAGGCAGAGCGGGAAGTTCGTTCTTTTTCTTCATCATTGGAAGTCCTCCTCATTTCTCGTAGACGGCAGGACGTTATAAACGATCAGCGAGATCAGAGCAACGACGATGAACACCAAAATACCGATTACCGACGCCATATGGTAATCTGCATTTTCATAAGTCGTCAGCTTGAACAGCCAGGTGATCAAAAGGTCGGTGTCGCCCAAATTTCCGCCGGGAGAGGGCATAGTCGAGTTTGGAGCGCCGCCCGTCAGAAGGTAAATAACGTTAAAGTTATTCATATTGCTCGTGAAGCTCGTCAAGAGGTAAGGGCCTGTTACGAACAGCATATAAGGAAGAGTGATCTTCGTATATTGCTTCCAGGCGCCCGCACCGTCGACCTTTGCGGATTCATACAGATCCTTCGGTATATTCATCAGAATTCCCGTTGCAATGAGCATCAGATACGGAATACCGATCCAGATGTTAATGAGGATGACCGTAACTCTTGCCCAGGTGGGATCGGTCCAGAAAGGAAGCGCCTGCTCGATCCAGCCCATACTGATGAGGAATCCGTTGACAAGACCGTTGGTTGCGAACATTTTTGAAACGTAGAGCAGGGAGATGAACTGAGGAACGGCAATGGTGAATACCAGACAGGTTCTCCAGAACTTCTTGAAATGAATACCCTTTTTGTTTATCATCATTGCGACCAACATTCCCAAGAAATAGTTGGTGAACGTCGCAAAGAACGCCCAGATGAGTGTCCAGGAGAGAACCTCAGCAAACGTAGCGGTATAAGAAACGCCGCCTGTCGACCAGGACAGAAGCTCGTTGAAGTTGTCAAGACCTACCCACGTGAACAGGTTGTTCGAATAACCGTTGTGCGCACCGTCGTAGTTGGTAAATGCAACCAAGATCATAAATACGATGGGCATAACGGTGAAGATCATAATTCCCGTGACGGGCAAAGCCAAAAGGGTCTTGTGGAACTGGTCGTCAACCAGCGAACGGAGATCGTCCTTGCCGCTTTTGAGTTTTTTGCCCGATTTAAGGATCTGCTCTGCGATCTTATTCTGCTTGACGTTCAGGCGCCATGTATAGATAAGCGCAACGATGAAGAACACCGTCAGAACGCCGTAAAGCAGGATCTTGAATGAATTGTCGTGATAAGTCGTTGCATACGCATCGTAAACAGGGTCATATGCAACTTCGGGGCCTCGTTCGCCCAATGTGTCCAGCATAGACAGCCAGTATACGCCGCCGAAGATCATATAAACGATAAACACGATCTCAAACAGCAGGAACAGGATGCCGCGAAGCACCTGTCCTCTGGCGATGTTTCCAAAGCCCATGATCACGTAGGAAACTCTGGTTTTCCAATCGCCGTTTTTAAAGGTTAAATATATATCTACAAACTCGTCTTTAACTTTGACGAAGAAGTTTGCAATACCAAGTCCGAGCTTCTTAAAGAAGTTCAGTATGTTGCCGGGAATGGCAACGATGAAGCAGACCAACGTGTACAAAAATCTTTTCCACTTAGGCAGCTTCAAATACTCGAGGTCACTGTATCTCTTCATATTTTATGACCACACCTTTCGTGAATTGAAAGATCAATCTTTCAAGCTTAGTTCCTGATTTTGGAAAAAGGGCCGGAGTCAAACAGGCTCCGACCCTTAATGATTATGCTATACTGTTTTTTCAGTAATCAGATCAGTCAACTGAAAGGGTAACTTCGCCGGAAACGGGATCAAGCACGATGTAGTAAGTGCCTGCGGTTTCAACAACAAAGTTTGCTGCGGGATAAGCAACGTCCCAGTTAAGGCCCTGACGGCACTTGAACTCAACGCCTGCATCCATAGTGTAAGCTTCGTTTGACTTCCATGTTCCGTCAGCCTGCTCGGTCATAGGAAGGTCAACGGTCCAACCGTCGCCGTTGATAGAACCGATAACGGTGTAAGCGTTCAAAACTTCTTCAGACATGCTGAACAAGCCGTTGATAGTGGTGGTGTAGGTATCCAAAGCGCTCTGGATAGCTGCATCGTCTGCAGAGTTCTTAATGTTGGTAGCCAAAGCCTTGCCGATATCCCACCAAGAACCGTGGATCTGACCCTGAGGTACAGAGTAAGGAGACTGAGCCCAGAGAGCTACGAGAGCGGGGCTTTCCTTAACAGCGTCAGACTGCTGAGCGTTGAGGTTAGCAGGTCCCCAAGCGAGAGCGTTGAATCTTTCGGTCTGAGCTTCTTCGCTGGTGAGGTACTGAGCGAGCTTGTGGATAGCAGCAGCCTTCTTAGCATCTACCTGAGGCTTAACGCCCATGAGCTTGCAGCCGTTGAAGGAGCCGAGGTGATATGCATTGCCGTCAACGGTGAAGGAGGGGAGCTCAGCGATGCCGAGGTTGTCGCCCAAGATATCGTATGCGGTTACATAGTCCCAAGTACCGGAAACTACTACTGCGGAAGGAGTTGCAGCAGCGAAGTCGGTGCAAGCGGAGGAGTTGTTATAAGCAGTAGAGGAAAGGAGCTTCTGCATACCCTTAGCAGCTACGAGACCTGCCTGGGAGTTGAAGGTGTCGTTAACAGCGGTGAAAGCACCGTCGTTATCGGTAGTCCATTCGGAAACGCATCCGGTTGCAAAGAAGAAGGATGCAGTGTACCAAGCGGAACCTTCGATCTCGAAGGAGAAGAGCTTGCCTGCAGCTTCACAAGCAGCGATGATGTCCTCAAGGCTGCCTACGATGTCTTCAGAGATAACGCTCTTGTCGTAGTACATAAAGTAACCGTTGTCAGCGGTCAAGGGGTAAGCGTAAAGGTCTTCGCCGGACATAGCAGCAGCAACAACGCCTGCGTCGTTAGCGGCGGAAACGGTTTCTGCAGCAGCAACACCGAGCTTAGCCAAAGCGCCCGACTGGATAAGTCTTGCAGCCTGGTCCTGAGCGAAGCAGTAAAGGTCAGCGCCTGCTTCGATGTCGGTGGTCATAGATGTTGCAGCTTCGCCTTCACCGACTGCTTCGATAGTTGCATTGATCACGATGCCGTCAGTGTTGGTTTC
>CAYWXA010000087.1:0-5040 GCA_964462175.1 uncultured Oscillospiraceae bacterium
TTTTGTATGGTCTGAGTGACGGGACTTGAACCCACGGCCTCTACCACCCCAAGGTAGCGCTCTACCAAGCTGAGCTACACCCAGATTCACAACATTTGAGATTATATCATATGTTTCAGAAAAAAGCAAGTGTTTTTTGCAATTTTTTTCAGATTTTGTAAAAATATTTTTTCACCCGCTCCGTCGAAGCTGACAGAGCGGGTGAACTCGATCGTTTTATCCAATTGACGCAATGTAATCGTCGATAATTGCGTTCTGTTCCTCAATGTAGTAGTCAAGCGATTCGCTGTACTGCTCCTTGAGCTGTGCCCAAGTCTTGGGAGGGTTGGATCTTGCAACACCGTCACGAAGTGAATCGTATACGCTGTTGAGGCTGTCGGTCAAGTTGCCGTTATAGTACATCTGAACGGTTTCCTGAGCGAGTTCATAGCAGTGGTCATACATATCAAGCATTTCATCTGTCCAGAGGTATGTTTCCTTAAGCTGCTTGCGGTCGATGGAAACAACGGTGGGGTCGATGATCTTGAATCTTTCACAGGATGCCAAAAGTGCAACGCCGTCAGGGTTTTCAGCACCGGTGCAGAGCATATAGCCTGTGGGGATAGACGTCAGATAGTAGTTGCCGTCGCCGCTCTGATATCTGGGCAACGGAACGAACATAAGCTCGCCTTCTGTAATATCGCCCCAAACTGCGCTGATCTCTTCAACGGGGCCTGTGAATTCATCAACGGTTGCAATGTAGAACAAGCAAAGGCCTTCCTTGAGACCTGCACCTGCGAGGTGGCTGTTTCTGCCTGCCCAGTAGTTGGTGCCTTCGTGGTATGTACAGCCGTTCTTTACGAGGTCGTACAAGAGGTTGTTAGCGAGTTCAAGCATCGGGTCGTCGATGTTGGAATAGTAGTGACCGTTGTCATCCTTACCGATGATCTTGGTTCCTGTTGACTGCTGAACGAGAGCGTCGTTGAAGGAATATCCGTCAAGAGCGTATCTGTTTTCATCAGGATCAGAGAAGTCCATGCACATATCATAGAATACTTCCCAGGTCCATTCATCGTTAGCGTAAAGCTCAGCAGGATCATCAAAGCCCCATTCGTCGATTACTCGTCTGTTATAGGGAACGACGTGTCTGAAGGTTACGTCGGTAACGAATGCGAAAACAATGTCACCGAGTGAGAAATACTCAGCAGCGTCTGCCATACCTGCCCAAAGAGGATCGGTGTAGTCAACGTAATCGTTAACGGGCTGATACATACCCTTGATGCAGTTCATGGGGAAGGTAGCGGTAGAGCTGGAACCTGCAGGAGCAAAGTCGGGAGATGTACCTGCAAGGATCAGGTTAGCAAGGTCGTCGTTTCTCTCGAAGTAGTCAGTTTCGATCCATTCGATCTCGCCGCCGTACTTTTCAGAGAAGGTCCAGAAACCTGTGTTAACGATTTCAGCATCGCTATAGTTGTGGAAGCTGTCATACCAGCTGAACCATACTATAGTAGAATTTGCGCCCTTAGCTTCTTCAACGTCGGGCAGGGTAATACCCGCAGCAGCCAAGATAGCTTCAGAGTCTTCTGTGGAAAGTGTCAGTTTAACGATCTCACGCTTATCAGAGCCGCAGCCCACCAAAGAGAAGATCATTATCAGCACAAAAGCTATTGAAATAAATCTTTTCATAGTTTCCTCCATCTTAAAATTATAGTAATATAAGTATAAGTCGTGCAGGATGCTTTTTCAATAGGAAAATGCGACTTTTATATGAAAAATTGCAATATATTTATGTCAAAAAGCGATTCTTGCTTAAAATCTTATATAATCCACAGTCGGGCGCCGTGGAAGCGGAACCAACAGCCTCGCATCCGACTCGGCTGTAAGTTCCGCCGCTATGCGGCAGCCGCTCGCACTTCGTGCGAGCTTCGCGGGCTTCGCCCGCTCGGTCGCAGCGCAGCTGCGACGGGCTGCCGCCCCGTTCCGCTCAAACCCGATCAGTTGCAAAATGCGACTTTTTCACTCCTGTAAAGCTCGGTATACGTGCAACATTTCGACGATTTAAACGAATATACTGCAAATTGTGACTTTTTTCAAAGGTTAACAATTTTTTCTTGTTTCGCATATTACGTTCGTGTTATAATCATATTATGGCACGTTTGCCAATTTCGGAGGAACATTATAATGCTGTTTAATTCAATTGATTTTCTCATCTTCTTCCCGATAGTTTTGCTGATCTATTACGTCTTGCCGAAGAAGATAAGCTATCTGTGGTTGCTTGTCGCCAGCTATTATTTCTATATGTGCTGGAACGCAAAGTATGCGCTCTTAATGCTCTTTTCAACCGCAGTTACGTACGCAGGAAGTATGCTCATTTCGTGGGCGAGATCCAAGTCTTGGAATGACAAAAAGAAGACCGGACTTATGAAGCTGTTCGTTGCGCTGACGCTGCTTTTAAATCTGGCTGTTTTGTTCTATTTCAAATACGCCAACTTTGCGATCGACACGCTTACGTCGCTGTTTGACCTTGTCAACATCCGCTTAAAGATTCCCTCCGTGGATGTCTTGCTCCCCGTCGGTATCTCGTTTTATACCTTCCAGGCGCTCAGCTATACTCTTGACGTTTATAGGGGCGACGTCGAAGCGGAAAAGAATTTTTTGCGCTACGCTCTGTTCGTTTCCTTCTTTCCACAGCTCGTTGCAGGGCCTATCGAGCGTTCGGGCAACCTTTTGGGACAGCTCAAGGAGCGCAAGCCTTTTTCCTACGACCGAGCACGCCACGGCTTCGTTTTGATGCTGTATGGCTTCTTCCTCAAGATCGTTCTTGCCGACCGCATTGCAATCTTCGTCGATACCGTTTACGGCGACTATGAAAAGTTCGGCGGCTGGTACATAATCATTGCGACGGTCTTGTTCGCCTTCCAGATCTACTGCGACTTCTACGGATATTCCACTATCGCCGTCGGCGCTTCAAAGATCCTCGGCATCGAGCTTATGGAAAACTTCGATTCGCCTTATTTGAGCGTTTCCGTCGCCGAATTCTGGCGCAAATGGCATATCTCGCTGACCTCTTGGTTCAAAGATTATCTCTATATCCCTCTCGGCGGAAGCCGCAAGGGCAAATTCCGCAAGTATTTGAACAAGCTCATCGTTTTCCTCGTCAGCGGACTTTGGCACGGCGCCAGCCTTTCCTTCGTTATCTGGGGAGGCTTAAACGGCATCTATCAGATAATCGGAGAAATTTTGGATCCGATCAAAAACAAGATCTGCTCGAGGCTCAAGATCAACCGGAATTTCGTGCTCATTCGTTGGGTAAGAATGTTCATCACCTTCATTCTCGTCGATTTCACCTGGATATTCTTCCGTGCGGGCGATCTTGAAAGTCTTTCGGGAATTTTAAAGAGCCTGTTCAACCTTGACAGCTTCCATATGCTAAAGGACGGCGCTCTGTATCGCTGCGGTCTTGACCAAAAGAACTTCATTTTAATGCTCGTTTGCCTTCTTATATTGTTTATCGCAGACGTTTTCAAGCATTGCAAGGTCAAGCTCAGCGAGGTGCTCATCAAGCAAAACTATTTCATCCGCATAGCCGTAATGATATTTGCCATCTGTGCGATCCTCACCTTCGGAATCTGGGGTTCGGGCTATGATAAAGCAAACTTCATTTACTTCCAGTTCTAAGGGGAGGGGACAAATATGAAATCTAAACTCAAAAACCTCCTCGGCTTCGTGTTTTTTGCCGTGATGCTCTGTCTTGCCCTTTACGGCTGTATGCGCCTGGTTGAGTATAAGGACGCAAGAATCAAATATAACGACTTCTTTGAAGCGGACACCAACTTCGACGTCATCTTCATGGGCACCAGCCACGCTTATAACAGCATTCTCCCGATGGAGCTTTGGAGCGAATACGGAATTTCCTCATATAACTGGGGGTATTCCAACTGCACCCCCGCCGAAAGCTTTTATATCTTAAAAGACGTCCTCAAATATACCGAGCCGAAGCTTATCGTTCTGGATATGTTCGGGCTTATGGAATATGAAAACTACGACGGCTACGGCAACGGAAAATACCGCCCCGACCGAATCGAACAGCAGCACGTCCAGTTTGACGCCATACCCCTGTCGTTGAACAAGATTCAAGCCGCATACGACATCTTTGACGATTATGAAAACAACACCGATTTCGTCTTTAATTTTATGATGTATCACAACCGTTGGAATGAGCTGACCCGTGACGATATCTTCGTTGAGTATTCGCCTGAAAAGGGCGCTCAAATGCTCGTCGGCCACAGCGACGGAGTCGGATATACTTCCATCGGTGAAGACGAGACTCGGGAGCTTGACAGCGTATGCTACGACTATTTCATAGATTTTCTCGATTACTGCGACGAAAATCAAATCAAGGTCTTGTGCGTATATCTGCCTTTCCCTGCAAGCTCAAGCTGTCAGAGAGCCGCTAACTCAATTGATGCCGTTGTTGACGATTACATAAGAGCAAATTATGTAAATATGCTCAATTTAGATATCATCGACTTTTCGACCGATATCTACTCCGACAGAAATCATCTCAATTTCACGGGTGCCTGCAAGGTTACTTCGTGGCTGGGAGAATACATCACCGAGCATTATTATATGGATGATTACTCGCAAAACGCAAGCTGGCAGGCTGATTATGAGGAATACCTGCAGTTCAAGATCGACAACCTTAACAGCCATTCGAGCTTAATTGATAAACTGACGCTTCTTTACGGCGATGACTTCGACGTTGAGATCAACGTGCGCCGCAACTGCACGTATTTTACAGATAATTATACGGCGTCTTTGTTCGTTCAGGGCTTGGGCGACAACCTGACCTATAACGTCACAAGCGGAATGGTCAAATTTGGCGACCGCTACTGCGATCTGTCAATAACCGTAAGACGTGCCGATACGGGCGAGGTCGTTGATTTCGTGGGATACGTCTATGATAACGGAAGGCTCTCTGCGGTAGGCAAGTAGCCCCCCGCTCCGGGGCACCTGCTTGCACGCCCCCTTCGGGGCACGCTTCGCAGACGCCCCTCCGCT
>CAYWXA010000088.1:0-5017 GCA_964462175.1 uncultured Oscillospiraceae bacterium
CCGTGGCGGCTTCCGCCGCCACGGGTGGGCTGCCGCCCCAGCCCGCCGCACGGAAGTGCGGCGGGCCCTGCAAACCCTTGACCTCAAAACGTCCCCCGCAAGACGGGCAAAACAAAAATCCCACTCATACGAGTGGGATTTTTCTTTGCAAAATAGCGAAAATTACTCAGCCTTGCCGATGCAGCCGAAGATCTCCATCTTCTCTCTAACGGTTGCCTTGATTGCTTCGCAGCCGGGAGCCAAGATCTTTCTGGGGTCGAAGCCCTTGCCGACGAGATCCTTGCCTTCTTCAATGTACTGTCTTACAGCAGCCTGGAATGCGAGCTGGCATTCGGTGTTAACGTTGATCTTAGCAACGCCCAAAGAAATTGCCTTCTTGATCATATCCTCGGGGATACCTGTTCCGCCGTGAAGAACGAGGGGCATTTCGCCAACTTCCTTGTTGATTGCTTCCAAGGTTTCAAAGGAAAGTCCTGCCCAGTTTTCGGGGTACTTGCCGTGGATGTTGCCGATACCTGCAGCGAGCATTGTAACGCCCAGATCAGCGATCATCTTGCATTCCTTGGGGTCTGCACATTCGCCTGCGCCAACAACGCCGTCTTCTTCGCCGCCGATAGCGCCGACTTCTGCTTCAAGGGAGATTCCCAAAACGTCGCAGGTGTTGACCAAAGCGGTGGTGAGCTTAATGTTTTCTTCGATGGGGTAGTGTGAACCGTCGAACATGATGGAGCTGAAACCTGCGTTGATGCAAGCCTTTGCGCCTTCAAACGTTCCGTGGTCGAGGTGCAAAGCAACGGGAACGGTGATGCCGAGTTCCTTGATCATACCTTCAACCATGCCAACGATGGTGGTGTAACCGCACATATACTTTCCTGCGCCCTCGGAAACGCCGAGAATGACGGGAGCCTTGAGCTCCTGAGCGGTCTGAAGAATGCACTTTGTCCATTCCAAATTGTTGATGTTGAACTGTCCTACTGCGTAGTGTCCCTGTCTTGCTTTGTTAAGCATTTCTTTTGCTGATACAAGCATTGATTTGACCTCCGTATTGTAAATTAGTCGCTATGAATAGCATACACATACATTATAAACCATTCGGAATAAAAATGCAAATATTTTGACAACAAAATATCAAATATTATGGAAAAATTTTTCGGCAACTCTGACAATGATTATTTGCCTGCAAGTGTGAAAAGATAACGGAAAAAGAAAAAGGAGCAGCAATATGAAAATGAGATTTTCACGGCGAACGCTAATAAGAATACTTTGCTTCTCACTTGCAATCACGGGCGTTCTGGCGGCCGCAAATATCGTATATATGAAACGTCTTGATATCGCTTCAAACGCCATAGAGGCCACGTATCTTCGCTCTGTGGAGGAGTTATGTCAAGGCGCCGACGAAATATATTCCGCACTGACAAAATCCAAATGCTCCGCATCGGAAACGATGCTGACAAAGCTTTCGGGTGAACTGCAAACGCAGGCGGCAAATGCCAAAAACGCCCTGCTCGGTCTCCCTCTTTCGCAGGTGGAGCTTTCCAACACCGAAAAATTTTTCTCGCAGATCGGCAACTACGCCGCATATCTTGCGGAAAGATCGGCTAATGATGAGCTGACGTATGAAGACTATCTGACCCTTTCCAAGCTCTGCGAATACGCCAAAAACCTTCGGGACAAGCTTTATGAGCTGGAGTCGCAGTTATATTCAAAGGGCAAGCGCCTAAGCGAGCTTTTTGCCGACTTGGAGGACGGCTCCTTCGTTATGGACGGCATCAGCGGAATCGAGGACAATTTTGAAGATATGCCCAAGCTCATCTATGACGGCCCATATTCCGACCATATCCTTGAAAAGACCCCGAAGATGACCGCCGATGCCATCGGCTTTTCCCGTGAGGAGGCGGTCAAAAAGGCTGCAAAGGCCGCGGGTCTTGAGGATTGGCAGCTTGAGGACGCCGAAAGCTCCGAGGAAGGCAAGATGCCCTCATACCGTTTCAAAGCGGACGGTGTGACCGTGTCCGTCACCAAGCTCGGGGGATATTTAAGCTATATGCTCAAGTCAAGAAACGTCACGAACGAAGACATTGACACCGCAGAGGCTCTCAGACGCGCAGAATTGTATCTGGATACGCTTAACATACCCTCTATGGTAAAAACCTATTACGAGAGCTATAACAACGTTTTAACGGTAAATTTTGCGTATATGCAGGACGATGTCGTTTGCTATACCGATCTGATAAAGGTGAGCGTGGCGCTCGACAACGGCGAGATCCTCGGCTTTGATGCCAGAGGCTTTTTGGTCAATCATTATGAGCGCAACTTAGATGAGCCCATAGTATCAAAAACCGAAGCGCAATCAAAGCTTTCGCCTAACCTCAGCGTTGTTTCAAGCCGGCTTGCACTTATACCCACCGACAATGTCGATGAGACCCTTTGCTGGGAGTTCAGATGCAAGACCGACGACGGCTTGGACGTGTTGGTATATATCAATACGGCAACGGGGGATGAGGAGGACATTTTGATTCTACTCATTATGGACAAGAGCACACTTGTGGTATAAACGGACAAAAACGTCATTTTTTCTGCGTTTTATCTCTCTTTTCGGTTGATTTACGCCCCGAATCGCAATATCCTTATACGTTTTGCACAATAAAGCGTATACTTTTTTGGTATTGCTATTTGGGGCAAAATGTATTATAATTAAAAGGTAACGTTGGCTTTTATTGTGCAATAAGTCTAACGCAAAAGTACCCGATAGGAGAGATTAACTTGAAAAATTATGATTGCGCACATATCAAAAACATAGCCCTTGCCGGACATTCCGCATCAGGTAAGTCTGCGCTCTGCGAAGCCTTGCTTTATAAAGCAGGCGTAACCGACAGACTTGGAAAGGCTCAGGACGGAAACACCGTTTCCGACTATACTCCCATCGAGATCGCCAAGAAGTGTTCTATTTATACCTCTCTTTCTTACTACGAGAGAGACGGCTACAAGGTCAATATTCTTGATACACCCGGTCTGTTCGACTATGCTTCCGGTATGATCGAAGGCGTTCACGCTGCAGACTGTGTACTTATCACCGTATCCGCTAAGTCGGGTATCCACGTTGGCACCAAGAAGGCTTATGACTGCGCTCACGATCACAAGACCCCCAAGATGTTCGTTGTCACCAAGATCGATGATGAAAACGCAAACTTCTCAAATGTTTTGACAAACCTCAAGACTGAATTCGGTTCCACCGTTTGTCCTTTGGTAGTTCCGCTTATTAAGGACAACAAGATCATTTCTTATTATGATATTCTCGATCAGAAGAACTATAAATACGGCCCCAAGGGCGAGAGAATCGACGCAGGCGAGCCGGAGCCTACCTACCGTATAGACGGCTGGCTTGAAGCTATCGCTGAAGCAGTTGCAGAAACCGATGAAGATTTGATGATGAAGTTCCTCGAAGGCGAAAAGTTCACCAGAGAAGAACTCATTGACGGCGTACATAACGGCGTTGCAAACGGACTTATCACCCCCGTTGCTTGCATTTCCTCCTCTACTTTGGAAGGCGCTGATATCCTTTTGGATCTCATTACCAAGCTCATTCCCAACCCCAGCGAAACAGGCGCAGTCGTTGCACACGATGCAAACGGCGAAAAGAGCTGGATCTGCTATGAGCAGGATGCTCCCATGTCCGCATTCGTATTCAAGACCGTTGCTGACCCCTTCGTTGGTAAGATGTCTTATATGAAGGTTATGAGCGGTAAGCTCGAATCGGGCAAGCAGGTTGTAAATGCAACCACAGGCGCAAACGAAAAGGTCGGCAAGCTTTTGGCTTTGGTCGGCAAGAAGCAGGAAGAAGTTCAGTATGCAAATGCAGGCGACATCGTTGTTGCAACAAAGATGAGCGTTAACACCAACGACACCATCTGCGACGCTTCAAGAGTAATTTCGTTTGATAAGCTCACGTTCCCCAATCCTTGCTATTCTTTGGCTGTAAGAGCAAAGAGCCAGGGCGACGAATCGAAGATCGGTACTGCAATGCAGAGATTGCTCGAAGAAGACCTCTCCCTCTCTTACAAGCAGGATGACGTTACGTATGAGCTGATTCTCTCCGGTTTGGGCGAACAGCACATTGAATCCACCCTTTCCAAGCTCAAGAGCGGCTTCGGCGTTCAGGTCAACACCTCCGTTCCCAAGGTATCCTATAAGGAAACCATCCGCAAGAAGGTCAAGGTTCAGGGTAAGCATAAGAAACAGTCGGGCGGCCACGGCCAGTACGGTGACGTTTGGATCGAGTTCGAGCCTTGCGACAGCGACGGCCTCGTATTTGAAGAGAACGTATTCGGCGGCGCAGTTCCCCGTAACTTCTTCCCTGCAGTTGAAAAGGGCTTGCAGGATTGCATGAAGAAGGGCGTTCTTGCTGGATTCCCCGTTGTCGGCGTTAAGGCGACCCTCGTTGACGGCTCTTACCACGACGTTGACTCTTCCGAAATGTCCTTCAAGATGGCAGCGTCCATCGCCTTCAAGGAAGGTATGAAGCTTGCTAACCCCATTCTTTTGGAGCCTATTGATATGCTCTCGGTAACCGTTCCGGATGAAAACACCGGCGATATGATGGGCGAGCTCAACAAGAGAAGAGGACGAGTTTTGGGCATGGCTCCTGCGGCTAAGAAGGGCAACACCACCATTGAAGCAGAAGTTCCCGAGAGCGAGGTTCACGACTTCGCAATGCTCGTTCGCCAGATGACAAGAGGCAGAGGCGAATTCACGCTCACAAAGCTCCGCTATGATCAGCTTCCCGCAATGCTTGTTGATGACGTAATCACCAAGTTCAAGGTTGAAGAAGACTAAACGTTAAAACACCCCCGTTCGAAAGAGCGGGGGATTTTTTTGCCCGATGTGATAAGCCTCTCACTGCGGGAGAGGTCGATTGCATTGAAGTTTAAAAGCGTGACGGAGAGGGCGCAAAAGAAGCCTCCCCGCAGCGAGGCAGGGAGGCTTCAAGCATTATAGGAAAAGAAAGTCAGGGATTAGT
>CAYWXA010000089.1:0-4979 GCA_964462175.1 uncultured Oscillospiraceae bacterium
AAAAGTGCAAAACGCCGATGGTGTGTCTGCACGCTTGACATTCAGCCGGGATGTGGTATGATGTACTCGGTAAACGTTCGTGTTTTTTGCGAAATAGCGCGGGGGCATAAAATCAGCACCTGCACGGATTCGGCATCATGATTTAGGTGCGTGTGAATATGTTAAAAAGCCGGTAATTATCGTCTATCTTTTTTTGTGAAAATATAGTATAATACAGATATCAACAACAAGGAGAAGAAACTATGCGCAAACTGTTATCTATTATTCTGGCACTGGCGATGTGCGTTTCCTTAATGGGCTGCGGCGCAGCACAGCAGGCAGCAACCACCGTCCCTGCCGAAACCCCTGATGGAATTGAAGTTGCGGTAGCGAAGGAAGACGTTGTCATCCTCTACACCAACGACGTCCACACTTACATTGACGGGGTGTTGAGCTACGATGTCATTGCAGGTCTGAAGGCTGCGCTGGAAGAACAGTACGGCAACGTCCTGCTGGTGGATGTCGGCGATGCAATTCAGGGCACTGCTTACGGCTCTATGGATAAGGGCGAGACCATCGTCAAACTGATGAATGCCGCCGGCTACGACTTGGCAACTTTGGGCAACCATGAGTTTGACTATGGCATGGATGGCTGTATGAACGCCATCGAATGGGCTGATTTTCCCTACGTTTCCTGTAACTTTTACCATGAAGAAAACGGTGTCAAGGGCGAAAGCGTTTTGGATGGCTCTTATACCTTCGATATCGGCGGACTGAAGATTGCCTTCGTGGGTATCACCACTCCCGAATCCTTCACCAAATCCACTCCCGCCTACTTCCAGGACGGGAACGGAAACTATATCTACGGCATTTCCGGCGGCGAGGACGGTACTGCCTTGTATGCTGACGTACAGGCTGCCATCGACGCTTTGGACGCTGACGTCGTCATTGCGCTGGGTCATCTGGGCGACGATCCCGCTTCCCGACCCTGGACTTCCGAGGAGACAATTGCCAACGTCTCCGGTCTGAGCGCTTTCATCGACGGTCACTCCCACTCCACCGTGGAGGGTAAGAACGTCGCTGATAAGGACGGCAATTCCGTTCTGCTGACCCAGACAGGCGAATACTTCGGCGCCATTGGTATGATGTTCATTGACGGTGAGACCGGTGCGATCACCACCGACCTTATCGGTTACGAAGAAATTCTGGAAACCGTCAAGGATGAAAACGGTGAGGCTGTTCTGAATGAAGACGGCGAGGAAGAGACGGAAGTCGTTGGCTATGAGTTTGTTTCTGACTTCGAACTGGGTACGGCGTGGTGCTCTGATGCGGATGTTGCCTCTATTCAGAATGAATGGATCGAGAAGATCAGCACCCAACTGGGGCAGGTGATCGGCTATACTGCCGTGACTTTCGATAACTATGATTCTGACGGAAACCGCCTTGTCCGCTCTCAGGAGACCAATACAGGCGATTTTGCTGCCGATGCCCTGTACTTCCTGTTTGATGATATGGGTCTGGACGTTGACGTGGCGATTATGAACGGCGGCGGTGTCCGCAACAAAGCGATCACCGGTGAGCTGAGTTATCTGACTGCCAAGTCGATCCACACCTTTGGCAACGTTGCCTGCCTGCAGACCGTCACAGGTCAGCAGCTGCTGGATGCTCTGGAATGGGGCGCTCAATCTGCCGGTACAGGCGAAGAGTACGGCGGCTTCCTGCAGGTTTCCGGCATCACCTATAAGATCGACACCGAATGGCCCGCTTCTGTTCAGACGGATGACAAGGGCGTCTGGAGCGGTGCGCCCACCGACGGCTACCGTGTCCACGATGTGCAGGTCTATAACAAAGAGACTCAGACGTACGAAGCGTTGGATCTGAATGCCACCTATAATCTGGCAGGCTACAACTACACCTTGCGTGACTTGGGCGACGGCTTCAATATGTTCAACGGCGCTGTAAACGTTCTGGACTACGTTATGGAAGACTATATGGTTCTGGCGAATTATGTCCAAGCCTTCGAGGGCGGGAACGTTGACGGAACCAACTCTCCCTTGCTGACGAAGTACCCCGAAATGTTGTTGGATTACTCCAACCGAAACGGCAGCGGTCGTATCATAACGGAAACTGCAGAACGCTGAGCTGAAATAATGTAATTAACGGGCTGTTTCACCTTTCTCGGTGAGACAGCCTTTCGCTTTTTTAAAGCATTGCTGCGGAATTTCTTTCGGAGTATCTCCGTCGTGAGATCCGTCATATAGTGTTAATGGCGCATTGCCAAATTTGCAAAGGAGAAATTTCAGTGAACAGACAAAGCCCATATATGCAAAATTCCGCAGGCTGTCGTTGCAACGCCTGCAACACTCATATGCCGTTCTGCAATGGAAATAACTTCAAAAATCCGTGTACGTTCTGTCCGCCGGGTCCTCAGGGACCCATTGGTCCTATCGGTCCGCAGGGTCCTATCGGTCCGCAAGGCCCTACGGGTGCCACCGGACCCATAGGTTCGCAAGGTCCTGCAGGCCCTCAAGGCGCTGTAGGTCCCGTCGGCCCGCAGGGAGATATTGGCCCTGCAGGTCCTCAGGGAGCAGTCGGTCCTGCCGGCCCTCAAGGTCCCGTCGGTCCCACGGGTCCGCAAGGCCCTGCAGGTGACACAGGCCCGCAGGGACCTCAGGGCATTGCGGGAGGCGTGCTGAGTTATGCGGATTTTTATGCTTTGATGCCGCCCGACAACGCCGCAACGGTCGCTCCGGGCACCGACGTCAGTTTTCCGCAGGACGGCCCTGTCGCCAACACGAATATCACACGTCTGGGCGCATCTTCCTTCAATCTCGGACCCGTCGGAACTTATCAGATACTATTTCAGGTCAGCGTTAACGAGGCAGGGCAACTGCTTTTGACGTTGAACGGTCAGGACTTGGCTTATACCGTTGCAGGCCGTGCCACGGGAACTTCTCAGATCGTGGGAATGGCGCTCGTGACCACCACGGCGACAAACTCGGTTCTGACGGTGAGAAATCCAGCGGGAAACGCCGCAGCTCTTACCGTTACGCCGCTTGCAGGCGGAACCCGTTCGGTATCGGCGCACCTCGTTATAACGCAGATAGGATAAAAAACGACACCTGCGGCATTTTGCATTTGCTGCAGGTGTTTTTGTATATGTCGTGCTCTTAAATTTCCGAGGTGCTCTTTTGCAAACGCTGTACACAATAATCAGCAATCGTTGAGACGGTTATCGTTTTTTGCATAGCTTCGATATATGCAAAAAGCCACCGCATATAAGCGGCGGCTTTCTCAAGTCTGCTGACGATTAAAGAACGATAAACGTGCATCCTCCGGGAGCGACCTCAAGTGTGCCTGCGTTGGCAGTCTTGCCGCAGAGGCAGGGGAGTGTGTCGTTTTCGCCCAAAACAAGCTCTTTGCCGTTGAGAAGCATCGTGCGTGAACGCATCTTGCCGTTGCCTGTCAAAGCATATACTTGGGCTTCCTTGGGAAGCTCAACCGTGGTAACTTCGTTCGAGTTGTTAATTACAAGGTAAACGTAGCCGTCCTTGCCGTCCTTGCGTGAGTGGCAGTAAACGTGAGCGCCCTCTCTGATCTCTTCGCCTGTTGCATAAACGGTCTGACCCATAAGTCTGTTCCACAAAAGAACTGCGAAATAGTTAGGTCTGGGCAGGAAAGTGCCGTGCTTCAAGAAGCCGTAGTCGGAAGAAGCAAGGGTATTGTGGAAGATAACGCCGTTGGTGATTGTTGAGAACTGTCCCAACTCGTTGAGGGTTCTGGGAACGTCCATATAAGTAGATGCCCAGGTGTTGCCGCCGCAGCCTGCATCGCCCGATTCGGTCACCCATATTTCTCCGCCGGGAACGTATCTGTCTCTGCGAGCGGTATACTGATTAGCGCAAGAAGCGGCTACGCCGAGATACTGCTCGGTGAGTGCGGCTTCTGCGGGCCAATGTCCGCCCATTGCGGCACCTCGCTCGGAAACGCCGTTATAGTAATGATAACTGAATACGTCCATGGGAACCTTATAATCGCCCAAGAGCTGTTCCGTTGTGATGATTTCAAAACCTGCAGCCATTCCGCCGCCTGCGCCGTCGTTGCCGATACCGAACATATCAATATCGCCGCAAGTGCAAGGACCGACAAATAGGCATTCGGGATAGTTTTCTTTGAGCCATGCGCCGAAGAGATCGTGGTCTCTTGCGTGGTCAGCGGCGGTGTATCCCTTGGGAAGACCGCTGAGAGCAATGAGGTTAGGCTCGTTTGTGAATTCAGCCGCAGAGATCGGAACGCCGTATTCCTTTGAGGTCCTGAACAAAAGCTCTGCCTGCTCAAAAGGCATCGGCTCGTCTGCCGAGTGAATACCGGGGCAGTTTGCAATTGAAACCAAAAGCTTGCCGTCAACCGCCTTGACAAAATCCAAAAGGCTGAGCCACTGGTCTTTGGTCAAAAGATTCTGGAAGCCTTCGGGAACGACACCGTTGCAATGTCCGTCGAAGTCATAATAGGTCTTGTTTGCCCAGGTTCCCGAAACACGGATCCAAGCACTTCCGAGCTCTTTTGCAAGCTTGATAAGACGGGGGTTTTTGGTGTCGATGGGGTCATACCACTGCTGTAGATTACCCATATCGCTCCAGTCCTTGATCACGGGGAATTCTTCGTCGCCGTCAACCTGCGCTTCGGTGTATGCCTTCCAGAAGGTGCCGCCCGTAACTTCGGTCATCTCAACGTTATAAGATACCAGTCTGGGGTTCATTTTTCGAAGCTCCGTCAAGAGATCGGTATTAAGCTTGATAGTTTGAGCCATAAATTTATTCTCCTTTGTAAATAGTTTAAATGCGGTAAGCGTAAAGCAATACATTCATATTTATATAATAGCACACGGCAGGCGTTCCCGCAATGTTGAATATATCCTAAAAAGCGCCTGTCAATATCAGCAACATTCACAAACAAGCGGCATCCCTGATTATCTTTGCGACAAAAATAAAACTGACATC
>CAYWXA010000090.1:0-4841 GCA_964462175.1 uncultured Oscillospiraceae bacterium
ATGCAAAAATATCTCGAAATCGGAAAAATCGTCACCACCCACGGAATCAAGGGCGAGGTCAAGATCCAGCCTTGGTGCGACTCCCCTGAAGTTCTGTGCGAATTTGACACGTTATATAATAAGGACGGCTCAAAGGCATATAAGATCTCTGCCCGTCCCCACGGAAATATGGTAATTGCAAAGATCAAGGGCATCGACACCATCGAGCAGGCGCAGGAGCTTCGCAACAAGGTGCTTTATATGGACCGTGATGATGCGGAGTTGCCCGAGGGCACGTATTTCGTCGCTGACCTTTTGGGTCTTGAGGTATATGACGAAGCGGGCAAGTGCTACGGCAAGCTGACCGACGTCAGCTCTGCGGGCGGCGCCAACGACGTTTATGAAATCAAAAACGGCGACAAGGCGTACTATATCCCCGCAATTCCCTCGGTCGTTCTCAAGACGGATATCGAGGACGGAAAAATGATCATCTACCCCATGGAGGGACTTTTCGATGAGGATTGACATTGCGACCCTTTTCCCCGACGTCTGCGAGAGCTACTTATCGACCAGCATCGTCGGCAGGGCAAGAGCCAAAGGCACGTTCGAGCTTAATTGCCACCAGATCCGTGACTGGGCGTTTGATAAGCACCACCGTGTCGACGACACCCCTTACAGCGAGCGACAGGGAATGCTTTTGATGGCGGAGCCGATCTACCGCTGTTATCTTGACGTTGCAGGCTCTCGTATGCCCCACGTCATCTATATGTCCCCAAAGGGAAAAACGCTGACCCAACAGCGTGCAAGAGAGCTGAGCGAAATGAGCGACATTTTCATCCTCTGCGGACACTACGAGGGAGTAGATCAGCGGGTTTTGGATAAAATAGTCGATGAAGAGATATCCATCGGAGATTACGTTTTGACAGGTGGCGAGCTGCCTGCAATGGTCTTGGTCGATTCTGTCGTGCGTATGCTTGACGGTACCCTTTCCCAACCCGACTGCTATGAGGACGAAAGCCACTATAACGGACTTTTGGAATATCCCCAATATACCCGACCGGAGGTCTGGGAGGGGGAGCGTGTTCCCGAAATATTACTTTCCGGCCACCATGCGAATATAATGAAATGGAGAAGGGAAAAATCTCTCGAGGAAACGTATTTAAAGCGCCCCGAGCTGCTCGAAAAGCGGGAGCTTGACGATATTGACAAGTCGATACTGTCTGCGATAAAAGCAAGATATGAGGACCTTCCCGAATTTCTGAAAAAATAGGCGCAAATTCCATTGTGATTTTGCACAAGTTTGTTAATTACATTTGGGTAGCTTGTCGGTATAAAGTAGAATTTTGCCCGAAAAGCGGTGTTTTAGCGATTTTATCCGTTGACTTTGCGGCGGGAACTCGTTATACTGTTAACAGTTAAGTTGGGCGTTATGCCTTATTGAATGAAATGGAGAGTATTTAATATGTTCGTAAAAGATGTAGTTGTTAAGAATCAGGTTGGTTTGCACGCTCGTCCCGCTACCTTCTTCATCCAGAAGGCTAACGAATTCAAGTCCAGCATCTGGGTTGAAAAGGAAGAAAGACGTGTAAACGGCAAGTCCCTCTTGGGCGTTCTTTCCTTGGGCATCATCGGCGGCACGTCCATCAGAATCATTGCTGACGGCGCTGACGAAGTTGCTGCAGTAAGCGACCTCGTTGCTCTTATCGAAGGCGACTTCGTTGAAGAAGCTTAATTTAAGGCTTTTTAACTACGAATACAAAATATAGCGGTCATGCCTATGGGTGTGGCCGCTTATTTTGCGTATAATGACGAAAAAATTCGATTTTTTCAGCTTGATTTTTAGAACGCTTAGTAATTGTGTATAAAAAACCCATAAATGTTTTGACTTGTTTACAATTTCTTAACACTTTCCGCTATAAAATGTGCTACAATTTGTATAAATGAGGTGCACTCTTTTTGTGTAGTATTCTCATTCGGTCAAAATGACCGCCGATAAACATTATATTGTGTCAAAATTTGCGAAAGCGGGAGTAAAAAATGTCAAACAGATTATTCCAAGGTATAGTTCATCAGATGAGTGAGACCATCGGTTGTATGTGCGGTGTTATCGACGAAAATTCTCAGATAGTTGCCTGCAGCGACCTTTCAAGACTCGGCACCAGACTTGACAGCATTTCCTTTGACGGCGTTGATTCCTTTGAACGCTTTGTACGCGACGGTTATGCTTTGAAGCCCATCGGCTCGAAATCCAAGCCCGAATACCTTGTATTCGTCGAAGGAACCGACGAAGCCGCCCGTAAATATGCGGATATGATCGGCGTGACATTATCAAGCCTTCAGCAGTTCTACGACGAAAAATATGACAGAAACAACTTCATTAAAAACGTCGTACTCGATAACGTTTTGCCGGGAGATATCCAGATCAAAGCCAGAGAGCTTCACTTCAACTCGGACGTCAGCCGTGTCGTATTCTTGATCAGGATCATCTCCTCTAACGAGGTCTCTGCATTTGAAGTTATCCAGAACCTCTTCCCCGACAAGAACAAGGACTTCGTATTTAACATCACCGAGTCGGATATCGTTCTTATCAAGGAAGTAAGATCAAACATTGAGATGCACGACCTTGAAAAGCTGGCATATTCCATTTCCGACACCCTTTCAAGCGAATTTTACACCAAGGTCAACATCGGTATCGGTACCGTCGTTGACAATATCCGCGCACTTGCCGTATCCTTCAAGGAGGCTCAGATCGCTCTTGAAGTAAGCAAGGTATTTGACACCGAAAAAACGATCATCAGCTATGAAAACTTAGGTATTGCAAGACTTATCTACCACTTGCCCACCACTCTGTGCGAAGCTTTCCTGCGTGAAGTTTTCAAGAAGGGCTCAATCGAATCGCTCGATCAGGAGACCCTGTTCACAATTCAGAAGTTCTTTGAAAACAACTTAAACGTTTCGGAAACGTCAAGAAAGCTCTTCGTCCACAGAAATACTCTTGTGTACCGACTCGAGAAAATCAAGAAGCTTACCGGCCTTGACCTTAGAGAGTTCGACCACGCAATCATCTTTAAAATCGCCCTCATGGTCAAAAAGTATCTTTCCTCTAACCCCACTAAGTTCTGATTGCTCTTGATTACATAACATAAACTTCAAAAGAGCAAAATTTAACGGTTTTGCTCTTTTTTAACGATACATGCCATTCTAAGAAGGAGATAAAAATGGTTGAACTTCGCAACGTTTCCTATACATATCCCCACAGCGGCCAGCAAGCCCTGAGCCACGTTAACCTTAAGATCAACGACGGTGAGTTTGCCTTCGTCGTCGGAACCTCCGGCGCAGGTAAATCGACCCTCATTAAGCTTCTTTTAAAAGAGCTTACCGCCACCGAGGGCGAGGTATACGTCAACGGATATAACCTCAACAAGCTCAAAAGCCGCAAGGTGCCCCAGCTAAGACGCACCATCGGCGTCGTTTTTCAGGATTTCAGACTCATTCCCAACCTGACCGTATATGACAACATCGCATTCGCTCTCAGAGCTATTGATGCGCCGATAAAATACATCCGCACCCGTGTGCCTTACGTTATCAGCCTCGTGGGACTCACCAGCAAGGCAAAGTCATACCCGAGCGACCTTTCGGGCGGCGAGCAGCAGCGTGTTGCGCTCGCACGTGCACTCGTAAACGACCCTCAGCTTATTATTGCGGACGAGCCGACAGGCAACGTCGACCCCGCAAGAAGCTATGAGATCGTCGATCTGCTTAAAGCGATAAACGAATGCGGCACCACCGTTTTAATGGTCACACACCAGCACGATCTCGTCCGTTACTTCGGCGGACGAATCATCAACATCAACAAGGGCTCTGTCGTCTTCGACGAAGCAATAGGAGGCGCAGATGAGGCTTAACAGTTTTAAATATCTTTGCGGTCAGGGCGTTAAAAGCCTGTGGTTTAACCGTGTTAATTCCTTTGCATCTTTGTGCATCGTCACCGTTTCGTTGGTGATGGTCGGCATTTCCGTTTTGGTTTCGGCAAATATCACGAAGATGATCGGCTCGATCGAATCTAAAAACGAGCTTATCGTCGTCATTGACGACGGCACACCCGACAATAACATCACCCTTTTGGGTGAAAGCATCAAGAAAATGGACAACGTTTCGGAAATCTCCTTCTATTCAAAGGAGGAGGCCTGGGAAGAGATGCAGGCAGATATGACCGAGGACGAGAAGGCTTTGTTCAAATATATGGACTCCAATCCTTTGCCTGACTCTTATAAAGTCAGAGTCAGCGACATCGGCGAGCTTGACGAAACGGTTGCCGTCATTTCCGGCTTCGATTTTGTTGAAATGGTCAAGGCGCCCAACGACTTTGCAAGCCTTTTGACCAGTATCAGAAACGTATGCACCATTTTGTTCTCTGCCGTAACGCTTGCGTTGATTATCGTTTGCTTCGTGATCATTTCAAACACCACCCGCACCAGCGTATACGCCCGCCGCAGGGAGATCAACATTATGCGCTACGTCGGCGCAACCAAGGCGTTCATCGAGATTCCCTTCTTCGTTGAGGGACTCGTTATCGGCGTGCTTTCAAGTGCGATAGCTTTCGGGCTCACCTGGTTTGCGTATACCGAGATATACAATATGATGTCAAGCGACTTCAACCTTTGGTCTATATTCGGCATTTCGGGACTTATCCCCTTTGAAACCATTGCACTCAGAACAGGCCTTGCTTACCTTGCCTGCGGAGTAGTTTTAAGCTCCTTTGGCGCGGTGATTTCAACAAGAAAGCATTTGAACGTTTAAAAGCGCAATAGCCTTCCCCTTGAGGGGCAACGCCTGCGACCGCCGCCGGTGGCGGAAGAAGG
>CAYWXA010000091.1:0-4822 GCA_964462175.1 uncultured Oscillospiraceae bacterium
GTTCTGGTTGTGTTCGTAATCACAAGTGTGTACACTGGAATCGTACGGGAATTCGTGGTTGTGATATCTCCAAGCATAGGAGGGACTTAAGATGTTGCCTTCGTTCGCCAATTCATAATATCCTAGTGATAAGTCAACCTTGCCGTTTGCATCGAGGAAGAATACTCTTGAGCCTTCTCCGAGACTGTTGTCCCAGCTGGTGGACGATGCTGAAATGAGCGTATCCCATTCAGCTTTTGAGCCCTCATAGTAAAGAGTTACCGTCTGACGCTTTCTAGTTGCCTCGGTTTGTACCCAATCATTGCTATATTGCACTTTGGCGAATGCGTCGGAGCCGATAGTTTCTACGCTAGCAGGAATTCTTACAGCTGTAAGGTCATCGTATGAATTGAACGCACTTGCGTTAATAGTGGTTACAGGGACACCGTTAACTTCGGCAGGAATCTCAACAAGCTTGGTTTCACCTGTAGATTCACTATATCCGCCTACCTGATAACAGTCGGTGTCGCCGTCGCCGTCGCTGTCAATAGGAATCAGGTTAACGTCGCCGTTAAACTTATATACAGGGTAGATAGTAACGTCAGTGCCCGCAGATACAATATTGTTCACGGAATATTCAGTTTTGCTTGTTGCATTTCCGTCCTCGTCAGTTATGTGAATTTCCCAATGATCGAGCTCGAATCCTTCATCAAACGTCAACTTACTTTCAGCAAGTGCTCTTGTAGTTTCAAGCTCGTCGGTCTTCTCGTCGTGGAATAGACACCAAGCAAGAACGTTACCGTTCTGGTCTACGAATCTTGCAGTATACGGGCTGTTGAAGTAGGGGAACAGCTTGACGTTTTCTGTGTTGCCCGCACCAATTGCGGTAACCTTGGTAGAACCTGCATTTACCCATCCGCCAAAATCAACAGTATAGCCTTGATCTGTAACCCAAGCTTTAACTACGGTTTCAGCTTCTGTAGCATTCTGGTCATTGCTTATTATAAACGCAGTGTCATTATTCTCAACAAAGGTTTCAGCCAAAACCTTATTGTCGTTGATGTACTGAATGGAGTAAGCATAATTCTTGATCTCTACACCGGAATGGCTGTCTACGCCGTAAACCCCCTGTCCGCCGCCGTAAAGCTGGTTGAAGGTGAGTTCAACCATACATTCATCGTCGCCGCTGTGGTTGTGGACGGAGTCTTGAATAGCTGTGCCGCCGATAACAGGCTGACCGTATCTGGGGTTTGAGTATGCCGAGCAGTTTTCGCCTGCTTCAACTCTTACCCAAGGATATCCGTTGCACCAAGAATTATCCTGATTGGTAAACTCGCAGTAGTGATAGCTCACCCAGTTGCCGTAATAAACGGCAACATTGGTACAAGTAAGGAAGCTTGCAGTCGCTTGGTGTCCGTCAGCCATATCGGTATTACCGATAAGCATACCCGCTCTGCGGTAAGCATACCACTGATATGCCGAAGTGACGTCGTTATAAACGTCAAGTCTGCAAGCAACGTTGACGTTGTTCATTACAACGCTGGTCACGTTCGCATCGTCCCATCTTGCGCCGACAACGCCGCCGACAGGGCAGTCGAAGTCGCCCCAAAGTGAGCCGACAACAACGTCCGAGCCAATGTTGATGTTGGAGAACGTGCAAGTGCCGCCGCCATTATATGCACTTACCTCACCGACTACTGCGCCTGTTGCACGCTGATAGTTGGCGATCTTGGAGTTATAAATGTTGATGTTATTAAATGTGCAGCCGCCCTGTGCAAGACCGGCAACGAAGCCCATTTCAACACATTCCATAACGACGTTTGCGCCGCTGATGGTCAGGTTTTGGACGGTTGCATTCGCAACTGAAGCGAACAAGCCGCCGCCCAGATTGCAATATGACAAGCCCAACTCCCAACCGTTCTGGTAAAGGTTATAGATGGTGTAGGTACCGGTCACTTCGCCATTTTCATCGTAAATACCGCCGTCAAACGTACCCATAAAGGCTGCGCCGGTTACACCGTTGGAGTTGCTGACGCCGGAAACGTATCCGCAACCGATGGGGTTGAAGGAAACGCCACCGCCGAGGTCAATGTTGTCGCCAAGCTTAACGGTCTTGCCTGCGAAGGAGTCCGCATCAAGTGTTACAGTAGTACCATCTGCCTTTGTATATCCGCCGTCAACGATCGCACCGAAGCCTGCCAACTGGTCAGCGGTTTCCAGTGTGAATTCGGTATCGGTGGTGTTATACCAAGAGGTATCAATTGCGCCTTCCCAAAGGTTAAAGTTATCTGTAACCGTGACGTATTCGGAGAACGTCGCAACACAAACGGTAACGTCGCCCGTTGCGGGGTCATAATAGAACTCGTTGTGAGCATCCAGATCTGCGAGGGAGCTAACCAAGGTCATTGCAACGGTCTGGCCGTTTTCAACGTGATACATAGAAACGCTGGTGGTGTTGAGACCCTTGTCCATAAGTCCCTCAAGGGTTATATGAATAGGCGTGGTGTTGTTATCAGCAACGCCATCAATATCAATATTGAGCGAGTTCTTAACCTCGCCGCTTTCAAGATTGATGTTTGCCTGCGAGTTTGCTTCGTCAATCGCCTTGACGTTCAGTGTCAACTCGGTTGTACCTTCTTCAAGTACAACGCCTTCGGGAACAGTCGCAGTTATGCCGCTGTTTTTGCTTTCAACGGTTACTTCTTCTGCAAGCTTGGTTACGGCGATGCCCGTAGCTTCATCTGTTTCAGTTGCAACCTTATTTGTGATCGGCATTGTGACCGACAGATTGATAGACTGTTCGGGGAAATCAGCGCCTGCATCATAATTCTTGCCGAAGCTGTCAAGCTCAGCAGACATCTGTGTTGCCAAAAGGCTTACGCCCAGATTTATCACGGGAGGCTCGTAATCCGAGTCGTAGTTAGCTTCGTTGCCTGTTTCCTCGGGCATATATACTACCAATGCGAGGTAATGAGGCGCTCCGCTTGCTTCAATACTGCTGCCGTCGGAATATCCCTCGGAGATCAGCTTGGTGCCTGTAAGCGCAGCTCTTGCATCGGTGCGTGAGCTGTAGAGCGCAGGAGCGGTTTCGCTTGCACCCAGATCGACTACGCCGAACCTGATGTATTCGGACAAGAAGAAGCTTTCGCCGTACGTATTTATCGATCCGGTTTCGGCAGAAACGTTGACACCCAAATTATATTTCAGCGCCAGATTGCCGTTGTTTTTGACACAAAGATATATGACCTCGGTATATCCGGGTTCCCAGAGAGCATCGGAATTAAACAGCTTGGTGCTGTCGCTGACCGATGCCCAAGAGCTTCCGTTCCAATACTCCAGATCGACGTCCAATTTTCCTGTCATAATGCGGTTGCTGCTTGATGTGACGCTGTCGGTGAACCAAGCGAAGGTGGTGCCGATAAGCATACTGAAGCACAAAAGCAACGCAATAATGCTGTGGAGCAGTGCATTTTTTCTTTTGCTCATATTTTGCCCTCCTATATGTAAAAAATGTCATATAAGCCATTAAAGGGCACCGTCGCCGATGCCCTTTAATCGCTGCCCAACCTGCGAGGGGTTGGGCGAACGTGTATTTATTAGTTCGATGAGTGATTATTCGCCGGTGAAGGTGTAATCATAGCTGCCGATTACGATGTAACTGTCGGGATTTCTATGACCGTCTTCCAATTTTTCGTACAAGCGAAGCTCAACTGTAAGGGTTACGCCTTCAGCCTTTTCACCGCCCCAAGCGGAGCAGGTGAAAGTGCGAACCAAAGTGCAGATGTCATCGTATGAAAAATCTAACCCATAGATTGCAAGCAAATCGTAGAAGGTGTTTGCTTCGAGAGTTGTTTCACCAAGCAATTCTTCATTAGCCAAGAAGCCTACCCAGCTTGTAAAGAAATCATAGTAGCCTGCGATACCGATTTCCATCTCAGGGGTAATTTCAGCATCAAAACAGATTGCGTAGTCTGCGATGTAATCGGCATAAGGAGAATCGTCAACAATAGTGTCGCTAACAGGAGCTACGAAGTGATAAGCGGTGTCAAATACTACGCCGGTATTGGCATAGACCATATTAGGGCTACTGTTAAGCCAAGGCAAACCTGCGGTAGAAACGCCAACAAGTTCAGAAGCATAAGTTACCTCTGCAATGGGGATTGCCTGGTTTGCATCGAGGAGAGTGCCCTCATCGTAAGTATTGCCGAAGCTGTCGTTTTCATATGTAAACTGAGAAGCGAGAACCTGAACACTGAACCCTTCGCCAACGGAAACATTCTGATATCTGTTGTCTGCAGTTTCTTGCATATGAAGTGCAACGCAAACAACAACAGAACCTGTGTAATACTCTGTGCCGTCGGGCATAGTTCCCGTAAGAGCAGCTCCGGTGGAATCGACAGGGAGCAACACGCCCGTGTCAGCAGAGGGGGTTCTTCCGCCGTGTGTGGTGTAGTCATCAGTAGCTTCTATATCGAGTTTGTCTGCCATAAGATCGGAAAGCGTACCCATTTTAACCATATCACTAAGACTGGTGGGGTAATTGTTTGCGTCAGCATAAACGGTATAAACATCAATCACATCAGCAAGGTCAACGCCGTAGATATCCTCAACATTAAGAATGTCGGGAATAACGTTGATCTGATACTTGAAAGCAAGATTGCCGTCGTTAACGAGCTTGAGATACTTAACCTGAGTGTAGCCGGGCTCCCAAAGCTGATAGTCGAAAATAGCTCCCTCGGAAGCGTCATTCCAAACAACTTCGCCTACAAGACTGTCGGTCCAGTATAATTCCACATCCAAATTACCCGACTTGATAATGTTGTTCGTGCTTGAAACAGAGTCG
>CAYWXA010000092.1:0-4732 GCA_964462175.1 uncultured Oscillospiraceae bacterium
TTGGCGTCGGCAGGAGCGTTTTCAAGCAGGAATTCCCCGACACAGGCTCCGTTTGCCGAGACCTTAATGCGGGTCGGGAATTTGTGAGCGTCCTTCGTGGTCATATAGTACGCATTCTTGTTTGCGCCTCGGTCGACCCTATATCCACGCATCCAGTCGAAGCCTTGAGGGCCTTCCGTTTTATCCGTTTCGGGAAGATCCTTCGTCAGAAGCTCTTTTGAGGACGCTTCAAAGACTATCTCAATGCCGTCGCCTTCGGAATAATCGGGAACGTCGCTGAGGTCAAGGGTATATGCAAAGCATCCCGACTTTCCGCCGAACACCTTGTTGCCCTGCTGAACGACCTTGAAAACCTCAAAGCCTTCGGCATCAAACCGTGCAGGCTCGACGGTAAGATATTCGTCAGACGTATCAGCCTCTACGTCGAATACAACGAAGTTTCTCATTATCACGCCGCCGTCAGCTTCGCAAAGATAAAGCTCCAAAACGGCAATGCAATCACGCTCGGGCATCATCACCCCAAGCTCACCGACACCGAACGAGCCGTAGCCCTTCCAAAGAGCTTTAAGCTCGCCTTCCGATTCGATATCATCTTCCGTCAGGACGTTTACACAGCGCAGCTTCCACCTGACGGTGAGCTCCTTGCCGTGACGGACGTCGGTAAAGGACGAGCCGACCAGCGGAACGCTCACCTTTTCGCCTGCTGATACCGTTTTCATCGGTTCGATGTCTACAGCCAAAAAGTCTTGAGAGTGAAGATCCTTTACCGTCATTTCGGGGACGTACGCCTCAAGACCAAAGTCCTTTTCCGTGTTGTCGATGCGGTAGTAGCCGTTAAATTCGTTGATAACGTCGTGGAATTCGGTGAAAATGAAGCCGTTCATTCTGCTGTAAAGACGGTATTCGTTCATCATATATTTGTAATGCCACGCAAGGTCGCTGTCCCCTGCGCTGCCGTCAACTCCCCAGACGTTTCCGCATTCGCTGTTCATTACGGGGACGTTTTGACATCTGTTGCCGCCGATGAAGTTGAATTCGCTTCCCTCGGCGCTTTTTTCAGCCATCTCCTTTATCGTCCCGCGGACATTTTTGAAGCCGTTGGCGTAGTAATGCCAGGTGTTGACGTCCGTTTCAACGTGGTCACGGTTGCAGGGAGAATTATCCTCGACCAATCTGGTGGGATCGTAAAGCTTGACGCTTCGATAGCAGCTTCTTACCCACTCCTGAGTTGCGGGCAGATACCTGCCCTGAGTGAAAAGTCCCCACGTTTCGTTGAAGATGACCCAATAGAATACTGCGGGGTGATTTACGTCACGGTCGATCTGCTCATACATCTGCTTTTCAAAACGAAGCCGTGCAAGCTCCGTCGGTTCTCCCCAGAAATTCGGAATATCCTCCATAATGAGAAGTCCCAAGCGGTCTGCCCAATATAGCTTGAGCGGTTCTT
The DNA here is from genome assembly GCA_964462175.1 of uncultured Oscillospiraceae bacterium. Taxonomy (GTDB): domain Bacteria; phylum Bacillota; class Clostridia; order Oscillospirales; family Ruminococcaceae; genus Faeciplasma. The sequence goes on from CAYWXA010000092.1 coordinate 1,448, forward strand.
CTGCTTTAATGTGTATTCTCGCCATATTAAGACCTATGCGCTTCATTCGCAAGATCTCCTCACGCTCATCCTCATCTGTCGGCAGGGTGAAAAAGCCGTCGGGATTGTACGATTGATCCAGAGTTCCGTTGATATAAACGGGCTTGCCGTTCAGCGTGATATACGGAATACTCTCGCCGGTTGCGGTTTTGAAAACCTCGGTCGATATTTGGCGGATACCGAAATACGTATGAACGGTATCGGAATATGCTTTGCCGTCTTCTTCATAAGTCAGCGATAACGTGCCCTCGTAAAGATTCGGCTCATCGCAATCCCAAAGCTTCGGATCGCTTATTCTGAAATGAAGCCTTGAGTTCTCGGCAACGGCATCGACGCCGCCGAAGGAGGACGTGATCTTACCGTTTCCCCGGGCAGTCACGTCTATATATACCTCGCCGTCCGTCTTGGTGACGATCTTGAATTTTTCAATGTATCTTTTCGGTCTTGATTCAAGATATACCGTCTGCCAGATGCCCCTTATCTGACCGTAGCCCTGCTTGCCGCTCGTCTGATCGCCCGAATCAAGATCGGTCGCTCTGACTTTGATCTCGTTTGCTTGGTCACGCCTCCAAACGTCGGTAAGCTCGCACTCAAAGGGGGTATATCCGCCGACGTGAGCGCCGACACAGCAACCGTTGACGTATACCTCACATTCGTAATCGACGGCGCCGAAAATGATGAATATTCTGTTATTTTCGCCTTGATCCCAGCATACGCTGCGGCGATACCAGGCTGTGCCGTTTCTGTCCTCGGCAATGCCCGAAAGCGGAGCTGACCAGGAATAAGGAACGACGATCTTTAAATCGAGCGTATCATCTTCAAAGGAAAAATCCCACTGTCCGTTAAGATTAAACCATCGCTCTCGCATTTTGTCGGGACGAGGATGGGACGGCTTAGGAATTGAAACTGTATTCAAAACAAACTCCCCTTTCGCAGATAACGAGATCAAAATAGATCCATTACAGTGAAATTATAACTTTATTTGCTATACTATGTCAACATATACGAGGGGCAAAGGGAAGCTTTTTGGGTGAAAAATTTAAAAATTTGAAACTTGCGACAAAGAGCCTCATTGATCGGGAAAGCAAACGTCTGCGCCGCTGTAATAATGCTTTAAGAGCTGCTGCCAGTTATAGCCTTGCTCTGACATTTTCTGTGCGCCGTATTGAGAAAAGCCGACGAGATGGCCGCTGCCGTATACCGTGAAGGTGAAGCGGTCAAGCGGCAGGCTGTAGCTGACGGAAAATTTGGCGGAGGGCAGGTTCAAAACGGAGGCGAGCCACCTTCCGCTGACGGTGTAATTGCCGTCGAGCAAGATCTCGCAGATATATCCGTCCGGCGTGACGGAAGAAGGCGTTATCCATTGGGCAGGCTCCATGTAAAGCGTATAGCCTTTACCGGACGTCGATATGCGGGCAAAGACCTCGGCAGAGGTATAGCTGACTTCGGTGACGTAATCGGCGTCCGCCTGACTTTCGGCAGACACAAGATACGCTACGCTTTTGCCCAAAACGGTCAAGGCGCTTTGGGTGTTGCCGCCGCTTGATATACAAAACGCAGGCTCGATAGGCTCGGAGTTATATGCGCAGTAAGCCCCTAAAACCTCGCTGATGAGCGATCTATAGGTTTGGAGCATCTCATCATATTCCTCGCCGTAGCGCACCATTGCCTCATCGGGAAGCATAAGCGAAAGATATTTTGACGAGTCGGTGGAAACGTCGGCACCGCAAAGTTCAGGCGTTGGTGAAGCGAGTTCATCTATTCTTCTGCCGAGGATATACGTATACATTATCACCGCTTGAGCCTTGATAAGCTCGGGATGAGCGCCTTTGTCAAGGTATGAAAACAGCGAGGCGACGAGATATTCCTGCGTGCTCATTGTAAAGGTTTCCTGCTTGACAACGTCGTATACCGTCACGGTTTCGATCAGGGCGTATTCTTTTGCGCCAGACTCTGCTTCGGCTATTACAGGCACGGTTTCAGCGGTATCGTCAAGCGGAAGAAAGAGCGAAATTGCAGGCACCGTTATCAGTGCGAGAGTTATTGCAGCCATTCCCTTGAAAAAATCCTTCATATTGTTACGCCTCCGTTTATGCTTTTCAGGACAAGTATATCAGCAACGCAAGAAGGCTTATGTCGAAGAATAAGATACCCGCCGAAGATTTCTTCAGCGGGTGTTGTTTTATGCACTGGCGGCGCCTTTGAATTTGAGCTTTATCTTATCGGTCACAAGGGCGATAAACTCGGAATTGGTAGGCTTGCCCTTGCCTGTGTTGACGGTGTAGCCGAAAAATGAGTTGAGGATCTCAAGATCTCCCCTATCCCAAGCCAGCTCGATCGCATGACGGATGGCACGCTCAACACGGGAAGGAGTCGTGTCGAACTCCTTTGCGACGGTGGGATAGAGCATCTTCGTTACACATTCAAGCATTTCCTTATCAGCGATGCAATGCAATATCGCACTGCGGATGTAGTGGTATCCCTTGACGTGGGCAGGAACGCCGAGCTGGTGGATCATCTCGGTGACGACGACCTCAAGATCGGGTGCGGAATTTCCGTGAATCTGTACACCTGCGCTGTAATCCTCCAGAATGTCATAACCCATAAGCTCGTTGATGCGGGAACCGAGCATCTTGGGGTCGAACGGACGAAGAAGAAAATACGCCACGCCGATCTGCATAAGAGTTTTCTGGGCGAAGGCGTTGTCATAAACCGAGGTGACGATGAAAACAGGTTTCTTGACACCCGATTTGTTGACACGTTTGATGAGCTCGATAGCGTCAAAGCTCGCCATTGAAAGATCTAACACCGCCACGTCGGGCAACTCGTCCTTTATTGCATCGAGAATCACTGAGCCGTCCTTTGGGCGGGTAATGCAGAAAAAGCCCATTGAGCGCAGCGTTTCCGCACAGCTTCCCCCGAATTCTTTTGAATCGTCACCGATAAGTACCTTTAATCTTTTTGCCATGATTTTTCCTCCTTGTTTTGTGCTTGCACGACTTTTGTCGTGCTGTATTTGCAAGTATAAGACAAGGCGACAAAAAAGTTTGTCGAACGGGGGTAGTGAAAAAGAAAAAATCTTGTAAAGGTGGTTAGCTTGTCGAAGACGGAGTCGAGGTTTTGAAGATGATAAGCGGGGTGGGACAAGCCCTCTCCGTCACGCTATGCGTGACACCTCTCCCACAGGGAGAGGCTTATAAGCGGAGGCTCTCACAAATGAATGAAAGAAAACCCGTGCAGTGAGTA
>CAYWXA010000093.1:0-4710 GCA_964462175.1 uncultured Oscillospiraceae bacterium
CTCAGCATTGCGTAGAGTCGGTCAAATACTTCTTCGATGCAGGCATTCCCGTTCATTATTTCTCCATCTCCAACGAGATCGAGCTTCAGGAGCGCCACATTGACGAACAGGGAAATGCAAGAGACGAAGCAGGCTTCTTCTTCGGAACGGAGGAAACGGACGATTACTGCTGCTACTGGAAGGCTCACATCGCCGTATACGAAGCGTTCCAAGAGGCATTCGGTGAATTTGCCCCCATATTGCTGGGTGCCGAAACGATGGCAGGATACGCCGATCTTTTGCAGGGATATCTGGAGCCTGTAATTGAAAACTGCCCCGAAAGCCTTGAGATCATCGGACACCACCTTTACGGCACCGAGCGCTCTGCAACTAACTTTGCAAAGATCCGTGCGGCATACCCCGATTATCCCATCTGGCAGACCGAGTGGTATTCTGACGACTATTTCGGACTTGCAGATGCGCTGATCGACGAGCTCAACTATGAAGACCTTAACGCATATCTATTCTGGAACGGTGCATGGGCGCCCGATATGGGAGTAACGCTGATTGAGATCGCAAGCTCAAGTGAATACGCCGAGCTTACCCGAGGCGGCAACCATTACATAATGATGCACTTCTCCAAGTATATCAAAGAAGGCTATATCCGCGTTGATATCAACGAAGACCTCGAATCGAATATGACCGCCTTCAAATCGCCCGACGGCAAAAAGCTTGTCGTTGTTGCGCTCAATCTGACCGATTCAAACGAATATCTGGCGCTTGACGTAGGCGAGGAGATCTTGGGCTCCGAAACCTATCAGTCGCTCAAGGCTGACAACCGCTTCAGAAACAAGTATTGGCTCGAAGCGGGCGCTTACGGCGAAGATTACGAACTTCCCGCAGGAAGCCTCACGACCATCGTGCTTGACCTTGCAGGAGATCCCGACTACGTTGCCCCTGCCGAGGTAGAAAAGCCGATAAACCCCTTCCTTAAAGTCGAGGAAGAAAAGACCTCCTCCGACCCGTTCGTGATCATCATCATTGCTTTGGCGGCGGTAATTGCCGTTGCGGCAGTCATTATAATCATCGTTGTGTCCAAAAAGAAAAAGCCGGATGAACCGCAGGAACCGAAAACTCCCGCCGAACAGTGACGAATAAACTGAGCGCATTTTTCACAGCCCTCTTGTCTTCAGGCAAGGGGGCTGTTTTTTGAACGGAAAAGCCGAATTTGGCGGCTTCGTCTTATTATCCGTCAATATTAAATGAGATTTGGTCATTGATGAATTGACGGCGATCCGCTATAATGTTATTATAAATGTGAATAACAGGCTTCGGTGTGAACGGGAGCTTTTGCTCGCAGAAGTCGAAATCACCCTTAAAACAAGGAGACATACACTATGAAAATGAGAATTCTTGCACTTATTGCCGCCCTCGTCCTCACGGCTTCGATCTTTTGCGGCTGTTCCTCGGGCGAAGCGAGCGACTTCACTCTGGCAAAGACGGTCGTTCCGACTCAGGAGCTTGGCTATTCCGTAGGCGACAGTCTTACGCAGGCGTATAAGAACATCACCGACTCGAATCCTATTTCCTCGACGATTTTCTTTGCCGACCCCACGGCTGTCGAATATAACGGCAGGCTTTACGTTTACGGCACCAACGACTCGCAGGAATACGACAAAAATATGGGCATCGGGGACAATTCCTACGGCTCCATCAACTCGTTGGTATGCTACTCCACCGACGATATGGTCAACTGGAGATATGAAACGACCATTCCCGTAACCGAGATATGCACCTGGGCGGGATGCTCCTGGGCTCCTTCCATAGTTTCCCGTGTCGAAGGCTCAAAGACCCACTTTTATCTTTACTTCTGCAACTCTGCGTCGGGTGTCGGCGTTCTCACGTCCACGTCGCCCACAGGCCCTTGGACCGATCCTATCGGCGGTCCTCTTGTCTCAAATAAGGATCTCGGAGACGACCCCGTATACTGGTGCTTCGACCCCGGCGTTGTGATCGACGATAACGGTGTCGGCTGGCTTGCTTTCGGCGGCGGCAGTGCCGTTCACTCTGATGAAAGCGGAATGTATACCGGCAACTGCCGGATCGTCCGCCTCGGCGACGATATGGTATCTTTGGACAGCGAGATCGTCAAGGTACCGAGCATCTTCCACTTTGAAGCGAACGAGCTCAACTATATCAACGGCACTTACGTTTTGACCTATTGCTCCAACTATGCCGACCGCGGTATGTGGAAGATATCCTGGGGCAAGGAACCCCAGACCTGTTCGATGTGCTATATGACCTCGACCGACCCTCTCGATCCCGATAGCTGGCAGTGGGGAGGGGAATACCTTGTAAACCCCAACAACTTCGGATATGATTTTTCCAACAACCACACCCATCTGCATAAGTTCGGAGATAAGTATTACATTCTTTATCAGAACGTTCTTCTTTTAATGAATATGGGCAAAAGCGGCGGATACCGCAGCATCGGCATCAACGAGATCGAAGTTGATGAAGAAAACGTCGTCATCTCCTCTGGAACCATGACCACGGAAGGCGTCGCTCAGATCAAGAACCCCTCGGCGTTTGAAGTGACCGAAGCTGAAACGAGCGCCGTTTCCGCAGGCATACAGTATTACTGCGACGGTGACAGGACCTTCGTGACCTCCATCAGCGACGGCGACTGGGTTGCCTTGCGGGGTGTCGATTTCGCAGGCGGCGCAAACGCCTTTGCCGCAACCGTCAGAGGCAAGGGAATAATCGAAGTCAGACTTGATTCGCCCGACGGTAAAGCTGTCGGAACCCTTCAGTTCAATACCGACGGCGAATTCGTTGCCGTTTCCTGCGAGCTGACCAGGAATGTTTCGGGAATTCACGATCTGTATTTCGTATTCGGCGGCGGCTTCGTATTTGATAATTGGCAGTTTGCAAACATTCGTGAAGAAAGCGCTGAATGATCTTATAATCAACACCTGTACGTTTTGACTCCGTGCAGGTGTTTTTTATTCGCCCGTATCGGGTTGATCTGAATATTTTTTGAATTTGGCGAAAATACATCTTTCTTTTTGTCGGAAAATGTGATATTATATAATTGATATTGAATATACGGAGGTAAGTTTAAGAGTATGGCAAAAAAAAGAAAGAAAAAACTCAGATTAAAATATAAGAATTTCGCCATTTTGCTGGCTACGCTTTTGATCTTGATCTTGGCTATCGTCTGGATATGCACGCCTAATGATAAGCCCAAGACGGATGAAGATCCGATCAACGACGTTGGGCAGGGGGACGTTGAATTGCCTCCCCTTGAAGAGGACGATCAGGTGCATATGACCACCGACCCTACCTTGCAGACTTCATACGTATTTACGGCGGTCTCCAAGACGGAAGCGGATCTGGGAGTCGGTGAGCTCGTTTTGGTGAATAATAATATCGCCTTTAAGGGAACCGTAACCGATGACGAGCTGGTCGTTGTCCGTGAGCAGAAGAACCAGTCTTATTCAGTCAAGGACTACAGCGTTAAGGTCAAGCCGGTAACTATGGATGCGCTCAATAATATGATGCTCGGCTTCTATACTGCGGCGCAAAACGACGACGTCATGGTAATTTCCGGCTACAGAACCATTGAATATCAGCAGGGTCTTTATGATGACGAGCTTGCAGAAACGGGTCTTACCACCTCGACCCTCGTTTCAAAGGCAGGCTATTCCGAACACCACACGGGATACGTCGTTGACTTCAAGCTTTATCACGATGACGGCACCTCCGAGCAGTTCGACGGCACGGGCGAATACGCATGGATCATGGAAAACTGTCATACTTACGGCTTTATCAACCGTTATCCCGAGGGCAAGGAAAAGCTCACGCTTATTGATAACGAGCCTTGGCACTTCCGCTACGTCGGCCCCGTTCACGCATCTATCATCACCGAATACGGTTTCTGTCTGGAGGAGTATATCGAGTTCGTAAAGAACTATACTATCGACACGGGCTTCCTGCTCAAGTCGATGCCTGACGGCAAGCAGTATATCATTTATTACGTTCCAATGGTCGATCCTGCGAATACGTCCGTTTGTATTCCTTTGATGTCAGATCAGCAGACACCTTATCCTTATGAGATTTCCGGTAATAATATTGACGGCTGGATCATAACCGTTGATATAACCGATTTTTCAGCAACGAACGTGGTATTAACTCCCGAGATAACCCCCGTGACTGATGAAGCTTCCGCTCAGGGCGAAGAATAATATTATAAATTAAGAAGGTCTTTAAAATGTCAGAATGTACACACAACTGTTCGACCTGCGGAAAGAACTGTTCTTCAAGAACGACTCCGCAGGATATGCACATTGCCCCCCACGAGCTGAGCAATATTAAAAAAGTCATCGGCATCGTCAGCGGCAAGGGCGGCGTAGGTAAGTCGCTCGTCACATCTCTTATGGCTGTTGAAGCCAGGAGAAGAGACCTCAACACCGCAATTCTGGACGCCGATATCACAGGCCCTTCAATCCCCAAGGCTTTCGGCATCAAGGACAAGGCATCTACCGACGGCGATGCTCTTTATCCCGTAATGACCAAGACCGGAATCGAGGTAATGTCCGTAAATCTTTTACTTGATGATGAAACTCAGCCTGTCGTTTGGCGTGGCCCTGTAATTGCAGGCGTTGTCAAGCAGTTCTGGAACGAGGTCGTCTGGAACGACGTCGACTATATGTTCGTCGATATGCCTCC
>CAYWXA010000094.1:0-4700 GCA_964462175.1 uncultured Oscillospiraceae bacterium
CTGACCGATTTGACTCTTGACTCGCTGTTTTTGATGAGATTTACCATCGACGAGTAATACTGAGGGTATTCCTCGGCTAGGGTGTGGGTGTCGGTCGCAAGCTCTTCTGAATCGGTGAGCGCATCCTCCTTGCCGATGGCAACGCCTTTGACTGCGGCGCTGACCTTGGCTTCTGCAAGGCTCATTGCGGCGTCGGTTGCGGCAGGGGCGATCTCCTTGTCGATCATAAAGAAATTCTGATCGTTTTTGGGATTTGCCGAGTAAAGATATCTGAACACCTTATAGACCGCAAGCATCAGATATCCCGAAGCTTCCTTAATTACGGTCGAGCTTTTAACCTTCGTCAGCATCGAGAACACGACGTTCAGCGAGTTGATGATGAGCTTTTTGTTGAATGCGATCATTACCGAACCGGGAGTGACCTTATCACGGCGGTTGGGATCTTCTTCGGGAATATCCTCAACCGAAATGGTCTTGCCCTGCGGCTCGGGGCTTCTGCCCAAAAGATAATCGCAGGAAACGTTGTAATAATCGGCGGCACGAACCAAAAAATCCAGACCGCATTCACGCTTGCCTTTTTCATAATGGGACAACAAGCCCTGGGACACACCCAAGTCCTGCGCCGCCTGCTTCTGAGAAACTTTGCGTTCCTTTCTGAGCAAGGTCATTATTCTCGAGAAATCCGTTGCCAACCGACTCACCTCATTTTCCTTATCTGTCAATATTCGACGAACGTAAAATATTTGACGTAGTGCTTATTATACTCCAAATTTTACATATTGTAAAGGTAAAATACCAGCGTCATTATAAATGAAATTACAGAAGATTTTTTGTGTAAAATGTTGATTTTACGCTGTTTTTAAAGAAAGGATGATTCTTTTGACGGGATATCGCATTCATTTTATCCGCCACGGCATTACCAAAGCCAACGAAGAGGGCAGATATATCGGCATCACCGACTCTCCCATCTCCGAAAAGGGCAGACTTGAGCTTGCCCAAAAGAAGCAAAATTATATCTATCCGGAGGTCGATAAGGTTTACGTCAGCCCTCTTAACAGGTGTATCGCAACGGCGGCGTTCATCTATCCCGAAGGATACGCCAGAGTCGTTCCCGAGATCAGAGAGATGAACTTCGGAGACTTCGAGGGCAAGCTGTTGACTGATATCAAGGACACCCCCGAATATAAGCAGTTCATTAAAGGCGGACTTGACAACCCTGCTCCGAACGGCGAGAGCCTGAGAAAGGTCATCGAGCGTTGCTATGAGGGCATCAGCTTCATCATTGAGGATATGATGAAAAACGGCTACCACTCGGCGGCAGTCGTTACCCACGGCGGGATCATTATGAATATGCTTTCCTGCTTCGGAATGCCGAAATATGACCCGAACGAATTCGCCTGCGACTTCGGTGAGGGCTTTACCGTTCTGGCGACCGCCCAGTTCTGGCAATCGTCCGGCTGCTTCGAGATTTTGGGTATGTGCCCTTATGAAAAAGAAGACGATGAAGCTTGAATTTACCGTTTCGGAAGCTGACAACGGCTTGACGGTAGGGGAATTCCTCAAAAAGCAGGGAGTTTCTCGCAGACTGATAATCAGCCTCAAGCAGGTGGATATGGGCATCACCAAAAACGGCGGGCATATCCGCACGGTTGACCGAATCGCTTCCGGGGATATCATTGCCGTTGCCGATGAAAACGACTCGGTATTGGAGCCTAACGGCGAGCTTTTTGCGCCGCTCGTGTATGACGACGAATTCGTTGCGGTCTTCAACAAGCCTGCAAATATGCCCGTTCACCCTTCGCACAGGCACCGCCTTGACACTCTGGGCAACTATTTCTCCCATCTGTTCCCCAAAACCACCTTCCGAAGCATAAACCGACTGGACAGGGACACCTCGGGGCTTTGCGTATGCGCAAAAAGCACCTTTGCCGCAAACGCTTTGCAGGGAAAGGCTGAAAAGGTATATTACGCCGCTGTCTGCGGTCGGATAGAACAAAACGGAACGGTCGACGCACCCATTGCAAGGGAACGGGAGTCGATCATAACCAGATGCGTAAGGGACGACGGTCAGCGAGCCGTCACCCATTACGAGGTAATTGACCGCTCGGCGCATCACACCCTTTTGAAGATCCGCCTTGAAACGGGCAGAACTCACCAGATCAGGGTACATATGGCACATATCGGCCACCCGTTGGCAGGGGATGACCTTTACGGCGGAGATGATTCGCTGAACAGACAGGCGCTCCATTGCGGCGAGGTCAGCTTCGTTCATCCCGCAACGGGCGAGAAGATAACGGTAAATGCGCCCTTGCCCGACGACATTAAATCACTTTTCGGAGGAAACAAAACAATGGAAAAGATTGCAAGCTTTCAGGTAGACCACCGCAAATTCGGCGTGGGAATGTATATCTCCCGAATCGACGGCGACATTGTGACCTATGACGTGAGAATGGTCAGACCCAACGGCGGGCATTACGTATCAAACCCTTCGTTGCACACCATCGAGCACCTTTTTGCAACGTACGCCAGAAGCTCTTTTATGGGCAAGGACGTCATCTACGTCGGCCCGATGGGCTGCAGAACGGGATTTTATCTGCTCGTCAGAAACGTTCAGCACGAAAATGCGATCAAGCTTGTTAAAGAGAGCTTTGAATTCGTCAAAAACTTCGAGGGAATAATCCCCGGCTACTCGGAGATCGAGTGCGGAAACTGGCTTGAGCACGACCTTGAAGCGGCAAAACGGGACGTCGTTCCTTTGCTTGAAGCGCTTGAAAATTACACCCCCGAGCAGCTTTATTACCCCGAATAAAGGGAGTTTTCACAGAAATTTCATCGTTAAAATCACCAAAAAAGGGCGATTTCAGGGGTTTTGACAGATTTTGCCGTTGATTTTTTATAAAATAATGCTATAATGATTAAACTGCCTGCTATGGGCAAATTTTGGCGAAAGGAGCGTGCCGATGGATATTAAAAGAATACTTATGAACGTTGCCTCGTTTTTTGGCTTTGTCGGTGACTGTGCGTTTAACACCCTCAAGGGACTGTTGAAGTTCGTTTTCGGCGGAATTGCAAAGATACTTGGCAAAATATTCGGCACGGTCTTCGGCTGGATAAAGAAAAAGCTCAAGCAGCCTTTATATGATCTGTGGTGTTACGTTTTAACGCCTATTGCTCACGCTTGGGGCGCTCTGGCACATTCGAGGATACACTTTAAGAAAGCTTCAAAAGAAGGCTTCTGGCACGGCGTAAAAGTGTTCTTTTCAACGCTGTGGAAATGTATCGGCGGCATCGGTGAGGTCGCAAGATGGCTGTTTAACTATGCGGCTCCCGTCGTGTGCATAATTTTCTTGATCTCTCTTATCAGATATGCAAGCACCATTCAGTATGCAATTTCGGTCGAATATAACGGAAGCAATATCGGTATCATCGAAGATCAGGCTACCTATAATAAAGCGCAGGCTTTGGTTCAGGACAAGCTGACGTATACCGACAACGACCAATCCCTTATCGTAACTCCGAAGTTTTCCGTTCAGATGATAGATACTGACGGCGTGACCGTTGACAGCGACAACCTTTCGGAAATTATGATCGACTCGGGCGACGTCGCCGTGACCTACGCCTACGGTTTTTACATAAACAACGAGCTTATCGGAGTATATAACGAAGAGGAAATGCTGCGGATAAAAGCGGTCTTGGAGCGTCAGTTGGGCAAATATTATTCCGCAAACACCGCAGACGTAGCCTTTGTCGATGACGTCGTGCTGACCCAGGGAAGATATATCGAATCGAACCTGACGGAAGCTGACGGAGCTATCGAACTGATACAAAGCGAAAGAACGGTCGAAGCGTATTACGTCGTTCAGAAGGGCGACTCCGTTTCGCTCATCGCTTCAAAACTGGCTATAACAAAGGACGAGCTTTTGGAATATAACCCCTTCCTTGCAGACGGCACCCATACGGGAGATCTGATAACCTATTATTATACCGAGCCGTATCTTCCGGTCATGACCACCCACTATGAAACCTACGACCGCACGGTCGAGCGCCAGATAGTATATCAGTATGACTCCGATCTGGAGATCGGCTGTGAAACTCTGAAGCAGAGCGGATCGGACGGATATGAAAACGTCACCGCACTCGTAACGGAGATCAACGGCGTCGAATCGGACCGTGTGATCGTTTCCAAAACCGTAATTGAGGAAATGGTTCCGAGGGTGTTCGTAACGGGCGTCAAGACGAATACGTATATCGACGATATGTGGATAATTCAGAAGCTTGGAACCTTCTGCTGGCCCGTTGCCGAGGAGAACTACATCAGCTCGCTTTACGGCTACCGCAAATGGGATCGCTCCAACCACAAAGGTCTTGACATTGCCGCCAAGAAGGGAACGGATATATATGCCGCTGCCTCCGGAACGGTCATCCACGCAGGAACCTATTCGACATACGGCAAGCTTGTAATAATTGACCACGGCGACGATATTCTGACCTATTACGCACATCAGTCGAAGATATACGTTTCAAAGGGAGATTACGTTGAAAAGGGCGACGTTATCGGCGCCATAGGTATGACCGGCTCCGCATCGGGCAACCATCTGCACATTGAGCTTCGTGTCGACGGCGACAGGATAGACCCGATGTACGCTCTGGGCGGTATCGGCGACCACGTTGTGAACGAGTAAAACAAAAAGCAGGCCGTA
>CAYWXA010000095.1:0-4669 GCA_964462175.1 uncultured Oscillospiraceae bacterium
GAAAATTCTAAACTTTAGTTTGAAAGCCGAATTCACAGCAGCCGATACAAACCTGGCCTATATCGTGAACTTCAACGGCCGTTTGGCACCTCATCCGTCGGCATCTGCCGACACCTTCCCCTCAAGGGGAAGGCTAAACAAACAAGGCGCAAGACAAATTGCCTTACGCCTGTTGATCTTATTTTTCAATATTTCCGTTTGACAGCGCCTTGAGATATGCGTTGATGAAGCCGTCAAGCTCACCGTCCATAACTGCGCCGACGTTGCCGTTTTCATGACCTGTTCTGTGGTCCTTGACAAGGGTATAGGGCATGAAAACATATGAACGGATCTGGCTGCCCCAGGCGATTTCCTTTTGAACGCCCTTGATATCCTCGATCTTGGAAAGATGCTCACGCTCTTTGATCTCAACCAGCTTCGCAATCAGCATCTTCATTGCGTAGTCCTTGTTCTGCACCTGACTGCGCTGGGTCTGGCAAGCGGTGACGATTCCCGTGGGAATATGGGTGATACGAACAGCGGAGGATGTTTTATTGATGTGCTGTCCGCCTGCGCCCGATGCACGGTAGGTGTCGATTCTAAGGTCTTCCTGTCTTATCTCAACGCTGGTGTCAGCCTCAATTTCGGGCATGACCTCAACCGCCGAGAAGGAAGTATGGCGGGAGCCTGAAGCATCGAAAGGTGAAACACGAACAAGTCTGTGGATACCCGATTCGCTTTTGAGGTAACCGTAGGCATTTTCGCCCTCAACGATCATCGAACAGCTCTTGACGCCTGCGTCAGTGCCGTCAAGCTGGTCAAGAATGGATACCTTATAGCCGTGAGCCTCGCCCCAATGGATATACATACGGATGAGCATCTCTGTCCAGTCTTGAGCCTCGGTGCCGCCTGCGCCTGCGTGGAAGTTCAAAATTGCGTTGTTGGCATCGTATTCGCCTGTCAGCAAGGTTGAAAGGGTGATCTTGTCTATTTTTTCGACGAAGCTTTCAAGCTCCGATTTGATGTCATCCAAAAGCGATTCGTCATTGTCCTCAAAATACATTTCGATGAGAGTTGCAATGTCATCCGCCTGAACGTTTAATCTGCGGTCATCCTCTACTCGGTTTTCGAGCATCTTGGTGCGCTGTAAGATCTTCTGCGACTTTTCCATATCGTCCCAGAACCCCGGCTCAGCCGCCTTATTGTGAAGCTGTTCAATTTCTTCCTTTGCGGAATCAATATTTAAAACACTGTGAAGCTCTTTGAGCTTTGGCTTATATTCGGAAAGCTGCTGTTTGAGCTCGTCGATAAGTAACATAATTTCCTCCAGATATGAGAATTTGTATAACTGATATATTATAGCACAAAGTCGGCGGATATGCAAGGGGCAATTACAGGTGGGGCGCAGGCCGTCGTGCCCGACAGGGTGCGATGGAGGGGACCCACGCATTGGGCGGTGCGCAAGCGTAGGCGCCGTCTGCGCAGGGTGGCGCAATGCGCCGTCCAAGCAGGTGGCGGCGGTCGGGCTCGCCACCATTTCGCCACAGCCTCGCCTCGCTCGGCGCAGGCGAAAAGACGGCTCGCCCTCGGTTGACCTTTCAACAAAAAAACAAATACTAAATAGCCTCTCCCATCAGGAGAGGTGGCAGTGAAACTGACGGAGAGGGCAAAAACTCAGCTCCCCACTTTCCGTGAGGAGCTGACGATGAGTTATCTTTCCAATTTGATGGATACGAGGTCAAAGTCGCAACCGGGCAGGAAGACAAGCTTCAGATCTGCCTTGCCGCAGACCTTTTCAAGCTCGAAACGCTTGGTGACGATTCCGTCAGTTCCGCCAAACTCAACGATCTGGTTGTTGGGGCCATCGGGAGTTGCAAAACGAACGTGAACGGTGTCGTTTTCGTTATGGGTTCTGCCGGTGATCTCGATTGCCGAGATTCCTTCTTCGCCGAGATCAAAGCCGTTGAACTCGACTGTAACGTTGTTTCCGATGTTTGCGATCATATCCTCCTTGACGGTGAAGGTGTCGCCGTAGATGCCGTCACGGTCAAGTGCCGAAATAACGTCTCCGACCCGTGTGGGCGCTGTAAACTTGAAGCCCTTGAAGCGGATCTCCATACGGAATACGAAGCGAATATTTCTTGTACCGACAAGCTTTTCGGGAAGCTTGAAGGTCTGATACTGATAATGGTTCCACCAGCGGGGCTTGTGATATACGAAGCTTGCGATCAGGTTGCCCTCATCATCGGTAACGTCAAACGGAATGGGCGCATCGGAGTTGTGGTAAAGTCCCACGGTAAACTCATCCGAACCCGCCTTTCCGAACTCAATGTTGTCAAACTGAATATAACATTCATCTCTGAGCGACTGAACACCGCCTTCAAAGACGTTCTGCAAGGTTTCGGTTGCGCTCGAATAAAGCGATGCGCTGATGATCTCGCTGTAAGGGTCAAAGCTTGCGGGGCCGAAGCCGTCGTTTGACATTTCCATTTCGGAGATTATCTCCTCATAAGGCGTGCCGTTTTTGCAATAAGCTCTGAAACGGTATGCGCCGTCGCCCTTGGCGGTTATGATCGCTTCGCCGTTTACAACTTCAATGTCAACGACGTTCGTTTCAACGCCTGCGTCGGTTATTGCCTTGAAGCCGATATCATCGAGGGTGAACGTGGTGATCTCGGGGTAAAGCTTGACGGTTGCCTTAACAGTCTTATTGTCGGGAGTGAGCTTATTTGTTTCAACGCAAAGCTCGATCTTTCTCACGGGAACTTCGCCCTAGTTTTCGGTCTTGGTGTTTTCAAAACTGCAGCAGACCTCGGGGTCCTTTTCCGATTCTAATGCCTTAAGAACCAGCTTCGCATCGGGCAGACCCTTAGAGGAAACGACCATTTCAACATCGCCTGCATAGTCCTTTGCGGCGATCATTGCAAGCAATTTGCCGTTAAAGAGCTTGCGGCAGGTGCCCTTATACTGATCGTAGTCGGAGGAGTCGCCGTTGTCGGTGCCGACGAGTCTTCCTGCGCCGGAAACGGCAATTTCAACTCTCGAGCGGTCGTTATCGACAGGGTGGCCGTCCTTATCGAGCGTGGATATCTCAACGAAGATCATATCCTCGCCGTCGGCTTTAAGCTTGGTCTTATTGGGAACAAGAGAAATCGACGCCGCATCGCCGGGGGTATATCTTGTCATCTGGCAGACTGCGTTGCCTTCTTCATCATAGCCGACTGCCTTGATGCAACCCTTATGGTAAGGCACCTGCCAACGGCCTGTGAGCTCGTCGCCGTCGGTGTGGTTGTGCTCATATGTGCCCATAGATTCGCCGTTAACGAACAGCTCGCTCTTGGCGCAGTTGGAATAGATAAAGAGGTCGACAAGCTGACCCTCGTTAAAGTCCCAATAAGGGAAGAGGTGAACAAAAGGCTCTGCCTTTTTGCCTGCCCATTCAGCTTTATATGCAAAATAGGTGTCCTTGGGGAAGCCTGCGGTATCCGAATGTCCGAAATAGGAATTCTTCGTCCAATAAGGTGTCGGCTCGCCAATGTAGTCCCAGCCAGTCCAGATATACTGTCCTGCGCTGAACTTGTGGTTGCGGTCCTGGGTGATGTTATATTCACAGCTTACTGCGCCCCAGCCCGTTGCACAGTTCATAAGCGATGAGCACTGATGGTCGTCGTGAGTAGTCGTCAAAACAGCCGCAGGGAAATGATAAGTGCCTCTTGACTGAATCGTTGAAGCGGTTTCCGAGCCGTATATCTTCCACGTGGGGTGCTTTGCGTGGTGCTCGTCATAAATGCGCTCGGTATAGTTGTAACCTACGGTGTCGATCTCCTCGCCGCAGTTCTGTCCGCCCTCCCACTGCATATAGTTGGAGCCGATGGTGACGGGATACATTCTCTTATAATCGTGAACGTGAACCGCATCTCGGAGCATTTTGGTGACCTCAACGCCTCGGGGGCCTGCGTGGGTATCATAAATCTCGTTGCCGATACTCCACATTATCATACTGGGGTGGTTGCGGTCACGTCTTACCCAGCTTGCAACGTCACGCTCGTGCCATTCGGGGAAGAAGCGTGCGTAGTCGTAATCGGTCTTCTTGAGTTCCCACATATCAAACGCTTCGGAATCTATCATAATTCCCATTTCGTCGGCAAGTTCCATCAGCTCAACTGAGGGCGGATTGTGGGAGGTTCTTATCGAATTGACGCCCATTGCCTTTAAGCTTTCAAACTGGCGGCGCAAAGCCGTTTTGTTAACGGCGGCGCCCAAAGCGCCCAAATCGTGGTGCATACATACGCCGTTGATCTTCAGGTTTCTGCCGTTCAGGAAGAAGCCTTCGTTACAATCCCAACGGGTGGTCTTGAAGCCGACACTCTCGACTCTTTCATCGACGGTTTCGCCATTCACGATAAGCTCGGTTGTGAGGGTATAGCAATAAGGGTTGTCAACGTCCCAAAGCTTGGGGTTGTCAACGTCAAGGGTCTGGGATACGACGGTGACGTCGCTTGAAAGTGCAACTTCGGCGCTTGCCTGTGCTTTAATCTTTTTGCAACGGCAGGTAAGGGTGTGCTTGACGGCGGCGTTATCCACGCCCTTGACCTCGGTGTCAATTTCAAGGCGCCATTTGCCGTCCTCCAGGATCGGAACGACATAGGTGCCGTCGGGGATAATTTCGTTTTCACCCTTGACGGAAAGC
>CAYWXA010000096.1:0-4607 GCA_964462175.1 uncultured Oscillospiraceae bacterium
ACCTCATCCGTCGGCATACGCCGACACCTTCCCCTCAAGGGGAAGGCTACATTTTCAAATACATCAAAGGAGAAATCAACTATGGAAAGCTACAAGAGAGAATTCATACAGTTTTTGCAGGGCGCAGGCGTTTTGAAGTTTGGTGACTTCACCGCTAAGAGCGGCCGCAAGATCCCTTATTTCATCAATGCAGGCGACATCAAGACCGGCGAGCAGATCGCAAAGCTCGGTGAGTTCTATGCAAAAGCATACCTTGAAAAGGTCGGCAACAAAAAGACTGTTCTTTACGGTCCTGCATATAAGGGCATTTCAATTGCTGTATCCAGCGCTGTTGCACTTGCAAAGCAGGGACTTGACGTTCCCTTCTTCTTCAACCGCAAGGAAGCTAAGGACCACGGCGAAGGCGGTATCTTCGTCGGATACGTTCCCAAGGCGGGCGAAGAAGTCGTAATCGTTGAGGACGTTATTACCGCAGGCACGGCAATCAGAGAGAGTATGGCTAACCTTTCCTCTCTCGAGGGCGTTAAGGTATGCGCAACGTTCGTAATGGTCGACCGCAAGGAAAAGGGCAAGACCGACAAGAGCGCAATGGGCGAAATTGAAGATGAATTCGGTTTCCCCGTATACTCCGTCGTTGACGTATACGACATCATCGAATATCTCGAAGAGGACGAAGCAAACCGTGAAAACGTTGAACGCATCAAGAACTATCTTGCAGTTAATGGAGCTTTAGTATGAGAAGTCTTATAGACATTCTTGATTTTTCCGTTGAGGAAATCGACTCGCTCGTCACCAGAGCGAAGGATATTATCGCAAATCCGCATATCTACAGCGAATCCTGCCGCGGCAAAAAGCTTGCAACGCTCTTTTATGAGCCTTCGACCAGAACGAGGCTCAGCTTTGAAGCGGCGATGTACGAGCTGGGCGGCGAGGTAATCGGTTTCTCCGAAGCAGGAAGTTCTTCCGCCGCAAAGGGCGAGAGCGTTTCCGACACCGCAAAGATGATTAGCTGTTACGCCGATATCATCGCTATGCGCCATCCCCTTGAGGGTGCGCCCCTCGTTGCGGCAAAGAGCGCATGGATCCCCGTTATAAATGCGGGCGACGGCGGACACAGCCACCCGACACAGACGCTCACCGACCTTTTGACCATCAGCCGTGAAAAGGGCAGTTTTGACAACCTCACCGTCGGCTTCTGCGGAGACCTCAAATACGGCAGAACCGTTCACTCGCTGATTGCGGCGCTGTCAAGATATATAAACGTCAGATTCGTGCTGATCTCCCCCAACGAGCTGAAGGTTCCCGAATACGTCAAGTCGGATATTCTGGGCAAAAAGGACATCCCTTACGTTGAGACCGCATCGCTTGAGGATGCAATGCCCCAGCTGGACATTCTTTATATGACGAGAATTCAGCGGGAGAGATTTTTAGATCCTTCCCAGTATGAGCGCTTGAAGGATTCCTACATACTCACCCCCGAAAAGCTTGAAACGGCGAAGGCTGATCTTTGCATTATGCACCCGTTGCCGAGGGTGAATGAAATAAGCGTACGAGTTGACTCCGACCCGAGAGCTTGCTATTTCAAGCAGGCGCTCAACGGAAAATACATCCGTATGGCTTTGATCCTTTACCTTTTGGAGCAAGCAAAATCGCCCGAAAAGAGCTTTGATAAAAACGTCGTCAAGGGCAAGTTCGTCTGCCGTAATCCCAGATGTATCACCACCTGTGAGCAGGAGCTTGAGCACAGCTTCAGAATGGGTACCGACGGCATTTACAGATGCGAATACTGCGAAGCAGAGCATAAATAACATAAGACAAAAAATCTTGATAATTTTTCTTGACAACGCTGACAGCAGGGTATATAATGGTTTAAAGCGTTGATGAGGAAAAACCTTATGCCTCGGGTAAAAGAGAATCGGCGGACGGTGCGAGCCGATCGAAGAGCGTAAGTGCGAAGTCACCTCGGAGTGCCGATCTGAAAGCTTTTGCCATTAGGACGGACGGAGCCTGACCGTTATTGCAGGAGCAACGTTAAGATAAGCGTTGCGCTGAGCGGCTGTATTTTTACGGCAAAAAGAGTGGTACCGCAAGATTTTGTTTATTCAGAATCCTGTCTCTTTAAAGTGAGATGGGATTCTTTTATTTAGCAGTATAAAGAAAAGAGGGAGAGATTTGCTTCTTTCAGGCGCAGATATCGTAGTAAGAACAATTATTGAGCAGGGCGTTGACACGGTCTTCGGTTATCCCGGCGGACAGATACTCAACGTCTACGACTCGCTTTATAAATACCGTGACGAGCTCAACCACGTCCTGACTGCCCACGAACAGGGCGCTGCCCACGCAGCGGACGGATATGCAAGAGCGACGGGCAAGCCGGGCGTTGTAATTGCAACGTCGGGACCCGGCGCCACGAATCTCGTCACCGGAATCGCCACCGCATTTTTGGATTCGGTTCCGCTTGTTGCGATCACGGGAAACGTGCCTTCGTCGATGATCGGAACGGACGCTTTTCAGGAGATCGACATCACCGGTATTACGCTTCCGATAACCAAGCACAACTATATCGTCAGCTCGGTTGAGGATCTGGCAGATACCATCCGTGAAGCGTTCAGGATCGCAATTTCCGGCAGACCGGGACCTGTTTTGGTGGATATTCCCAAGGATATTCAGTTAGCCGTGTGTGAATATGAGCCAAAGCCTCCCGTTGTCAAGGACGAACGCTTCGCCGCAAAGGACATAAGAATTGAAGAAGCTGCAGCTTGCATCAATTCGAGCGAGAAGCCGTTTATATACGTCGGCGGAGGACTTGTTTCGAGCGAAGCCGAAAAAGAGGTATTGGAGCTTGCAGAGCTTATTGATGCTCCCATCGGCTGTTCGATGATGGGCATTTCGGAGATCCCCACCGATCATCCGAGATTTTTGGGAATGCAGGGTATGCACGGGCACTATGCTTCAAGTATGGCAATGCACCAGTCAGACTGCATCATCGCTTTGGGCGCAAGATTTAACGACCGTGTTACGGGTAACAAAGCGAAATTCGCAACGAATGCGAAGATAGTACATATCGACATTGACGGCGCAGAGCTTTCAAAGTGCATTAAAGTTGCTCACGGCTTGCGCGGCGACATTAAAAAGACGCTTGAAAAGCTTATTCCCCTGCTGGAGAAGAAGGAGCTTCCCAAGTGGCGGGAAAAGATCGCACGGCTCCGTGAGGACGAGCAGGCGACGCTTGACAAGCGTGAGGGAATGACCCCGAGAAACGTCATTTTGACGTTGAATAAACACACCTCAGACGGCACGCCTATCGCTACCGACGTCGGTCAGCACCAGATGTGGTGTGCGCAGACCGCTGATTTTAAAACCAAAAGACGGTTTATCTCAAGCGGTGGATTGGGAACCATGGGCTTTGGCTTGGGCGCCGCTATCGGAGCGCAGATGGGTTCGGGCGAACACGCAGTGCTCGTCACGGGTGACGGAAGCTTCGGAATGTGCCTCAACGAAATGGCAACTGCCGTTTCTCAAAACACCCCTCTCGTTATTCTCATAATGAACAACGGCGTTTTGGGAATGGTAAGACAGTGGCAGACGCTGTTCTTTGATAAACATTATTCCAACACCGTTTTGAACCGTGCCACCGATTTCGTCAGCTTGGCGAACGCCTTCGGCGCAAAAGCCGAAAGAGCGCAAACGCTTGACGAGCTTGACAGGGCGCTTGCAAACGCATTTGATCACAACGGCCCATATCTTATCGACTGCATTATTGACAAGGACGAATTCGTTTTGCCGATGCTTCCTCCGGGCGGCTCGATGGACGATATAATCGTAGAAAAGGCGGGTGACTGATTTGGACAGATTTATTTTGGCGGTTCTCGTTAAAAACCAATCGGGTGTTCTGAACCGAGTGACCAGTATGTTCAGACGCAGGCAATTCAACATTTCCACGCTGACGGTAAGTGAAACGGAATCACCCGACTATTCCCGTATTACGGTTTTGTTCTGCGGAGAATACGCCGCAAAGGAACAGCTTATCGACCAGTTGTATAAGCTTCCCGACGTCGTTTCGATCAGGGAGCTGAACAACGACAACGCAATTACGAAGGAGCTTCTGCTCATTAAAATGAAAAACGACTCCGGCGTGCGTGAGGACATTCAATCGGCGGCGCAGGCGTTTGATGCCGAGACCGTTCACTATTGCCGTGAATCGATAATGCTTCAGCTCACCGGCAGCACCAGAAGGATCGACGAGTTCATCAACCTGATGCGTGATTATGAAATTTTGGAGATCTGCCGCACGGGCGTCGTTTCGCTTGAGCGAGGCGGCTCGACCATAAGCAAGATAACCGAGTAAAGACATATAAAGAAAGAGGTAAATTACTATGGCAAGAATATTCTATCAGCAGGACTGCGATCTGCAGAAATTGGCAAACAAGACCGTTGCAATCATCGGCTACGGCTCACAGGGACACGCACACGCTCTTAACCTTAAAGATTCGGGCGTAAACGTGATCGTCGGTTTATATAACGGCTCAAAGAGCTGGGCTAAGGCTGAGGCTCAGGGCTTGAAGGTAATGACCGCTGACGAAGCCGCAAAGGTCGCAGACGTTATT
>CAYWXA010000097.1:0-1949 GCA_964462175.1 uncultured Oscillospiraceae bacterium
CTGCCCTTGACAAACCCTGCCAAAAGGGTATAATAAATATGTATTGCCTCACGAGTTTGTGAGGAAGATTTTTATTATCAAGGAGGAATCTGTATGTGTAAAAAGCCATACCTTATTACTACGGCGATCGCATATACATCTAAAAAGCCCCATATCGGCAATACTTACGATGTAGTCTGCGCTGACGCCATTGCGAGGTTCCGCCGAATGCAGGATTACGATGTATTTTTCCTCACGGGTACTGACGAACACGGACAGAAGATCGAACAGCAGGCGATTGAGGAGGGCATCACCCCCAAGCAGCACGTTGACATCATCGCAGGTCAGATCAAGGACATCTGCGACCTTTTGAACATCTCTTATAACCGCTTTATTCGCACCACCGACGAGGATCACGAAAAGTGCGTTCAGAAGATTTTCACCAAGCTCTATGAGCAGGGCGATATCTATAAATCGGAATATGAGGGCTGGTATTGCACCCCCTGCGAGAGCTTCTTTACAGAAACTCAGCTCGTCGACGGCAAATGCCCCGACTGCGGCAGAGAAGTTACAAGAACCAAGGAAGAAGCATACTTCCTCAGGCTTACAAAGTATCAGAAGCAGCTTGAACAGTTTTTGGAAGAAAATCCCGACTTCATTCAGCCTGAATCGAGAAAGAAGGAAATGGTCAACAACTTTATCAAGCCGGGTCTGCAGGATCTTTGCATCAGCCGTTCAACCTTCAAGTGGGGAATTCCCGTTGAGTTTGACCCCAAGCACGTTATCTACGTTTGGCTGGACGCTCTTTCAAACTACATTTCGGGTCTGGGATATGACGTTGACAACCCCAGCGAGATGTATAAGCACTACTGGACCAACTGCACCCACGTCATCGGCAAGGATATTTTGAGATTCCACTCAATTTACTGGATCATCGAGCTGATGGCTTTGGGACTTACGTTGCCTAAGAAGATCTTTGCTCACCCCTGGATGCTCTTCGGAACTGACAAGATGAGTAAATCACGAGGAAACGTTATCTATGCTGACGATATGGTCAGTCACTTCGGCGTTGATGCAACGAGATACTATCTCCTGAGCGAAATGCCCTTCGCCGCTGACGGTTCGATCAGTTATGAAACGGTTATCGACAGATATAATTCCGACCTTGCAAACACTCTGGGCAACCTTGTCAACAGAACCGTTGCAATGGTCAACAAGTATTTCGGCGGTGTGGTTGACGGCCCCGCAGACAAGAACGAAACCGACCTCGACCTTGAAGCAACTGCGCTCAAGGCGGTTGAAAATATCAGCGCACACATCGACGCTTTCAAGATGGCAGACGCCGTTGACGACGTTATGACCCTTGCACGCCGTGCAAATAAATACATCGATGAAACGACTCCCTGGGCATTGGCTAAGGATGAGGCTACACTTCCCAGACTCAAGACGGTTATGTATGAGCTGATCGAAGCGATTCGTTTCATCGGTATTCTGGTCGAGCCTTTTATGCCCGAGACCTCGAAGAAGATTCTGGAGCAGATCAATACCGACGTTTGCGGTTTTGAAACACTTTGCGCATTCGGCGGATACGTTGCGGGAACAAAGGTAAATGCGCCCGTTCCGCTGTTTGCAAGAATCGACTCGGAGAAGCTTTTGGCTGAACTGAACGCACAGATGGAAGCGGTTAAGAAGGCGGCTGAAGAGGAAGCAAGAAAGGCTGAAGAAGCCGCCGCATATAAAGTCGGCCCGATTGCAGAGGAAGTTACGATTGACGACTTCTTCAACATCGACCTTCGTGCCTGCAAGGTGCTTGAATGTGAAAAGGTGCCCAAGTCAAAGAAGCTTTTGAAGCTTCAGCTCAGTGACGGATTAGGCACACGCCAGGTCGTTTCGGGAATTGCCGCTTGGTATGCTCCCGAGGATCTCATCGGCAAGACGGTTGCTGTCGTTGCAAACTTAAAGCCCGCAAA
>CAYWXA010000097.1:2049-4602 GCA_964462175.1 uncultured Oscillospiraceae bacterium
TTTGTGCCGAAAGCCTCGACTTCATCGAAGTTTAGAAGTGTGACGGAGATGGCTTCCGGGCGACCACACAGGGTCGCCCCTACAAACGACATAAAAAAGGCACCCTTATGTGGGTGCCTTTAATTATTTTGCAATTAAGCTCTGGGATCGTCCTTGATTCCACGCTTTACATAGGTGGTATGCAAGAGCTCGTGAGCCTTGTGTGAACCGGGCTCGCCGAGGTATTCAGCATAGAGTGCCTTGATTGCGGGGTTCTCGTGGGACTTTCTTACAGGGTTGTTAGCGTCCAGATCGTAAAGAACCTTTGCACGCTTAGCCTTGATGTCAACGGTGTTACGAACGTAACCGGGCTGCTGAGGCTGGCCGCCGCCGTTTACACATCCGCCGGGGCAACCCATGATCTCGATGAAGTGATAATCAGCTTCACCCGACTTGACCTTGTTAAGAAGCTCCTTAGCGTTTGCAAGACCGGAAGCTACTGCAACCTTAACGGTCATACCTGCAACTTCGTAAGCCTTTTCCTTGATGCCTGCGGTACCTCTTACGTCAACGAAGTCAACGTTGGGAAGTTCCTCGCCGGTGAGGGTCTCAACAGCAGTTCTGAGTGCTGCTTCCATTACGCCGCCGGTTGCGCCGAAGATAACGCCTGCGCCTGTGTGGATTCCCATAGGCTCGTCATATTCTTCATCGGGCAAGGAGTTGAACTTGATACCTGCACGGTCGATCATATAGCCAAGCTCACGGGTGGTAAGAGCGAAGTCAACGTCGGGAACGCCTGCTGCGGACTGGTCATCTCTGCCAAGCTCGAACTTCTTGGCGGTACAAGGCATGATAGATACGGAAACGATGTCCTTAGGATCAATGCCCATCTTTTCAGCATAGTAGGTCTTGGTCAAAGCACCGAACATCTGCTGAGGAGACTTACAGCTGGAGAGGTTTTCGGTCAATTCGGGGAAGTAGTGCTCGCAATACTTGACCCATCCGGGAGAGCAAGAGGTGATAAGGGGAAGTGTTCCGCCGTTGCGAACTCTGTCGAGGAATTCGTGAGCCTCTTCCATGATGGTGAGGTCAGCGGAGAAGTTGGTGTCAAATACCTTATCGAAGCCCAAACGGCGAAGAGCGGCAATCATCTTGCCCTCAACGTCTGTACCGATCTCCATGCCGAACATTTCGCCCAAAGCAGCTCTAACTGCGGGAGCAGTCTGAACGACTACGTGCTTGGTGGGATCTGCAAGTGCAGCGAATACGTCGGTGGTGTTGTCCTTTTCAGCCAAAGCGCCGGTGGGGCAAACTGCGATACACTGACCGCAGGATACACAGCTGGTGTCGCCCAAGCCAAGTTCAAATGCAGAGGAGATATGAGAGTTGAAACCTCTCTCGTTTGCGCCGATAACGCCGATACCCTGGGTCTTTTCGCAGACTGCGGTGCAACGACGGCACAAAATGCACTTGTTGTTATCTCTGATCATATGAGCGGCAGAGTAGTCGATATCGTAGTGAGGCTTGTCGCCGTCAAATTTGCCTTCATCGTCAACGCCGAGGTCACGGCAGAGCTTCTGAAGCTCACAGTTGCCGCTTCTTACGCAGGAAAGGCACTTTCTGTCATGGGTGGAAAGAATGAGTTCCAAGGTCTGCTTTCTCGATTCGATAACCTTGGGGGTGTTGGTGTAAATTTCCATACCGTTGGTGATGGGGTATACACAGGAAGCGACGATTCTCTTGGGGCCCAAAGCGGGACCTCTCATTTCAGCAACCTCTGCAACGCAGATACGGCAAGCGCCGATCTCGTTAATGTCCTTGAGGAAGCAAAGAGTGGGGATCTCGACGCCGGCAATTCTTGAAGCTTCGAGGACGGTAGAGCCCTTGGGCGCTTCGATAGGTAAACCGTTTACCTTAATATTAAGCATATCCATAGTCTTAAACCTCCTTTAATTACTTCTTGGAAATTGCCTTGAACTTACATGCACCTACGCAAGCACCGCACTTGACGCACTTTTCAGGGTCGATAGCCAAAGCGGGAAGCTTCTTGCCGGGAGCGATGTAATCGGTCTTGCTGATTGCATTTGCAGGACACTGTCTTGCGCACAAGCCGCAACCGATGCACTTGTTCTTGTCGATCTCATACTTGAGAAGGTTCTTACAAACGCCTGCAGGACAGGTCTTGTCAACGATATGAGCAAGATATTCGTCCTTGAAGTAACGCAAGGTTGAAAGAACGGGGTTAGGAGCAGACTGACCCAAACCGCACAAGGAGTTAGCCTTGATATAGTAGCAAAGCTGTTCCATCTTGTCGAGGTCTTCAAGAGTGCCCTTGCCGTCGGTGATCTTGGTCAAGAGCTCAAGAAGTCTCTTCGTACCGACACGGCAGGGTGTGCACTTACCGCAGGATTCATCAGCAGTGAATTCGAGGAAGAACTTAGCGATGTCAACCATACAGTTGTCTTCGTCCATAACGATCAAACCGCCCGAACCCATCATAGAGCCGATGGCGAGAAGGTTATCGTAGTCGATCGGGATGTCAAGATGCTCTGCAGGGATGCATCCGCCGGAAGG
>CAYWXA010000098.1:0-4552 GCA_964462175.1 uncultured Oscillospiraceae bacterium
CGCTCCGCTCGGCACGGCACGCCACGAACCGTCGCACCTAACGGCGCAGCGCCGTGTCTGCCACGCCTCGCTCCGCTCGCTCGGCGGCAGCCGATTGCGCCTGCGGCGCAATCATACGCGGGCTTCGCCCGCGAACTTGCGCTGCTCCGCCGCGCAAGGCTGCCGCCTCCCAAAAGCACTCACTATCCTTCGTTCCGCCAGATGAAAGCCTCTCCCTATGGGAGAGGTGTCAGCGTAGCTGACGGAGAGGGCAAAAACATTGCTCCGCTCTCTCCAAAACCATTTGACATCCCGCCCATAAATCAATATAATAAAACCATAGTAATCAGGAAGGAGCATCACTATGACCGACTATAAAAAGATAATGAAATTTGAATGTGAAGACCGCAGATTCACTTCAGGTGTGAATATGCTCGTTATAAAGGACGGCAAAGAGGTGATCTATGAGGAGTTCGGCTACCGTGACCTCGAAAACAGGGTGCCCTTCAGCCGTGATACTATTATGCGCCTGTATTCAATGTCCAAACCCATAACTGCCGCCGCAGTTATGATCCTTGCCGACAGGGGAATGCTCGACCTCGCCGACTGTATTTGCTGGTCCGTTCCCGGATTTTCCGAGGCTTATTATATCAACGATAAGGGCGAGCGTGTAAGATCCCCTCAGCAGATAACGATCAAAGACCTTCTCAATATGACTTCGGGTCTGCCTTATCCAGGCGGAGATATCAGCGCTGGTCAGGTCAGCGAGATCTTCGTTGAAATGGACAAGCGCCTGTATTCCGATGACCCCATGACCACCCGTGAATTCGGTGAACGAATGGGAAAGGTCGATCTTAGCTTTATTCCTGGCGATAAGTGGATGTACGGCACCTCTGCCGACGTTTTGGGATATATCGTCGAATGTGTTTCGGGAATGAAGTTCGGCGACTTCCTCAATAGTGAGATCTTCGAGCCTTTGGGAATGTGCGACACGGGCTTCTTCGTCGAACGGGAAAAGCTTCACCGCTTGGCAAAGGTATATAAGACCGACTATGCCAACTGGCGTGTTGAATCGGTCGTAACGAATCATCTCGGCATCACTTATACTATGGACAAAGCTCCCGCCTTTGAATCGGGCGGCGCAGGTCTTTGCTCAACGCTGGACGACTACGCAAAATTCGCTCAGATGCTGCTTAACGGCGGCGAACTGAACGGCGTGAGGATACTCTCCGAAACCGCCGCAAAATATCTTACGAGCGCAAGCCTGACACCGTGGCAAAAGGAATCTCTCAACCGAGGCTGGCGGAGCCTTTCCGGTTATAGCTACGGCAACCTTATGCGAAACGTTTCCGATCCCGGTGAGGTCTATCACTTTGCTTGCAAAGGCGACTACGGTTGGGACGGCTGGCTCGGCTGCTACTTTTCAAACTGTCCCGAAGAGAATATGACGGTACTCATCGGTATGCAGCGTGTAGATTGCGGAACCTGCGCTCTCACCAGAAAGCTCGTCAACACGGTTTACCGCAACCTGCTCGGTTAAATGTGAAAGGGAAATGAAATTTTCCGATCTTTACGATTTGTGATTGACCAAGCGGGGTCAAGGCACTATAATTATCTTACTAAAACATTTCGGCGCCTCGTGTAAAGGAGGAATTTACCTATGGCAAAAAAGAAAAAGAATTCAGATCTCAAAATGCTCGTTGCCGTTTTGGCAGTAGTTGCTGTTGTTGCGGTAATAGTTTTATTTTTAATACTCCAGCCCTCAGACGGCAATGCCGACAAGGGCAATATCAGCGGTGACATCGTCGGAGATAACATTAAGGGTACCGACAATTCAACCAAGAAGGATCTAATCGCCGAGGCAGATCTGCCCGACGCAACGACACCCGTTCAGGAAACCAACGAAACGGGCACCACCAAGATCACCTTCGTGGGAATGACCGCCAATATCGAAGGTTCAGGTGCCAAGCTTGAAGGAAATATGCTCAAGATCGTCCGTGGAGGAATCTACGAGCTTTCGGGCACCTTCGACGACGGAAGGATCGTTGTCAGAGCTGACGGCGAGGACGTAGTTCTCATTCTGAACGGCGTAAACGTCACCTGCTCCGATTCTGCGCCTTTGTTCGTTAACAAGGCGGAATCCGTGACCCTCGTTCTCAACGGCACGACTGAAAACGTTTTCAGCGACGGCTCATCTTACGACTATACTCTTGAATACTGCGATGCGATAGAGGAAGAACCCAACGCCTGCATCTACTCCAAAGATGACCTTATTATCAGAGGAACAGGCTCGCTCGTCGTAAACGCCAACTTCAACAGCGGTATCAAGTCTAACGACGATCTTGAGATCGTCAACACGACCGTTAACGTGAACGCAAAGAACCACGGTATCAACGGCAAGGACAGCCTTATCATTCAGAACTCTACCGTTAAGGTCATTTCGGGCGGCGACGGTTTGCGTTCCACTCAGGATACGGATCCCACCCGCGGATATGCAAACTTCAGCGGTTCCAACATCTACGTCACCTCGACCGAAGATTCCATTCAGGTAGAAACCGGCCTGACGATCGACAACTGCTCCATCAGCCTTACGGCAGGCGGAGGATATAAAGCTCTTTCAACTACGTCATCCGCCAAGGGCATAAAGGTCAATCAGGGTTACGCCGTATATAACAGCGGAACGATGATAATCAACTCCCGTGACGACGGCTTCAACGTTTTGGGTGATATCAACCTTAACGGCGGTAAGATCAATATTTCCACCGCAGACGACGGTATTCACTCCGACTCTGCGATCTATATCAATTGCGATATGCTCACCGTTGAGAACTCGTTGGAGGGCATTGAGGGTATGTCTGTCACCTTCAGCGGCGGATACACTTACGTCAATGCAACGGACGACGGCATCAACACCGCAGGCGGCGCCGACAATGAGGAATTCGACTGGGGCGGAATGAACCCGTTCATCGCAAATGAGAATAATTATATTGAGATACTCGACGGACACATCGTTGTAAATGCGAACGGTGACGGCGTGGACTCCAACGGAAGCATCTATCTCACCGGCGGCACGCTTATTGTAAACGGCCCGACGAATTCTGCAAACGGTGCGCTTGACTATGCAGGCGACTTCTACCTTGACGGCGGAACGCTTCTTGCAATGGGCGCTGCAGGAATGGCGCAGGTTCCCGACAATCCTTCGCAGTATTGCCTGAGCCTTACCTTTGACGAGACCCTCAGAGAAGGCGATCTCGTGAATATTTCAAACGGCGACAGCGAATTTACGATATATATTGCGAAGTCCGTCTCCAACATCGTATTCAGCTCACCCGATATCGTCGGAGGCACGACCTATGAAATCTCCTACGGCGGAAAGTATTCTGGCGGCGAGATCGTTGACGGAATTTGCACGGGCGGAAAGTATTCGGGCGGAAAGAAGCTTTGCGAGCTTAACACAAGCGATTATCTCGTTGCATACGGCAGAGTCGGAATCGGCGGCTCAATGGGCGGCGGAATGTTCGGCGACCCCGGAATGTCAATGGGCGGCAGAGGCGAAGGCAAGGGACGCCCCGGCGGACACTAATAATTGAATAAACAAAACGGGCAGGGGAGACCCTGTCCGTTTTTTTGTGCATAAGCGACCGTCGAAATGTGCGATGAAGGCAACATTTGTGTCGGTCGCTTTATCCGACATTGCGCAGATTACCGCTCGCACCTGCTCGGACGGCTTCGCCACCCTCGCAGACGCTCGCTCCTTCGGCGGCAGCCAAGGCGATTGCTCCCTGCGGGGGCAATCGCCTTCCCCGCGCTTCGCGCGGGGTTTCGGCGCTGAAGCGCCGAAAGGCTGCCGCCTCACAAGCGCAAACTCTCCCATTTTCGCTAAGTTCCCCAAAAATCACTTTCCGCTATTGCACTCTCCCGCCATTTATGGTACAATTTCCCCAACGACACGCAAAGGAGCGCTCACTATGGCAGACAGAGCAATTATGACGGCGATCAACGAATACGGCGAGATAATCGACCTCGACGTGCTGTTCACCTTCAAAAACACCGCAACGAACAAGTGCTATATCGTATATACCGAGAACTCGGTGGATGAAAACGGCGATACCGAAGTTTTTGCATCGATTTTTGACCCCGATGACAAGACCATCACTCTCCACCCTATTGAAACAGAGGAAGAATGGGCTTTGCTTGAGTCAAAGCTCCGTGAATATGAACGCAAAAAGACAGAGGAGGCACACCCAAATGGCAACTAAAACCAATTACCGCAACTATCTTTTGGAGCTTGGAATGAACGATGCTGATATTAAAAAGTGGCTCGATGACACATTCAACACTATGTTCCACGGCTCGGAAGAGGAAAGAATTTATCACCCCGTTGACCCGGATATGGGTTATATGGAGGATACCGGCAACATCGACGCCCGCACCGAGGGTATGTCCTATGGTATGATGATGTGCGTCCAGCTGGATAAAAAAGACGAATTCGACCGCATCTGGAAATGGTCGATGACCAATATGTATATGACTGAGGGCAGACACGCAGGCTACTTCGCTTGGTCCTGTGCGC
>CAYWXA010000099.1:0-4302 GCA_964462175.1 uncultured Oscillospiraceae bacterium
CCATCATAGCACAGCGATAGTACGCCATTAGCTCCTTATACGGTGCCGCATAATTATTTATCAAACCTTTAATTTCTTTTTTGGGAAGCGGGAGCTTTGATATAAACAACCGTTCCCAATATTCTTTGCTGCCTAATTCATCCATCGGACAACGTTCCTTTCCTAAAGATCTCACCTCATCCTGCTGCCGCATATTCTCGGCTCTGTTCAGAATTTACGTTTGCCGAGGCGAGTGCGGTATAGGCGGTAACGCCTAAAATCGTTTCACCGTCGATCTGCAAGGAGGTCGGGCGGTCAAATTCTACGGTGATCTCCTTTCCTTCGAGAATATCCACTCGCTTGGTGTGTTTAATATGCTCTCCCTTGAAAAGCGAGGGGAAAATCATAAGAGTTTTCAGCTTTCCCGAACCGTAGAACACCATAGTTGAAAGCTTGCCGGAGTTTCTTTCCTGCTTCGGTGTAGGCATCATTCCGCCGCCGTAGAATCTGCCGTTCATCGTGGGTGCAATCCACACTTTTTTGTATGTATGCGTTTTGCCGTCGACCGTTACCTTTGCGTTGGTCGGCTTATAATGGAACAGCAAACCTTTGATGGCAATCGAGGTATAGTTGACCTTTTTGCCGGGGATCTTTTTGAGCTCATCCCCGACCTCACAGCAATAACCGTCAATTCCGTAACCGACGCCGTTAATAAAGCGATACTTTTTACCGTTTACAACGACCGACGGCAGGTTCTTTAAATGCTCCGTGATAGAAAAAGGATCACTCTTTGCGGTGTGTCCCAAATCGCCGGCAAAATCGTTGCCCGTTCCGTTGGGAAAATATAAGATCTCATTATGAATTTCAATGCCGTCCGTGCGGTTGATAAACCAATTCAGTGTTCCGTCACCGCCTGCCAGGATGACGTAATCGTCCTTGCCGAGTCCCGATAAAAACACGTCGTAGTTTGTAATCTGTGTTACGTCTATGTATTTGATCTCATCATTTAAAGTATCTCCTAAGTTTTTTACTCTTTCCATACTGTCGGAATCGCCTGCTTGTTTGTTGTAAAGAATATATGCCGTTGCCATAATTTTACACCTCTCGTGCTTTTAATAAATGATTTTCAAGATCTGTTCTTAATCTAAAGCATCTCCAAAGCTTCATATATTTCCCCTCATTCGCAGGTTATTAGGTTTGTGCTTCTTCTTTTGTTTTAAATACGGCGAATTTCCCTTTAGAAACGATATAAATTATTGCGACAACGACCGCGCCCAGCGTTTCGAGCAGCATATCCAGCATAGAATCGTTGAGTCCGATATCTATATATCCCTTTACGGGAAGCGCCTGTCCGTTCACAATGACCTCTTCGATATCTTCAATAGAGCCTGCAACTCCAACGCCTTCATCCAAAAGATAGGAGTTGATATGCGTGACCACCGTATCGTCCTGCATATCCATACCTAAAAAGGTATCGGCGCCGAATTCGAAGAACTCCCATAACGCAGCGATCGCCATTGAAAAGCACAAAGCAAAAACGGCGGTCATAACCGCTTTTCTTTTATCCTTTCCGACGTACTTTTCGAACAGAAACAGTCCCAAAAAAGCAAACATTACGCCGCCGCTGATATGAAGCATCTTATCCCACCAGGAAACCGTGTAATACAGGTTGTGGCATTGCCCGAGCATCGGGCCTATAGCGTAAAAAAGCCCGAACAAGTACACAGGCAAGCTTATCTTACAGCGGAAAATCCATTCTATCGCTTTCGGCGCCAGTATGATAAACGGCGTGGCGACAGCAAGCAAGAGCTTGTTATATTGCTTACTGACGATCAGCATAATGACGGTGGCGACCGCAAAAGCCTCACATAGCAGAAAGCCGATCAGCCGAACAGTTTTTTCTTTTTTATTCAAGTCGGTACCTCCCCAAAAGAGCTGTTATTCTTCAAAGGTTTTACGCTTGATCGCCTTGATATTCTGAATTGCATACAGAATAAAGGACATAAGCATAATGCCGATACAGATACCGACCAAAATCAGCGAAACGGTGCGGGGAATGTTAAACCAGATAACGTGGAGCGCCATCGTTGAATAGAGCGCTACCGTTGTCAGCTTTCCGTGCCACACGGCACCCTTGACGGTGTTCGTTCTCTTGATGGTGATCAAGGCGATGATTCCCGTAAATACTTCTTTAACCACTAAGAGCGCAAAAGGGATCACCATATACGAAAAGCGTGACACGAGGCAAAACAGCATTGCCATTTGCGTCAGCTTGTCTGCCACGGGATCGAAGGCTTTGCCGAAGTCGCTTATCATATTGAATTTCCGTGCGATAATACCGTCCGCAATATCCGTAAGACCTGAAAGTGTCAGAATCAACAGTGTCCAGAGATAATCCTGCTTTCCGACGTACAGCCAGACAATGACCGGAATCAGGCAAAGACGAAAAAACGACAGGATATTCGGTATGGTCAAGATCTTATTTTGATATTTTTCCGTGTTGTCGGTAGTCATAAAACACACTCCTACTTTCGCATTTTATGAACAAAGTATAAATTGGAATTTGCAACTCAAGTTCAACTGAGTATCAACATTTGTTGAAAAAAGAGGTATCGGCTCATTTTGAGTCGATACCTCTCGGTACATTTATATTTATTTGTTTGCCTTAAGCGTCACGGTAAAACGGCAGCCTTTTTCGGGGAGGTTTTCAACGGCGATTTCGCCGCATTCAACGGATAGAATGCGTTTCACAAGAGCCAATCCCAACCCGTTTCCTTCCTGCTTGTGTGAGGTATCCTCCTGATAAAACTTATCGAAAAGGTGATTCTTTGCTTCTTCCGAAATTCCGGGGCCTTCGTCTTCTATAATGAAAACAAAGCGATCCGGCTTTTTCTGCAAGCGGATCTTAATTACGCCTCCCTGTGGGCTGAACTTGACAGCATTGCTGATCAAATTATCCCAAACGTGATGAACCATGCTTTCATTGCCGTAATATTCGATATCATCCAGGTCAACGTCAAATTCAATATCCTTGGGCGCCCATGCCGTTTCCAAGGCAAGAATCGACTCGCGCACCTGCTCGTCAAGCCCGTACCACGCCTGATGTGTTTGAATGGATTGGTTTTCGATCTTGGAAAGCAACAAAATATTGCTGACAAGAGTAGACAGGCGTTTGGTGTTGAACAGGATCTTCTCTACGTACGCACGCTGGTCTTCATCGAGGTTGTCACATCCCTGCAGAAGTGTGGAGTATCCTTCAATAGCGTTGATAGGCGTCTTAAACTCGTGAGAAACGTTGGAAACGAAGTCGGTCTGCAGTATTTCCGTAGAGCTCAGTTCTTGCGCCATCATATTAAAGCCGGCAAACACCTCTTGAATTTCCGTCGAAGAAGATTTCGTCTCAAGGCGGGTGCTGAAATCGCCGTCAGCCACTTTCTGCATACCGTGGCGAAGATCCTTGACAGGATCAAAGAAGATCTTTGAGAGGGAACGTACAGCCACCATAGCAATGATCAAACTGAAAATGTTCAACTGTATTAAAAGCGGTATGCTCGAAGAGAACGGAAGCAGCATTTCAAGAAGTTTGGATATGCCAAAGGAAATCAGAATACTGAAAAGAACTACGATACCGACGAGTCCTGTCAGTCGGGTTCTTAAGCTGAATTTCACCTTTTTCTTGCGGTATTTTTGAAATACGTCTCTTTCTTTCATAGCTTTACCACCTTATATCCTACGCCGCGCATCGTCACGATCTTAAAGTCGGGATTATCACGGAAGCGGTCACGAAGTCTGCCGATATGCACGTCCACCGTATGGGAATCGCTTTCGGTATCATATCCCCAAATGTCGTCCATAAGCTGCTGACGGGTAAAAATGCGCCCAGGATAGGACGCCAGCTTGTATAAAAGCTGAAATTCCTTCTGCGGCAAGATCATACTTCCCGATTCGCTCGTCACGGTAAAGGTGTCGTGTTCCAAAACGGTGTTGCCGATGGTCTGCTTACGTTCGCTCATGATCTGCGCACGGCGTAGGAGCGCCCGCACACGAAGCACCATTTCGTTGATGTTGACCGGCTTTATCATATAGTCATCGGCGCCGGACAGGATTCCTATCCGCATATCGTCAAAGGCGTCCTTGGCGGTGATCATAAGCACGGGTGTGTTGTTACCGGCATCACGAAGCATCCGCACAAACTCATATCCGTCCATTACCGGCATCATAACGTCGGATATTATCAGATCGTAGAAATTGCTGTCCATCGCATCCAACGCTTCTTTTCCGTTGCCGACCTCCTTAACCTCATATCCGTTTTTTATCAGGACG
>CAYWXA010000100.1:0-2031 GCA_964462175.1 uncultured Oscillospiraceae bacterium
AAAATTAGGTTCAGAATCCGTACCTCTTGACACCTGCTGTCATATCTTGTATAATTAACACATCATTCAGGGGACGGCACCCATAAGAAAAAACAGCGTTTGATACTATATGACAGCAAAGGGGATGACACCCATCGAAAAAAACGTAATTGTTGTTGATAGTCAAGGAAATATTTTAGAAGCAACCTACCCTAAACGTGCAAAGGGTTTAGTTAAAAACGGCAGGGCACGCTTCATAGACGAAAATAAAATATGCCTTGCGTGTCCGCCAAAAAATTTGGAGGATAATAAAATGACTAATACAACAAACGAAACTAACATTATTTTTGATAAGACAACGGGAGAAGTTTACAAGGTCAAGGATGGCGAAACACTCACCTTAGAACTTGAAGATAAGCCTGCACTGAGCGTTGAATATATTCTCGTTCAGCTTGAAAAGATCTCTTCTCAGACCGCCTATCTCAACGAGGCAATTGCCCAAATTTCGGGTATGCAGGTTGCAGGCTCGGGAGATATCGGCACACAGGGAAAAGCAAGCGCAATTGCCGACGTTGTCAAATGCCGTGAAACAACAAACCAAAAGCTCATCTCGCTTTATGAGAAGATGTATGATAAGATTGTTGGAACAACAAGTATTAATACTGAAAAAATTGATGCCGCTACAAGGATACTTAGTGTTATAGACACTGATGCAATGGACGCAAAAGATATCAACAGTATAATTTCAAACATCATCGGTTAAAACCCAAGCCCCACACTGCGTGGGGCTTTTCTTTTTGGCTTACACAAAATACGGGCCTTCCTGCACATTGTTTAATTTATTCACATACCCATTGCCTTTTCAGTGGTTTAATGTTATAATCAGCTTACAATATTTCTCTTTCGGAGGAACTTAATTATGGTTAAATGGCAGAGATTCAAATCTTTAAACAGCTTGCCTTTAGGCAAGGACGGCAGACGCATTACAGGCTCGCAGGAGCATATTGATCTTTCCCGCAGAGCGGCAGGCGAGGGTATGGTTCTTTTGAAGAACGAGAACTCTCTTTTGCCCTTGAGCAAAGGCACTAAAGTTGCGCTTTTCGGCAAAGCAACAATCGCTTATGTTAAAGGCGGAGGCGGCTCGGGCGATGTCGGCGTTGCATATACAAGAAACTTAGCGCAGGGTATGAAGATCAAGGAAAGCGAGCACAAAGTAACCGTTTTCGATCCCTTGGTTGATTTCTATCAGAAGTCCGTATGGCAGAATCAGTATCACGAACCGGAAGTTCCCGCCGAACTGATGCACGAAGCAAAACTCAACGCCGACGTTGCGATCATCAGCTTCTCAAGATACTCCTGGGAGGGCGGCGACAGAAAGGGAATTAAAGGTGACGGCGATTTCTATCTGACCGATATTGAGCAGAAGCTTGTTGACGACGTTTGCGCGGCATTTGAACACGTTGTGATCGTTCTCAACGTCGGCGGTATGGTCGACACCTCTTGGTTTAAAGATAACGGTAAGATCGAAGCTGTTCTTTTGGCTTGGCAGGCAGGTATGGAAGGCGGCTTGGCTGAAGCTGATATCCTTGTCGGTGACGTTAACCCCTCTGGTAAGCTGACGGACACCTTTGCATCCTGCTTCGATGATTATCCCTCGTCTTATAACTTCAATGAGTCTGATGCATATTGCGAATATACCGACGATATCTACGTCGGATACCGCTACTTTGAAACTATTCCTGATGCACAGAAGAAGGTAAACTATCCCTTCGGCTTCGGACTTTCATATACGACCTTCGATATCGCTCCTGCGGGTGCATATGAAGAAAACGGCGTTATCACCGTTAAAACAAGAGTCACCAACTCGGGCTTTGTTGCAGGCAAGGAAGTCATTCAGGTCTATTTCTCCGCACCTCAGGGCAAGCTCGGCAAGCCGAAGTATTCGCTTTGCGGATTTACTAAGACCGACCTCTTACAGCCTGGTGAAACGAGAGTTATGACAGTTCAGTTCAAGGTCAGCGATATGGCATCCTTTGATGATAAGGGCGATGT
>CAYWXA010000100.1:2131-4282 GCA_964462175.1 uncultured Oscillospiraceae bacterium
GGTCTTTCGATCTGCGATCTTGTTGATCTGGTCGGCGGCAGACCCAACGTCGGTCTGTCAAATACGTTTTGCTGGGGCGACCTCCCCTTGAAGGGTGTACCCTCCTGCGCTACCGCTGACGGCCCTGCGGGCGTGCGAATCGACCCGTGGACGGGTGTTACCACCACAGCATTTCCTTGCGCAACCCTTTTGGCTTGTACATGGAACACCGATATCGTTGAGGAGGTCGGTGTAGCCGGTGCGCTTGAGATGAAGGAAAACAACCTCGGCATCTGGCTGACTCCTGCAATGAATATACACAGAACGCCCCTTTGCGGCAGAAACTTTGAATATTACTCGGAAGACCCCTTGGTTGCAGGTAAGATGGGCGCCGCTATGACAAGAGGCATCCAGTCGCAGCATATTTCCGCTTCTGTCAAGCACTTTGCCTGCAACAACAAGGAAACCAACCGCAAGGAATCCGATTCGAGAGTTTCCGAGCGTGCGTTGCGAGAGATATATCTTAAAGGCTTCGAGATAGTCGTTAAAGAGGCTGACCCTTGGTCGATCATGTCATCGTATAACCGTCTTAACGGCTATTATACCGCCGAGTGCCGTGACTTGCTTACCGGCATTTTGCGAGATGAATGGGGATTCAAGGGAGTCGTGACCTCTGATTGGGACAATAACGCCGAGCATTACCGTGAAGTCAAGGCAGGTAATGACATCAAGATGCCCGTCGGTGGCAGCGGAAGACTTTTGGATGCGTATAACGACGGAGTCATCACCAGAGAAGAGATTGAAGTCAGCGCAAGGCGTGTTCTTGAATTGATACTCAAGCTCGACTGATAAAGATATAACGTTGAACAGCACTTGTTTTTCAAGTGCTGTTTTTCTTTGACATTTAGCGACATACCGATTCTTATATGATAAGCAAAAGGAGTGAGTCAAGGTGGAATACATACTTATTTCAAACGAACATACCATAAGCGAACGCTTATCATACTTCCTGTACGGTGTCGGAGGTGTCGATGAGGACGGCAGACTCATCGTAAGTTACCGTGACGTATCACCGGATATAGAACTGGTCAAGGATATTGTTTATCTGCTTAACAGGCAGGGTGAAAGAATGAGAGCTTATGAAAACTTAAAATAAAAATCAAAATGCTGCTCTTAAAGATATTGACCGTCTTGCTTTCGGGGTTTATAATTATTATGACCCCCGAAAGGAGAATGAAGATAATGCTGATTGAAAAATATACACTGAATGAAGAAAGAAACGTCACTCTGACCTGCTACCTTCAGCCGATAACGGGTGAAAACTGGGGTATGACCAAACGTCCTGCAATGATAGTAATTCCCGGTGGGGGATACTCATATTGCTCTGAGCGTGAGGCGGATCCCATTGCCTATCCATATCTTATGTCAGGTTATCACGTTTTCATTTTGAGATATTCTCTGTGTGAGAATGCAACGTGGCCGAACCCATTGAATGATTACGACTCGGCGGTGGATCTGATCAAAGACAAAGCAGATGAATGGGCGCTTGATTCTTCACGAATTGCGGTCGTCGGCTTCTCTGCGGGCGGACACCTTGCGGCTTGTTGCGCAACTGTGGCAAAAAATAAACCTGCGGCGGCACTTTTGGGATACCCTTGCATTGACAAGGAAACTACCGAGTTCTACAGCCATACCGATATGCCGGATGCATCATCGCTTGTTGATAACGATACCTGTCCGTGCTTTATTTTTGCATCGTCAAACGACGGCGCCGTGCCCATAAGAAACTCGCTCAAGTTTATGACCGCCCTTGCCGAGCATAACGTAATGTTTGAGTGCCATATCTATCCGTTTGCAAACCACGGCTTCTCAACCTGCGACACAAGCATCAACAGCCACGCCTGGTGCTGTTCGAGAACTGCAGATTGGGTAAATGACAGCCGAGAGTTTCTGCGAGACGTTGTCGGTGATTTCACCGACGGGGCTTTGGGACTAAGAAAGTATTGGTAAAAGTTTAAAAAAGTGCTTGACTTTTGCATATGACCTATGCTATAATAGCACTCGCGGTTGGAAAAACCGCGATATATGGTGGGTATAGCGTAGTTGGTTAACGCGTTAGATTGTGGTTCTAAAGATCGTCGGTTCGAGTCCGACTATCCACCCCAGAAAAGA
>CAYWXA010000101.1:0-3974 GCA_964462175.1 uncultured Oscillospiraceae bacterium
TGGCAAAATGTGAAGTTTGCGGAAAGGGTGTTACTTTCGGAATTAAGGTATCTCACTCACACAGAAGAACCAACAGAACTTGGAAGCCCAATGTTAAGAGAGTAAAGGTTTTGAAGAACGGTACTCCCTGTCACATTTATGTATGCTCCAGATGCCTCAGATCCGGTTTGGTTACCAGAGCATAATATATTTCCGAATAATACGTAAGAAAGTGCAACCGTTTGGTTCGCACTTTTTTATTTTGCAAAAAATCAAGCCCCCGAAAATCGAGGGCCTTTTTGTTTATCTGATTTTCTTGAAGATAAGCATAGGTTTTTCAACGTGCTCATGCGAAATGCTCACGGCGTCAAGATACATTTTCTTTGCCGATTCAAGGGCAGATTCGTTATTCGTATAAAGCGTTGCAAGGGTTTCTCCCGCTTTTACATACTCCCCTGTTTTCTTTGCGATGATCATACCTGCGTCGAAGTCGATGACATCGTCTTTCTTGATTCGTCCTGCGCCGAGATGCGAGGATACGTTTCCGATTTCGGCGGTGTTCATATGCGAGATCCAGCCGTCGGCTTCAGCCAAAACATCCAAGCAATATTTAGCCTTGGGGAATTTTGAAGTGTCCTCGATCCAGGAAACGTCACCGCCTTGATATGAGATCCATTCCTTGAATTTATCATATGCCTTTCCGCTCTGCAAGGCATCATACGCCATATCGTGTGCTTCTTTGTCAGTAAGACCAAAGCAAAGCTCCAAAATCGAGGACGAAAGCGCAAGGCAGATCTCTCTGAGGTCGCTGATATCCTCGCCTTTAAGAACGTTGACAGCTTCAATCACCTCGAGGGAATTTCCGACGGCATTGCCCAAAGGCAGATCCATATTTGTTATCAGCGCAGATATATTCCTTCCGCAAGCCTTGCCGATGTTGACCATATTTTCGGCAAGGGTCGTTGCAGATTCAAGGTCGGGCATAAATGCGCCGCTTCCGACTTTGACGTCCAAAACGATTGAACGTGCGCCAGCCGCCAATTTCTTGCTCATAATGCTTGAAACGATAAGGGGTATCGAATCGACGGTTGCGGTGACGTCACGCAAAGCGTAAAGCTTTTTGTCTGCAGGGGTCATATTTCCGCTTTGACCGATGACCGAAATGCCGATATTTCGCACCTGTTCAAAGAAATCGCTTATGGGAAGCTCGGTTTTATATCCCTGGATAGATTCGAGCTTGTCGACAGTACCGCCCGTATGCCCCAGACCCCTGCCTGACATCTTTGCGATCTTTGCGCCGCAGGAGGCAACGATAGGAGCAACAATAAGCGAAGTTTTATCGCCCACGCCGCCCGTAGAGTGCTTATCGACGGAAAGATTGCCGAATTCGCTCAAATCGACCGTATCGCCCGAAATTGCCATGGCATCGGTAAGAGTTGCCGTTTCACGGTCAGACATTCCAACGAAAAGGATAGCCATTGCAAGCGCAGACATCTGATAGTCGGGTATAGACCCGTCAGTGAAGCCTTTAATTGCAAAACGAATTTCAGCATCGCTGAGCTCCCCGCCGGTTCGTTTTTTGTGGATGATATCGTACATTCTCATCAGTAATCACCTGCCGTTATATATCAATGTGATCGGGTCCGAAGCTCATTGGAAGAAGCTCAGACAATGTAAAGGTTTTAAGCTTGTCAGCCGTAACCATATGGATCTTGAAATCATTCTTGCAGAATTCACGCAAGACCTGTCTGCATATTCCGCAGGGCGGGAACGGTTCGTCAGACAGAACGCCGTTCTTTCCGCCGCAAACGGCAATCGCAATGAAATTACGCTTGCCTTCGCTTACAGCTTTGAAAATTGCGGTGCGCTCAGCGCAGTTTGTAGCAGAATATCCCGCGTTTTCGATGTTGCAGCCTGTATATACCGAGCCGTCGGCACACAAAAGAGCCGCTCCGACTTTATATCCCGAATAAGGAGCATACGCTCTCGTCATCGCTTCTTTTGCGAGCGATGCAAGTTCGTCGGGGTCATACGTCACGTTTGCAAGAAAGCTGTTTCCGGGGCAATCGAAATCAACGCTCAGATAATCACATACCGTTGCGGCAATATCCGAAAACGTCGTCAAGGTTTCAAGCTTTACAGGGGTTATCTTTTTGCCGTAGACCAAGATCGGAGTATATTCACGGGTATGATCGGTGCTGATATCTCCGGGGTCACAGCCGTGGTCTGCCGTAATAATAAGAATATCGTCATCACGCATAACCTTAACGAAATCACCCAGCCAGGCATCAAACTCGTTGAGCGCCTCAGCGTATGCAACGGCGTTGTTACGGTGACCGTAAAGCATATCAAAGTCAACGAGGTTAGTAAAGCAAAGACCGTTGAAATCACGCTTAGCGACATCGCTTGTGATCTTCATACCCTCGGTGTTTCCGTGGGTGAAGATCGTTTCGGTAACTCCTCTGCCTGCGAAAATATCGGTGATCTTTCCAACAGCGATAACGTCTTTGCCGTTTTCCTTGATTGCATCGAGCATCGTTCTGCCGTAAGGCTCAAGCGAGAAGTCGTGGCGGTTTGAGGTTCTCGTATAGTTTCCGCTCTCGCCGATGAATGGACGGGCGATAACTCTTCCGACAGCGTGCTCACCTGTAAGAATCCTTCTTGCAATTCGGCAGTATTCATAGAGCGTTTCAACGGGAACGACTTCCTCGTGTGCCGCAATCTGAAA
This sequence comes from uncultured Oscillospiraceae bacterium, assembly GCA_964462175.1. Taxonomy (GTDB): domain Bacteria; phylum Bacillota; class Clostridia; order Oscillospirales; family Ruminococcaceae; genus Faeciplasma. The sequence goes on from CAYWXA010000101.1 coordinate 2,708, forward strand.
TACGCTGTCTGCAGAAGTATATACGATCAAATCTCCCGACTTAACGTGCTCATCGCCGTAGTCACGAATAACGTCCGTTCCCGAATAGGGTTTGTTGCAAAGAACTCCCCTGCCCGTCTGACGGGAAAATTCATCCAAAATCTCCTGCGGGAAACCGTCGGGATATGTGGGCAAGGGCTTTTCGGAAACGATTCCTGCAATCTCCCAATGTCCGATGGTGGTATCCTTTCCCATCGAACGTTCACGGATCCTTCCGCAAGCGGCAGACTGATTCTGCTCCTTGCCGAGAAAATCAAGTCCCTCAATATTTCCAAGACCCATTTTGAGCATATTGGGAATGCTAAGCTTGCCCGTATTATAACAGCTTCGCAGAGTGTTTGTGCCTGCGTCGCCAAACTGCTCGGCATCGGGCAAAGCACCTGCGCCAACGCTATCTAAAACAATTAAAAATACTCTTTTGTCCATAGTTATTACAATCTTATTGCGGTGTTAAGCGCAATTTCCATCATCTGAGTGAATGAATTCTGGCGTTCCTCGGCAGTCGTCGCCTCGCCCGAAACGAGTGAGTCGGAAACGGTGCAAAGCGCAAGCGCCTTTTTACCTGCACGTGCGGCGTTCATATAAAGTGCCGCAGCTTCCATTTCAACAGCCATTACGCCCATCTTCTGCCATGCGGGAGAAGCGTTCGGGTTATCGCCGTAGAAGCAATCGGAAGAAAGAAGGTTTCCCACGTGATAACGTGCGCCCACCTTTTCAGCCTCTTCAATCGCAATTTTTAAAACGTCATATGAGCAAATGGGTGCGTAATGACCGGCAAGGCAGAACTGATTTACATAATTGGAATCGGTGCAAGCCGCCTGTCCGAAAACAATGTCTCGGATGTGGATATCCTTCTGCATCGAGCCTGCAGAGCCTATGCGCATAATTGTTTCAACGCCGAAGAAGTTATATAGCTCATAAGAATAAATACCGATGGAGGGCATACCCATACCGCTTGCCATAACCGAAACGGGAACGCCTTTATACGTGCCCGTATAGCCGTGAATTCCTCGGACGTTGTTGACAAGGCGAGCGTCTTCAAGGAAGTTTTCCGCAATGAATTTCGCTCTTAAGGGGTCGCCGGGCATTAAGACGACCTTTGCAAAATCAGAGGGTGTTGCGTTAATATGCGGGGTTGGATAATTAGTAGCCATATCCTTTGTCCTCCTGTTTTACGATTTTAACGATCCTGCTGGTGCCAAGACGTGATGCGCCGAGGTTAATGAAG
>CAYWXA010000102.1:0-3846 GCA_964462175.1 uncultured Oscillospiraceae bacterium
ATCAGAACAACCCTGTAATGACGCCGTTTGCATCAACGTCGATCTTTTCAGCCGCGGGAACCTTCGGCAAGCCGGGCATTGTCATAATGTCGCCGGTGAGGACGACGACAAATCCTGCGCCTGCGGAAACCTTGACGTTCTTGACGTTAACGGTGAAGCCTTCGGGTGCGCCGAGCTTCGTGGGGTCATCCGAGAAGCTATACTGTGTCTTAGCGATACATACGGGCACCTTGTCAAAGCCTAACGATGCAAGCTTTGCAATTTCCTTCTTTGCGGCAGGGGAGTACGTCACGCCGACACCGCCGTAAACCTTCTTGACAACCGCTTCGATCTTGTCCTCAATCGTGCCGTCAAGCTCATATGAGAATCTGAAGTCGGGAGTTTCCTCCTCGCAGAGTCTTACAACTTCCTTTGCAAGCTCAACGCCGCCGTTGCCGCCATCAGCCCAAACGGTTGAAAGAACAACGTTAACGCCGAGTTCACGGCACTTCTTGATGATAAGCTCAACTTCTGCATCGGTATCGGTGGGGAAACGGTTAATCGCAACTACTGAGGGAAGACCGTATACGTTCTTGATGTTTGAAACGTGGCGCAAGAGGTTGGGAATACCCTTTTCAAGCGCTTCGAGGTTTTCTTCACCCAACTCTGTCTTTGCCAAGCCGCCGTGCATCTTAAGCGCACGGATCGTTGCAACGATAACAACAGCGTCGGGAGTAAGTCCTGCCATTCTGCACTTGATATCGAGGAACTTCTCTGCGCCCAGATCTGCGCCGAAGCCTGCTTCTGTAACGGTATAGTCGCCCAAAGAGCGTGCCATATTCGTTGCAATAACCGAGTTGCATCCGTGTGCGATGTTAGCAAAAGGTCCGCCGTGAACGAGTGCGGGTGTGCCCTCAAGTGTCTGAACGAGGTTGGGCTTGAGCGCATCCTTTAAAAGTGCCGCCATTGCGCCGACAGCCTTCAAATCGCCTGCTGTAACGGGCTTTTCGTCATATGTATAACCAACGATGATTCTTGAAAGTCTTGCCTTGAGGTCGTCAATCGAGCTGGAAAGGCAGAATACAGCCATGATCTCACTTGCAACCGTAATGTCATATCCGTCTTCTCTGGGTGTGCCGTTAACTCTTCCGCCCAAGCCGTCACAAACGAATCTGAGCTGGCGGTCGTTCATATCAACGCATCTTTTCCAGGTGATACGTCTGGGGTCGATGTTAAGAGCATTTCCGTGATAGATATGGTTATCTATCATTGCGGCAAGCAGGTTGTTTGCAGCGCCGATAGCGTGGAAGTCACCTGTAAAGTGAAGGTTAATGTCCTCCATAGGTACGACCTGTGCATATCCGCCGCCTGCGGCACCGCCCTTGATGCCGAAAACAGGGCCCAAGGAAGGCTCACGCAACGCTACCATAACGTTTTTGCCGATCTTCTTCATACCGTCAGCCAAGCCGATGGTGGTTGTGGTCTTGCCCTCGCCTGCGGGGGTGGGGGTGATAGCTGTAACGAGGATCAGCTTGCCCTTCTTGGTGTTCTTGTCCATAAGGGACATATCGATCTTGGCTTTATACTTTCCGTACTGCTCAAGATACTCGTCGGCGATTCCCGCAACCTTTGCAATTTCGGTTATCGGCTTCATTTCGACCGACTGTGCAATTTCAATGTCAGATTTGTAACCCATGGTGAGTGTCCTCCGTTTTTTCAAAAATTTCGTTGGTTTGTTTTGAAAATATTTAAAGCGCGAAACAAAACTTATGGTTAATAGGTTTCATCTTTCACGCTTTACTCCAAATATTGTGCCAAATCATTTTTAAAAGCACTATATACAGTATAGCGAAGTGGCAATAACTTGTCAAGCGTATTTCAGCAAAATGAGCGAATCGGGCAATTTCAGCTCGATTCGCTCAAAACTTTTAGTCATTATATATAGGGAACTTCTCGCAAAGAGCAATAACCTCAGCGGTGATGCGCTCACGGTTGCCCTCAAAGTCCTTGATAATATCAAGGATCCATCCTGCAATCAGCTTCATTTCCTCTTCCTTGAAGCCACGGGTAGTAACGGCAGGTGTGCCGATTCTTAAGCCGCTTGTAATGAAGGGGCTTTCGGGGTCGTTGGGAATTGCGTTCTTGTTTGCAGTGATGTGTACTTCGTCAAGGCGCTTTTCAAGCTCCTTGCCCGTTACACCCGTGCCTCTGAGGTCAAGAAGCATAAGGTGGTTGTCTGTGCCACCCGAAACAAGGTTGATTCCGCCCTTTTTCAGCTCATCTGCCAAAACAGCCGCATTTTTAACGATCTGCTTCTGATACTCTACGAATTCAGGCTTCAAAGCCTCTCCGAATGCAACAGCCTTTGCGGCAATAATGTGCATAAGGGGGCCGCCCTGTGTGCCGGGGAAAATTGCCTTGTCGATCACCTTGGCATACTCTTCCTTGCAAAGAATGAGTCCGCCTCTGGGACCTCTGAGGGTCTTATGCGTAGTGGTGGTGACAACGTCGGCATAAGGCACGGGGGAGGGGTGTACGCCTGCGGCAACAAGACCTGCAATGTGCGCCATATCCACCATAAAGTATGCGCCGACCTTGTCTGCGATCTCTCTGAAGCGCTTGAAGTCGATAACTCTGGGATATGCCGAAGCGCCTGCCAAGATCAGCTTGGGCTTGCATTCCAAAGCGAGTCTTTCAACTTCATCATAATCAATAGTCTGAGTTTCGTCAGATACGCCGTAAGGCACGATGTTGAAATACTTACCCGAAATGTTAACGGGCGAGCCGTGGGAAAGGTGTCCGCCGTGAGCAAGGCTCATCGACAAAACGGTGTCGCCGGGGTTCAAAAGAGCGAAGAATACAGCAAGGTTTGCGTTTGCTCCGCAGTGTGGCTGAACGTTGGCGTGCTCTGCGCCGAAGAGCTTCTTTGCGCGCTCACGAGCCAATTCTTCAACCTCGTCAACGTATACGCATCCGCCGTAATATCTCTTAGAGGGGTATCCTTCGGCATACTTGTTTGTTAAAACTCCGCCTGCGGCAAGCAAAACGCCCTCGGAAACGATGTTCTCGGAAGCGATAAGCTCAATATTGTGGCGCTGACGGGAAAGCTCTCTTTCACACGAAGCGGCAACCTCGGGGTCGAAGTTTTTGAGATTTTCAAAAAACATGGCGAAACTCCTTATTGTTTTTTATTTATTTGACAACTTGCACTCGGCAAGCTTATTTAACCAGGGGATTATCATGGCGCCGACGGTGTTGCCCAAAACGACCATGATTACAAATGCAAAATATCTCGGGGTGAGCAGGTTTGCAAGAGCGAAGTAGAACATATTTGCTACCGAGTGCTCAAATCCGCAGAGAATAAACACGGGGATACAGAACAAAATTCCCCAAACCGAATTCTTTTCACGGTAGATCTTAACTGCAACGTACATCAGAATTCCGCACATTGCGCCCAAAACAAGGCTGGTCATCAGGCTGTTTTCAAGCTTCGCCGAGCAAGCGTTATAACACTTATCAACGATAGAAGGTCTTGCGAATCTCACGAGATATCCAAACGCAGTCGCACCGACAAAGTTTCCCAAAAGCCCGATACCGAGCTGTTTTACCGAATCAAGCGAGAAGCTTTCAGCCAAAAAGCCGATCTTACCCGTATAAAGATACATTCCCAAGTAGCAGATGGTCAAAAGCGCAACAGAGAACAAAACTGCACCCACGTATTTGTTGTCACAGCTCATGTAAATTGCTCCGCCGATACCAACCATCATACCTGCGGCAATTCCCGAAAAGAAGGATTGTTTAAGCATTTGTTACCTCCGAAGATGTAAGTTTTGTTGTATACCCAAATCTGATGCATCATTTCGCTCC
>CAYWXA010000103.1:0-3805 GCA_964462175.1 uncultured Oscillospiraceae bacterium
TCAGCCTCTTGAACTTAACGATTACATCGGCAACGGTCAGGCATGGGACCTTGACCGCATCAACGGCGGCGTTCACATCCTGCCTCCTTATCAGTCGAATTCCGGCGCACAGTGGTATGAAGGAACAGCTAACGCTATTTATCAGAACCTTTCCTTCATCGACAGATACGATCCCGAATACGTTGTAATTCTCTCGGGTGACCATATCTATAAGATGGATTATTCAGATATGCTCAAGTTCCACAAGGAAAAGGGAAGTGCCTGCACCATCGCAGTCATCGACGTTGAGCTTCAGGAAGCAAGCCGTTTCGGCATTATGTTTGCTGACAATGAAGACAGAGTTTATGACTTCGTTGAAAAGCCCAAGGAACCCAAGTCCACCCTTGCTTCAATGGGTATCTACATATTCGATTATCCCATCCTCAAGAAATATCTCATCGAAAATGAGATGGACGAGACCGCAACCAAGGACTTCGGTAAGAACATCATTCCCGCACTTCTTGAAAACGGCGAAAAGATCTTTGCTTACCGCTTTGAAGGCTATTGGAAGGACGTTGGAACCATCGACTCCCTCTGGGAAGCAAATATGGATCTTCTCAGCCCCACTGTAACCCTCGATCTCTACGATCCCAACTGGAAGATCTTCTCCAGCAATATCTCCCGCGCACCTCACATCATCGGCAAGAACGCCAAGATCCAGAACTCAATGGTAACCAACGGCTGCGTAATTGACGGCAGCGTTGAATTCTCAATGATCTCCGGCGGCGTAACGATCGAAGAAGGCGCTGTCGTCACCAGCTCGATCCTTATGCCCGGTGCAACCGTTAAGTCGGGCGCTGTTGTTGAATACGCCATCGTCGGCGAAAACAGCGTTGTCGAATCGGGCGCACACGTCGGCGCAAGTCCCGAATCCGTCGAGAACAAGGACGAATGGGGCGTTGCAGTTGTCGGCCACGGCGTGACCGTCAGCGGCGAAGCAGTCGTTTTGCCCAAGCAGATCATTTCTGAGAATATATAAGGAGGTGTCGATAATGAGTTACAATATGACAAACGTTTTGGGTATCGTCTTTGCAAATGCTCACGATGAAACCTTGCCCGAACTTACATCTAACAGAGCTATGGGCTCCGTACCCTTCGGCGGCAGATTCCGCCTTATCGACTTTGCTCTTTCCAGTATGGTAAACAGCGGCATTTCCACCGTTGGTATCATCACCAAGGAAAACTATCAGTCCCTTCTGGACCACGTCGGCTCCGGCCGTCAGTGGGACCTTGCCCGTTCAAACGGCGGCTTGTGCATCCTTCCTCCTTACGGAATGGTAAACAGCGGCTTATATCAGGGCAAATTGGACGCTCTCTATAACGCAGTAGGCTACATCCGCAAGACCGCTTGCGAATACGTTGTGATCTGCGACAGCAACGTTATTTATAACCTCGATTTCTCCAAGCTCGTTGACGCTCACATCGGTACAGGCGCTGATATCACCTGCGTCGTACATACAGGTGAATACACCGCTGAAGACACCGCTGTTTCCGCTGTATACACTGCTGACGAAAACGGCAAGGTAACTGAAGTTTCCATCAACTGTGCAAAGGCAGGCAAGATGGCAATGGGTCTTAACGTATACGTGATGAGCAAGGACTTCCTTGTTGACCTCGTTCTGGATATCATTCCCAAGGGCAAGACCAGCTTCGGCAGAGACGTTTTGCAGGGTATGCTCGGTGAACTTGACGTCCGCACATATGAATTCGGCGGCTACTTCTCCAAGTTCTCAGGCCTTGATTCTTACTATAAAGAAAGCATGGCGTTGCTTGACCCCGCTAATCTTTCAAATCTCGTTTTGCCCAAGCGCCCCGTATATACCAAGGTTCGTGACGACGCTCCTTCAAAGTACGGTCTTGACAGCTCCGTAACCAATTCTTTGGTCGCTGACGGCTGTGTGATCGACGGCGTCGTTGAAAACTCCATCCTCTTCCGCGGCGTTAAGGTTGCAAAGGGCGCTGTTGTCAAGAACTGTATTCTTATGCAGGATACCGTTGTCGGCAAGGACACCGAAATTTCCAACATCATCACCGATAAACAGGTAAATATCGGAGAAGGAATCGTCGTTGCATCTTCCGAAAACTGCCCGCTCTATATCGCAAAGAGCCGCAAAGTCTGACTTAATTAACTGTGTGAGCGAAGCTTTGAAAAACAAGGCTTCGCTCGGTTTGAGAAAGGAAAATATCAAATGAAAATTCTTTACTGTGCAAGTGAGGCTTTGCCTTTCATAGCTTCCGGCGGACTTGCTGACGTTGCAGGTTCACTTCCAGCGGCGCTCAATGCGGCAGGACACGATTGCAGAGTCGTAATGCCTCTTTATTCCGCAATCAAGCCTCAGCTCAGAGAAAAGCTTACATATGTCACCGATTTCAGCGTATCCGTAGCCTGGAGAAACCAGTATTGCGGCATCTTTGAAGGTGAAGCGAACGGCGTTAAGTATTATTTCATCGACAATGAATATTACTTCAAGCGTGACAACGGTATTTACAGCTATCACGACGACGGAGAGAGATACGTATTCTTCTCCAAGGCTATCCTTGAGATGCTTTTGCATATTGATTTTATTCCCGACGTTCTGAACTGTAACGACTGGCAGACTGCGCTGACTCCCGTATTCTATAATACCGTTTACAGACACATCGGAACTCTTTCCAACATCAAAACTGTCTTTACAATTCATAACATTCAGTATCAGGGACAGTACGGAATGGATCTTTACGGCGACGTTATCGGTCTTCCCGATGAATATAAGGGAATCGTTGAGTATAACGGATGCGTTAACTTTATGAAGGGCGCATTTGAGACTGCTGACAGAATTACAACGGTTTCTCCTACATATGCGACCGAGATCCTCAATCCGTGGTTCTCTCACGGACTCGATCCCATTCTCGCTACCAAGCAGGACAAGCTCTGCGGTATCCTTAACGGTATCGACCAGATCGTCTATAACCCCGAGACCGACCCTGCAATTCCTGCTCACTTCAACGTTGAAGATAAGTCCGGCAAGGCTGTTTGCAAAGCCGAGCTTCTGAAGGAATTCGGATTGCCCGACGGCAAGGAACCCGTTATGGGTATCGTTACGAGACTTGTTTCCCATAAGGGTCTTGATCTTGTCAAGTGCGTATTTGAAGATATGATCCGCCTTGGCTATAAGTTCACGATTCTCGGTTCGGGCGAAAAGCAGTATGAGGACTTCTTCCGTGAAATGGCATACCGTTATCCCGACAGAGTCGGCGTCACGATCGGTTTCATTCCCGACCTCGCTCATAGGATCTATGCAGGCGCCGATATGTTCTTGATGCCTTCTCAGAGCGAGCCTTGCGGCTTGGCTCAGATGGTCTCCTTGCGTTACGGTACCATTCCGATAATCCGTGAGACCGGCGGTCTTAAGGACTCTATTATCGACTGCGGCGGCAAGGGCGGCAACGGCTTCACCTTCAAGACTTATAATGCTCACGATATGCTTGATGCAACCGTCCGTGCAAGAGCATATTACGATCAGAGAATGAAGTGGGGCAAGCTGGTAAGCCACGCTTTGCGTGAAGATTTCTCCTGGGCAAGATCTGCAGAGATCTATTCAAATCTTTATAAAGAAATTGTTGGATAAACCTCTTTACAAACCAAAAACTTTGTGATATAATGGCTGATGTTGTAACGGCATCAGCCATATCATATGCGGGTATGGCGGAATTGGCAGACGCGCATGGTTCAGGTCCATGTGAGAGCAATTTCATGCAGGTTCAAGTCCTGTTACCCGCACCAAAC
>CAYWXA010000104.1:0-3691 GCA_964462175.1 uncultured Oscillospiraceae bacterium
CAGTCCCATTTGCCGCACCAAAACAAAGAAGTTCGAGCTTTAGCTCGGACTTTTTTGTTTTCATCTGACCCATCGACGCAGAACCGAGAATCCGTAAGGATTCTCTTATTTTGCGCTTCGATATCTTTCTCATTCGGCAAAAGGTGGGCGCAAAATTGTGGGGCAGTCCCATCTGCCGAAAAAATAAGACCCGAGCAGCTTTCTGCCCGGGTCATTTTCATATTTACTTCAAAATTCTTACCTTGCCGATGACGGGAAGCTCCTTAGCTCTGCCCTTGACTGCGTTGACGATGCCGATGATCATAACGACGAACAACGCAATGCTTACGATCCAGCCGATCACGCTGATAATTGCGCCGACGACGGGAATAGCGCCCAAGATCGAAGAAACGATGTTATAAACGACGTCCCAAATGATGTTCACCAGCCAGAGAACGAGACCCTGATTGGTGTGGAATCTTGCAAACTTGGAATTTTTAGCTGCGAACAGGGGAATAAGCACCAAAATGCCGAGGTAAGCAAGAACGGACATTACCTTGTTGTCGTTGATGTCCTGGGTGTCATAGCTGCCGGTGGTGTCTGCGGTGTTGTTGAGGTTCTTGATGTTTTCAACTACTTCGTCAACGTTGATATTCTTGTTATTGTCTGCCATTTGAACTGGCTCCTTTCGGGTCGTTGATAATTCTGCCGTTTTTACGGGCATCGTTAAATATTGTATCACAGAGCGCCGAATTATGCAAGTGCCCAAACGGGCGCACCTGAAAATATTCAGCCGTTTTCACAAAAAACGGTTTGCTTTTTCTACAAGCCTGCTATATCATTTTTTGGACGAAAATGATATACTCTATATGAGAATTTGAACCTGAAATTTTTATGATACATTCTTTGAAAGGAGCATTTATGAAAGTACTGTTTATCGGCGGAACGGGCACCATCAGCACGTCCATCTCCAAAAAACTGATCAGCGAGGGTCACGAGCTCTGGCTTTTAAATCGAGGCTCCCGCAACGACGTTTTCCCCGAGGGTTTGGTAAATTACATCATCTGCGACGTCAACAACGAAGCGGATGCGAGCAAAAAGCTTGAGGGTATGAGCTTTGACGTCGTTTGTGATTTCATCGGCTTCGTCAGACCTCAGCTCGAGCGTGATTACCGTCTTTTCAAGGGCAAGACCAAGCAGTTTATGTACATCAGCTCCGCATCGGCTTATCAGAAGCCGTTGGCTGAACCGTATATCGACGAAGCAACGCCCCTTTGCAACCCATATTGGGGATATTCCCGCAATAAGATAGAGTGTGAGGAATATTTGATGGAGCTTTACCGCAAAGAAGGCTTCCCCATCACTATCATTCGACCCAGCCACACCTACTGCGAGCGAAGCGTTCCCATCGGTGTTCACGGCAACGGCGGCGCCTGGCAGGTTATAAAGCGTATGCTTGAGGGCAAGCCGGTTATCATTCACGGCGACGGCACCAGCCTTTGGACGCTCACACACGCCGACGATTTTGCCAAGGGCTTTGTGGGACTTATGGGCAACGTCCATGCGATCGGTCAGGCATATCAGATAACGTCTGACGAGTCGCTCACGTGGAATCAGATACACAGGATAATTGCCGACACTTTGGGCGTCCCGTTCAAGCCTTATTACGTTCCCTCTGATTTTTTGGCGGCGGTTTCAAATTATGATTTTGAGGGCGGACTTATCGGCGACAAGGCAAACTCCGTCATATTTGACAACTCGAAATTGAAGCGTGCCGTGCCCGATTACTGTGCGACGATACGCTTCGATCAGGGCGCAAAGCAGGCGCTTGACTATATGCTCACTCACCCCGAATGTCAGACACCCGACCCCGAATTCGACGAGTGGTGCGACAGGGTGATAAATTCACTTGAAAATGCAAAAAAGGAGATCTTGAAATGATTGATATTAAAGGAAAATGGGCACTTGTAACAGGTGCATCGAGAGGTATCGGCTATTTAGCTGCAAAATGTCTGGCAGAACACGGAGCAAACCTCGTTTTGCACGCAAGAAAGGCGGAGCATTGCGACAAGGTCTTGGCAGAGGTCAAGGCATTGGGCGTCGAGGCTTACGTTGTTTCGGCAGAGCTGAGCGATCTTTCGCAGGTCGAAGCAATGATGGCTGAAATTGACGCCAAGGGCACACCCATCGACATTATTTTAAACAACGCAGGCGTGCAGATTGCATACAGAAATGAATATTTAAAGACCCCTGCAAGCGACTATGAAAAGAGCTTTTTAATTAACACCATCGCTCCGATGATGATCTGTTATCACTACATTCCCGCAATGGTCGAGCGAGGCTTCGGAAGAATTCTGAACACCACCAGCGGTATCAGCCTTGACCCTCAGCAGGCTGGCTATTCGGCATCCAAAGCGGCGCTCGATAAAGTCACCATCGACCTCGGCTCGAAGCTTCAGGGCAGTAACGTACTTATCAACCTGACCGACCCCGGATGGTGCCGCACGGATCTTGGCGGCCCGCACGCTCCCAATTCACCCGAAAGCGCAATCCCCGGATACGTCACGGGCATTTTCGTAAACGACGGAAGATCGGGAAGATATTTGAGTGCGCCCAGATTCCACGGCTTGACCCTTGAGCAGGCTGTTGAGAAGGCAGAAAAGGAAATGTACAGCCCTTATTGACAGCGAGGTGATCAATATGGCAAGTCACGAAAGAAATTATTTCAAGAAAAGAGATCTCACAACCAAGATCTACCCCAAAAAGGTGTTCATCAACCAGTTGGGATATAAGCCTGACGACGTTAAGCAGGCTGTTTTCAGCGCTCCTTTGGAAAAGTTTTGGGTTGAAAATTCTCTCGGAGAGGTTTGCTATGAGGGCAAAGCGAGCCATTTCGGTCTTGACGAATGTTCGCAGGACGACGTTTACGTTGCTGATTTCTCGGCGTTTGACAGGGCGGGAAAATACCGTGTTAAAGGCGACAACGGCGAGGAATCCTTTGAGTTTGAAATTTGTGAAAACGTATATAACACGTTGACCTTTGACGTTTTGAAGGCGTTTTACTTCCTGCGCTGCGGCACCGAGCTGAAACCGGAGCACGCAGGGGTATATACCCATGCGCCCTGCCACACGGGCAAGGCACTTTTGTGGGATGACCATTCGGTGTCGATGGATGTGACAGGCGGCTGGCACGACGCAGGCGACTACGGCAGATACGTTACTCCGGGTGCGGTTGCGGCGGCGCATTTGCTGTTTGCATACAAAATGTATCCCGAGGTGTATAAAGATCTCGATTTGAACATTCCCGAAAGCGGAAACGGTCTGCCCGACATCCTCAACGAGGTAAGAGTTGAGCTTGAGTGGATCTTGAAGATGCAAAGAGCTGACGGAGCGGTATATCACAAGGCGACGACCGCTCACCACGCTGACTTTGTAATGCCCGAGGATGACCTGCGGCAGATGTTCGTTTTGCCTGTTTCAACTATGGCAACGGCAGATTTAGCGGCAGTTTGCGCCCTTGCAAGCACCATTTACAGAAAATATGACCCCGAATTTGCCGACAGGCTTTTAAACGCCGCAATTAAAACAGGGGAGTGGCTTGAAGCAAACCCCGAATGCATCGGGTTTAACAACCCCGAGGGTTGCGGCACGGGCGGATACGGCGAATGGAGCGATAAAGATAACCGCTTCTGGGCTTGGTGCGAGCTGTATC
>CAYWXA010000105.1:0-3670 GCA_964462175.1 uncultured Oscillospiraceae bacterium
ATAAAGCTCAAAGCTATTGCTACCGAAAGAAATATTATCAGCACCAATAAATTCTCGCCACGCATCAAGAGTTTGTAATGCCAACCCGCCAGTCAAGGTTTTGTTTGCGCCGAAATCCATAATTACGTGAAGCCCAAACACTTTTTTGTAAAATTCAACCGACTTGTCTATGTCTGTCACGACAAGCATGGGATTCTTAACTTTCATCAACTATACCTCCACAAATCATTACCTTACTTCTTTTTCTTCGGCTCGGGGAGCTCGTCATACATCGCTTCAAACAGTTCTTTAAGGAACGCTCTGTCGTCAACGTTATCTACTAAGAGCATATCTTTGGCGCCTTCGTACGGCGGCTCGTATGAAGCGTTCGGCATCAGCGCCGCAGCGCTCGGCACGGGCTTGACAAGCAGGCGGCCGTCGCAGAGGTAGGCGGCAATTTTGCCGTCCATATAGATTATATATTCACCCATCATTTGACGGTGGGTGATCCCGCCGACGTCGGATAGCTGATCCAATATAAAGGTCAAATATTCTTTGCTTGTAGACATTGCTCTCCTCCTAAACTTAAAGCTTATATGAACAGTATATCACCGTTTGCAAGCTTACTCAATCCCCCGACAGGCTGTTTTTTGTCCCGCAAACGGGCAAGGTTGACAAATTTTAAAAAATCTTTGAAAATATATTTAAAAGTTGCACCCTTTTTGCTTTGAGCGTTGTATATATAGGTGAAAGGCAATTGAAAGCCCAAACCCTCCGGAGGAAACATAATGCTGTCATTTTATCTTTCTCAGATCGAGCTGAACAGTCAGTCTGAAAAATTCGCCGTGCTTTACCACAAGCACCGCAACAAAATGATGTCGGCGGCATTTGCCGTGCTTAAAAACCATCACGATGCCGAAGAAGCGGTTCAAAACGCCCTTTTCGCCATCGCACAGAACATAAATTCCCTTCCCGATCCCAATACCCGTCACGGGGCGAACTATGCCGTTAAGGCGGCAAAGAACCATGCGCTGAACATAGCGAAAAAGCGCAAGGCCGAAGTTCCCTTGTTTGAGATACCTGCTTCCGACATCGACGTTGCGGATGAATATATCAGCCGTGACGAGGCAAAACGGGTCGTCGATGCGATCTGTCGGATGAAACCGATCTATCGGGACGTTCTGACCGCCAAGTATCTTTACGGAATGAGCTGTAAGGAGATATCCGTGTTATACGGCGTCTCCCTTCAAGCGGTCAAGAGCCGTTTGAATCGGGGAACGAAGATTCTTAAAGAAGCGTTTGAAAGGAGCGATATTGATGTTTGACGAAAAACAGACGGCCATAATCAAACAGGCTCTGCAGGAATATGACGAGCTTGAAGCAAAAGCCCTGGTAGGCGACGAAGAAGTAAAGTATGAATTCACAAATCATTTTGAAGAGCAGGCTGAAGCTATTAAAAAGCGGATGCTCATTCGCGTTAAGGTGTCAGTCAAAAAGGTGCTTCTTATAGCGGCGGCAGTCGTTCTGGTGCTGAGCGTGACCGTTGCAATGGTCGCAGGAAACGATATGCACGTCATCCGCTTTGGCAATAACATCGAGATAAACGAGGGTGGCGGCCCTGCCGACCCGATGTATTTGACACCCGGTGTTATGGGCGACGGTGTGCTTGACATCCCTGCAATGATTATCGAAGCTGATCTGCCCATCCCCGAGGGGTATAAGTGCAGTTATTTCGACCCGCTGAGCAAGTCATCATACGACATCCATTTCATCAGGCAGAGCGAAAAAGCCATCTATAGATACGCATATCTTGATATCAACATCTATGAAATTTACGAAAACACAGGCGTGCGCCTTGACCACAACGGCGAGATGCTTGTGCTTGAAATGGGCGACTTGAAAGTATATCACTACGACAAGTTCTATCTTTTGAAGGCAAGCAACTATGCCTGCCACATCTCCTGCAACGACCCCGACGTGACCGACGATCAGATTCTGGCGATATTTGAATCTATCGACAATATGATGAATGCGCCGATGAGAACAGAGGAAGAGATTCGCGCAGAAATTGCAAACGAGCCTTCAACCGCTGTTCACACAGGACAGAGCGAGCTTAGCGATTGGGATGAATATAACCTCGATTTCGGCGTGATCGAATACCGCCTGCTTGAGTTGCCCGAGGGATATAGGCTCACCAAGAACACAGCTAATGTTGCGACGAAGTATCAAAAATACGACGAAAACAGACAATGGATGTCGACAATGGAGATCGAGATGATCGACCTGACCGTTGACCCGTATATTGCCTCGCTGTATGAAGACCCCGGAACGGCTCACGAGTTTGAGGACATCACCGTCTATAGCCGTGCTGCGGGATATATGGAGGATTACCTGAGTGCGGCAGTGGAATATGTCTTTGTGGATGAGCACTACGCCGCAATATTCCATTGCGAAGCGTCGGGTTGGATTGAAGATGCAACCGTTACCACACCCGAGGAGGTTGCAGATATCGCAAGGCAGATAAGGGAGTATATGAAGGGGCAGTGAGCGGAGCGACGTCCGACGGTCTGCGTTGCCGGAGGCAACCGTGACCGACGGGTGGAGCGGAGCGTGGCCTTCACCTCATCCGTCGGCATACGCCGACACCTTCCCCTCGAGGGGAAGGCTAATATAACCATATGCTTAAAAAGCCACCGATACTTCGGTGGCTTTTTGTTATGCTCGTGTGTATCTTTCCGCCTTGCGCAGAAGGCGGATTATCGGGACTATCAAAAGTCCGCAGAAGAAGTTGCTGACTCCGTGAATGGCATCATACGGCAGACCTGCAGCTATCCACGCCACGGTGCTTTTGAAATTCAGCCCGAACATTATCGCCTGTGCAGGAGCATAAAGAATGCCGTACAGGAAACCGTGCAGAGCACATACGGTCATATATACGAGCGGTTCAATCTTTTTGGGCATATTCCTCGGCAGGAGCATCACGGCTCCCCAAAGAACCGTCCATATGTAAAGATACGGTATCCACCACATATTGAACCCTGCAAACACGCCGTTTAACAAAACGTATGTATATATCGGATAGAGTGCCTTTTTGCGGTATACGACCGTGAACGCAACGGTGAATACGCCCAAAAGGTGAATATTCGGCAGAACTTCCATTATTGCCTTTGAAGCATACATAAGCGCTCCCAGCATACCGAAAACAACGATCTCTTTAACGCTGAGTTTCATTTTCTTACCCCTCAACCTTTAAGGTATACGTTTCGCCTGCGACGACGTCTGTCTTATCGACACCGCTCGTTGCGTATTCGCCGCCGATATAAAACGCCCAATAGGTTCCGTCAATACCGTAATCGGCGGTGATGCCGTTGACGGTCTTGATGAAGATGCCGTATGCGCCCTCGTCACCCGAAATCAGGCCAAGCTCAAGCAAAGCCTCTCCCACGACGGTCTTGTTTGTGTGAATTTCGAACTTGGTTTCGTTGCCGTCCTTGTCAACAACGGTGAGATTGAAAACGGTTTCGCCTTCACCCATTATGGTAACGTCGCCTGAGGTCTGTGCGGCGTTTGCGGAGTTGTCGGCGTTGGTATCATCGTTGTCCTTGCAACCCGTTGCAAAAAGTGCCATAGCCGCAATCAGCACACAGCAAAGGATAAGTGACAACGATTTAAGTAATCTTGTCTTGATCAT
>CAYWXA010000106.1:0-3628 GCA_964462175.1 uncultured Oscillospiraceae bacterium
GCATGTGTTAGGCGTGCCGCCAGCGTTCATCCTGAGCCAGGATCAAACTCTTAATAGTTTGTATCTTAATCATCCCTTACGGATGAATAAAATCTTGACTCCGGTATAAACCGGCTTGTACTATTTTTTGTTTCAGTGTCGTACATTCACTGTTACAAGAATTACTGTTCAAAGTAATTTTACAAGGGTCTTTCTTGTTTGTTCATTGTTCAATTTTCAAGCTGCCATCGCTGCCCCGTTTTTCGGAGCGCTTGACTATCTTACCACATTCGTGAAGGTTTGTCAAGTACTTTTTTCAAACTTTTTTAAAAGTTTTTTAGGGGCTTCGCTCTCTTTGAGCTCTCGCTCGCAGACAGCTTTGTTATAATACATCATTTTTCAGTCGAAGTCAAGGCTTTTTTTGCGATTTGTAGGTTTCACCAATATTGTTGAAATTATGTTAACGTAACCGAGCAAGTTCGCCTAACAAAGCCATAAAGAGGCAACTGTCGCCTGCGAATCGGCACGGAATTTCGGGGCAAAGTATTATAAAACAACGAGAAAGGAATTTAGCAATGAAGCTCAGAATATCCGAAAGCGCAAAGCAGTTCGCAATTATCTTCTTCGCCTGCCTGGCGGTCTTAATGATCGCTTCGCTGGTGACGCCTGCGGTCGAGATCGAAAACGAAGCCCTTTCAAAGCTCGGCTCGTCGGGCGCCGAGGTCAAGGCGATTCAGGAAACGCTTAAAGAATGGGGACTTTTCAACGCAGAGGTCACCGGTTACTACGGAACGGCAACGCAGTCTGCCGTCAAGAGGTTTCAAAAGATAAGAGGGCTTGAAGCCAACGGTGTCGCCGGCCCCGAAACGCTAGCGGCTCTGGGAATAAGCGTTGGAACTATCCCTGCGGCGACGGAAGCCAACGTCAAGCTGCTGGCGCAGATGATCTCGGCAGAGGCAAGAGGCGAGCCGTATGAAGGACAGGTTGCCGTGGGCGCAGTCATTCTCAACCGCATCGAACACCCCTCCTTCCCCGACACCCTTTCGGGAGTTATCTATCAGAAGGGCGCATTCACCGCCATCGACGACGGGCAGTTCTGGGAGCCGATCGCCTCAAGCGCATATAACGCCGCCAGAGATGCTCTAAACGGCTGGGACCCAACCGGCGGAGCGATATACTATTATAATCCCGCAAAGACGTCAAATGAATTCATAAGAAGCCGACCGGTGATTACAACTATCGGTGAGCATCTGTTCTGCTCGTGACGGCTAAGTGCCATAAAATTGCAAAAGAGAGAACGAAGACGTTCTCTCTTTTTGTTTTCGGCTGTTTTATTAGCCTCTCCCGCCGGGAGAGGTGGCACGCAGAGCGTGACGGAGAGGGTGCGGCTGAGCCGTCGGTTTTAATCCTTCTCGACTTCAAAATACTTATGCATACAAGGCGAGCAAGCTTCGGCAACCAGCTTTATAACTGCAGCCAGCACCAAAACGACCGCTGCGCCGAGCAAAACGTTTACAGCTTTCTTCATATTCAAAACTACCATCCTTTCATAATAACAATGGCTCAACAAGTCTTGTTTCGTATAAGCATATTATAACACATTAAGTCAAGCTTGTCGATAGTCTTTTTATTATCACCCGAAACTGCTTGATTTTTTCATCTGCCCTTATTATAATAGTATCATACGCTTATACTATTTATATATAGGAGGTGGCGCCTTGGGCGATTCCCGTTCAAGCTATAAAAAGCTCTTTTCAAATACACTCATCTTCGCTCTGGGCACGTTCGGCTCAAAGCTTCTGGTTTTGATACTCGTTCCGCTTTATACCGCCTGCCTTTCCCCCGACCAATACGGCACGGTCGACCTGATTGCACAAACGGCAAACATCCTCATCCCGATAATCACCCTCTCTGCGGCGGATGCCGCCCTGCGCTTTGCCCTTGACACTAAAGACGAAGCACAGCACTCAAAGATATACTCCTCGCTTTTGGGCGTCGTTCTTTGCGGATTTGCCCTTTTGGCGGTTTTGTATCCCGTCTATTCGCAGTTTGCATACCTTGACGGTTATGCGTTGCTCCTTTTAATATATGTATGCACGGCTTCGCTCAAACAGCTCAATTCAACGTTTGTCCGTGCCCTTGAAAAAGTCAAGCTTTTTGCGTTTGACGGAATACTCACCACGTTTGCAATGCTTCTTTTGAACATTTTGTTCCTTATCGTATTCAAATGGGGTATCGAGGGTTATCTTCTTGCGATAATCCTGTCCGATCTGCTTTCAAGCGTGTTCCTGTTCTTTGCGGCGAAGCTTTGGCGGTTCGTCAGCTTCAAAAGACCCGATTTTTCACTCCTTAAAGAAATGCTCCGCTATTCGGCGCCGCTTATTCCCACCACTCTTTTGTGGCTGGTGACGAGCATATCAGATAGATTCATCATCACCTATTTCCACGGCGAATATTTAAACGGCATCAACTCGATCGCATATAAGATCCCGACGATTTTGACGACGATTTTCACGATGTTTTCTCAGGCTTGGAATATGTCTGCGATAACCGAAAACGAATCGGAAGAACGGGCAAGCTTTTACACCAACGTTTTCTCCCTTAATCAGTCGTTTATGTACGTGCTTTCGGCAGGAATTCTGCTTTTGAACAGACCGATAACGTATATCTGGGTCGATGCGGCGTATTATGAAGCATATAAATACTCCCCTATTCTGACGTTGGCGACGATCTTCACCTGCTTCAATGTTTTCCTCGGTTCCGCATACATCGCCTGCAAGAAGACCAAGCGAAGCTTCTATACCTCCCTTGCGGCGGGTGTCATAAACATCATTTTGAACTTTATTTTGATTCCAGACTACGGCATTTACGGTGCGGCGATCGCCACCTTCATCGCTTACTTCGCCGTATTCTTCTATCGCCTGTACGATGCCAAAAACCTCATTCACTTTGACTTCTCAATGGCGAAGGTTCTCGTCAATACTGCTCTTTTGATAGCTATGGCTGTACTCAACCAGATCAGCGGGACGTGGACCTACGGAGTGCTGGCGGGAATATTCCTCGTGATTCTTATAATCAACTTCAAAGAGCTTTGGAAGTGCGTGATGTTTATCATCCCGAAGAAGCTGTTGAATAAATTGCCGATAATTCAGAAAATTTCAGATAAAATCATCAAGTAACAGAAAGGAAAGAAAAGAAATGGCAGAACTCAAGTATGAAATCAAGGAACATTTGGGCGTTCTTTCGGAGAATGCAAAGGGCTGGACGAAGGAGCTCAACCTTGTGAGCTGGAACGATTACGCTCCCAAGTATGACATCCGTGAGTGGAGCCCCGACCACACGAGAATGGGCAAGGGCGTGACGCTGACTGCTGAGGAATTTGAAAACCTCAAGCACCTCATCAACGGCGAAGCGGTAGACCTCGGCGGCGACGACGTCGATGAGGACGAGATCCTCTGATGCAAATCAAAGCACCCACACAGGGGTGCTTTTTTGTTTAGACCCCAAGCGAGAGCGAAAAATCGTTGTCCCCGTTGGCCGCAAAGCTAAAGATTTTGCCTTGCGCATAAATAGTCGCTAATGCTACACGGATCATTCCTGCAAAACATCAAAGGGGCAGGCACGCAGGCCTGCCCCCATAATCAAACGA
>CAYWXA010000107.1:0-3409 GCA_964462175.1 uncultured Oscillospiraceae bacterium
TACAATATACTCGAAAAGGGGGGCGGTGGAAATGAAAAACAAAAAATATAGCGACTATTCCGCTGCGTGCTTCATTGTTCCCGTTGCACTGCTTTTGGCGATGATCATCTCCAAAATTTTCGTTGAAGCGCACGGAGCCTTTGTAATCGCTTTTATAATAGCTTTGATATCGTTCCCGATTTCTTCATTTGTGTGCGCTTCTCTCAGCACCGTTTTTTCAATAATTGCCCTAAGAAAAAACGAGTCTAAAACTCGTTGCATTGTTCTGTTCATTTCTGCGGGAATACTGTTTCTTTTGGGCGTTTGTTTTATTTGGCTTATTAAGCAAATTACGCTACAATAAACTAAAAGGGGTGTCGAAGATGAAACTTAATCTCACACGCTGTCTTTGCCTGTTGCTTTGTGTCTTGTCCCTTTTGTCGCTTACCGCTTGCGGTTACTGCAGAGAAAAGCAAAACGGCAACGTCATCCTCCCCTCGGGAGAGGAATACGCATTTCTTTGTAACGAAGGAATCCTATATTACTTCGGTGAGCTTGAGCATCAAGGTTACTTTTTCGGCGAAGAGAAAGAGCTTCAGCATATGGGGCTTGGTGGCCCGACGGGAATGTATTCGCTCTCAACCACAGACGATATTATGATAAGAGTTCATCCATACAGCGAATGGTTTGCAATCTACAGAAAGGCATCCTTGCCCGAATTTGACTTTTCCGTGGATAATTGCATCAGGCTGGAGTATGTAGAGGGATATGAATTCCCCCGAGATGCAACTCACGCAACCTGCGGTGAGGGTATTACAGACCCCGAAGTGATTGCAGAGTTCTTGGCAGATATCAGATCCCAACCATCATCACGAGAGGCAGATTTCTACGATCTGGTCGAGCCGGATGAAAACGGCGTTAAGAGCGCTTATTCCTGCGCTACGATTTACGGCTTCTTTGAGGAAGAACCAAATGTAGCGGTTCGTATGATAGTCTATTCCTATGACGATCTGGCATACTCGATCGACTTCGGCTTTGAAGAATACGTCTTGCCCAAGGAGTGGCTCGAAAGACTAAAGAGCAACGAATAACATAAACAAAAAAGCACTTGCATGAAAGCAGGTGCTTTTTAAATATCTATCCAATCGTTCCCATACCCAGCACGACGTTATCGTCATACACAACACCTGCCTGTCCCGCAGGCACCCGTGGGGTGGGGGAGTCGAGCGTCAAAGTGCATCCGCCGTCGGTAAGCTCAACCTTACAGTCAAGCAGCTTGCCCGTCGAGCGCAGCTTGCATTTTGCACTCATTCCGTCTTTGATCGCATTTGGGTACGTTTCGCTCAGTCCGCCGAGCGTGACGCTTTGGGTCATTGCCCGCTCATATCCGAGCTTGACCTCGTTAGCGTCGGCATCTATCTCCGTCACGTAGCAAGGTCTACCCAACGCAATGCCGAGGCCCTTTCTCTGTCCGACGGTATAGTGGATAATGCCCTTATGCTCGCCGCAAGGCTTGCCCTCGGGGGAGATGAAATTGCCCTTCTCGCTCGCAGAGTAGTTTCTCTCGATGTAACCTGCGTAGTCGTTATCGGGAATAAAGCAGTTTTCCTCGCTGTCCGGCGCATCTGCACATTCAAGCCCCAGCTCTTTGGCTATCGCCCTCACGTCATCCTTCGCCATTCCCCAAAGAGGGAAAACGATTCGGCTCAAAACATCCTGCCCGAGTCCTGCGAGCATATACGACTGATCTCTTGCTTCGTTATCGCTTTTAAGAAGCTTATAAACCCCGTCCTCATAAACGGTTTTTGCATAATGCCCCGTGGCGATGCGGTCAAATCCGTTGTCCAGCGCAGTTTTGAGCAAGTATTTAAACTTGATGTTCGGGTTGCATCTCACACATGGCGAGGGTGTCCTTCCGCTTAAATACTCCTCGGCAAAGAAGTCGATTACGGTTCTTTTAAACTCCTCCCGCAGATCGAGAACAAATAATTTTATTCCCAAAGTATCCGCCGCTTTTTGCGCCGCCGCAACCGTGCCGTCGTGCGAATCGGACATTTTCATAACCACGCCTGCGACTTCATACCCTTCGTCGATAAGCAGTTTCACCGCCACCGACGAGTCAACTCCGCCGCTCAGCGCAACCAAAATTCGCTTATTAAATGGAGCAGGATTCGCAGTGCTCATGAAGCTCACCTACGATAGGTGTGGGGTCAATGCCCTGGCGGGAATAGTAATCCCACAATGCCGCCTTAATTGCCTGTTCAGCCAAAACGGAGCAGTGGAGCTTTGCCGCAGGCAAGCCGTCAAGTGCCTCAACAACAGCCTTGTTCGTAAGCTGCAAAGCCTCGTCAATGGTTGCACCCTTGATCATTTCGGTTGCCATCGAGCTTGTTGCAACTGCCGCACCGCAGCCGAATGTCTTAAACTTAACGTCAACAATAACGCCGCCCTCGATCTTGAGGTACATTTTCATTATGTCGCCGCACTTTTCGTTGCCGATCTCTCCAACGCCGTCAGCATCGGCAATCTCGCCGACGTTTCTGGGGTTAGCGAAGTGATCCATAACCTTTTCAGAATAAATCATTATATTTAACTTCCTTTCTAAAAATCGTATATATCAGATAAGGCCTTCAATGCCTTCTGCTTTGCAAATTCTTTCCCAATAGGGGCTCATTGCTCTTAATTTCGCCAGAACTCTCGGTACGGCCTCGATGATGTAGTCGATGTCCTCGTCGGTCGTTTCCTCGTTGATTGAAAGACGGAGCGAGCCGTGAGCAGTTGCGTGATCAAGTCCCAAAGCCAGCAAAACGTGGGAAGGGTCCAGCGAGCCGGACGTACAAGCAGAGCCGCTGGAAGCGCAGATGCCTTCAAGATCAAGCATCAAAAGCAGGCTTTCGCCCTCGATTCCTCTGAAGGAGATGTTTACATTGCCCGGCAGACGGTGTTCGAGGTCACCGTTAAGGCGGCTTTCCTTGATTTTCGTCAGCTCGTTAATGAGCTTGTCCCTCATCTTTTTGGTCTTTTCCTGCTTTTCTGCGAGGTTTTCATACGCTTCGGTAATCGCTTCGCCAAGTGCAACGATAGAGGGGACGTTTTCCGTTCCTGCACGCTTGGTTCTTTCCTGCGCACCGCCGTGAATGAGGTTGGGGATACTAAGACCTGTTCTTACGTAAAGAGCGCCAACGCCTTTGGGTGCGTGAATCTTGTGTCCCGAAAGGGAGAGCATATCAACGCCCAAGTCCTTAACGTCAATAGCAATGTGTCCGACCGCCTGAACGGCGTCGGTGTGGAACAAGACCTTTTTCTCCTTGCAGATTGCCGCAATCTCCTTGATCGGCTGAATGGTGCCGATCTCGTTGTTGGCATACATAATTGTCACGAGCGCAGTATCCTCACGGATGGCATTCTTGACGTCCTCGGGATTAACCAA
>CAYWXA010000108.1:0-3376 GCA_964462175.1 uncultured Oscillospiraceae bacterium
TTATATCACAACTAAAATCAAAATGAAAGTGTTTTTTTAAAAAAACTCAAATTTTTTACTTGCGCTCTTTAAAAATAAATGAACGGCAGTTATCAAAACAAAAAGCGCGGCGAAGTAACCGCGCTTTTCAACGTTTCGCTATCCCTCAAGCCTCATTCTGACTCCCCGTGCGGCGTCTTCTGCAAGCTCACGCAAGGCTTTTTCGCTTCCGTCGCAGGACATTAGTTCATCATTGTACGCAACAAATAACGGTTCGACAACTTTATAGTGGGTAGAACGCCACGTCAAATATGTTCCGCTTAAATCGATATCGCCTACGTCCGGGTATGGCACAGGCTCGGCAGTTTTGAGATAATCAAATAAATACTCAAGATATAATGCTGCGGTATCTTTGTGTTCGGAGAATGGGCTCATCATAGTGTAACTGTTACAGTCTGCATATGAATAATCAACTTCTTTTAGCGGCAATTCAACTCTGTCACCATCGTGCTCATAGATATATTTGAATACTTCATAAAGTTCTTCGCCTTCGGGATCTAAATACGTGCCTGCAAATCCATCTACATTTTCAAAACAATATGTTATGAACTTGGGACTGATATACATAAACATACTTTCATCATTATATCGCGGATAAGTGGGAATTCCAAAATATTTCCCATCGAATTCGGAGATATATTTTACAAGCGTGTTGCTTTCTATTTTTGCCTTTAAGTTATCATATTGACTCAGGTCGACGAAATAACCCATTCTGATATACTTTGCAACATCCAAAACACCAGCATAAAAAACATCCACATCAGTATTTTGAGCCATCAGCATAACGTCGAGATCATTGAGGGTGGACGAACCACGAAACGTGATGTATTTGACACGGACACCCTGTTCCTCGGCAAATTTGTCACCAACGATCTTCATCTGGTGGTCGAGTGCGTTTGATTCGCCGTTTTCCCAATAAGCAATAATCAGGTCGTACTCTTCTTTGGTTTCGATATTCGACAAACCGTCGTCAACAACTTCGTTCGGCTCACTTCCGCACGAAGTCAGCAATGACAAAACAAGAGCCAGCGATAAGATCATAGCAATAAGTTTTTTCATAAATCTTCCCTCCATTTGTTTTTATATACTATTACAACCCAAAACCGCAAAAGGGTGCAAAAAATTCAAACAAATCAAAACGCTTTCGTACCATTTTTCCCTTCGTTTTTCAAAACTTTCCTTTAATATCGACAAAACTCTCGGCTATAATACTTTTGCAAGCCGAAAATATTTAAAGCGTGAGTTCACGCAGGTGTTTGCAAAATCGCAAACGGATTTAAAAAAGTTTAATTTTAAAGGAGAAAACAAAATGAAGGGTATTACAACCGAACAGGGCAGACAGACTCTTGAAAAGTTCAAGGTTGAAGCTGCAAATGAAGTAGGAGTTAATCTTAAGAACGGCTATAACGGCGACCTCACCTCCCGTGAAGCAGGTTCTGTAGGCGGCCAGATGGTCAAGAAGATGATCGACGCTTACAAGATGGGTTCTGCTAAGTAATTTTAACTCAGCCTGATATAATTAAGCCCGAGGCAATCCGCTTCGGGCTTTTTTATGAATATTCGCCCCAACTTTTGTGCAACTCAACAAAAAAATGCTTTCTGTGTTGACTTTGCAATCTTTTCCATTCTAAAATTGTTTTATACGGTGACAACATTTTTGGAGGACGTTATATATGAAAAAACTGTTTTCTGTTATTCTTTGCTTAGCCGTGGCGCTGTCCCTTTGTTCCTGCGCCGAAGCGCCATCTGATACAGGCACGCCCGACAGCTCTGTTTCAATCGTAAGTCAGGATACGCCTGCGCCCAACGTCACGTTCGAGGAAGTGATCGACGATATCCCCGAAGATCTCGTTATGATCGAATATGAAGGCTATGTTCATGAGATCTGGGACGAGGACGGCCTGACCTGTTTTAAGCTATTCAATTACCGTTTGGACGGTGATACCTATAGGTCTGTCGAGTATACTTTTGGAATTTATCCGAATGAGCATTTCAAGACCACTGCAGTTAATCCCGAAATCAAGCTTGAAGACCATGTAAAGATATACAGCTTTACATACGACGGCGTCAAGTCGCAGAAATATCACAGCGCCGACATCATCACCGTCATTCCCAAGCAGGGCACGACCTTCTACGCTTTGGTGCTAAACGTCAACGGCAACAGCGTCTTCGCCGAAGGTCTTGAGATCAACGGTTTGAATAACAGCGGTCTGTTCCGTTTCACCGTTGAAGAGGATACCAAAGTGACCTATAACAGCGTTGAAAAGACCGTTTCCGACATCACTGCAGGTGACGTCATCGCCGTGACATCTGTCGGAACCGTGCTGGAGATGTACCCCTCAACTTACACAGACATAACCCGAGTTTCGCTTCTGACCTATGCCGACCAAGTGCCCGAATATGACCCGCTGACTAACGCATCTGTAACGGCAAAGACCTTTACAAGCAGAGTCAACTGGATATATACCCACAACGGCAGAGTCCACCTGGGAATGTATGACGATTGGTATGACTATTGCGAGATTATTCTCCCCGAAGGTTATGAAACCGACGTCGCTGTCGGTGAAACCGTCACCGTCACCGTCGACTCGTTCGCAACCGTCAACGACCTCACAAAATATTCTGCCGCCGAAGTGACGAAATAGACTGTATATGATCTCCGCCGCACTCTGCGACGGAGATTTTTTAAAAATCAGTAATATATATCAATAAAAAAGTCAGATTTTATCATTGCCCAATCACTGCGAACGGGTATAATATATAATTATGGGAGTATATCCTTAATTACATCATTACGGAGTGATAATATGAAAATGTCAAAGATCCTGTGCGTTTTAATGGCGTTGCTTATTGCCGTCGGAACCCTTTCCGTCAGCGTCAGTGCCGATACGAATGCAACGGTAGATATGTCCTCGACCCACCAGACCATTGACGGCTGGGGCGCTTCCTATACATGGTATGCCGATTGGCTTCTCAACAATGCGGGCGCCGAGACCGCTTACGACTGGATATTTAACGACACCGAATTCAACATCATACGTCTTCGTGACTTAAATCTCTGCGGCGACGAGCATCAGTACGCCGTTGATGGCTATCAGGCATATAAAAAGCTTTACGATGCCGCCCTTGCGAGGGGTGTCGAGCCGACCGTTTTGGTCACAAGCTGGGGACAGTATGACCGTGACCTGCCCTGGGTCGCATTCACCGAGCTTTCCGCAAAGGGATATTCATATTACACTCTTGCTAAAGACGAAAACGGCGAATATATGTATGACGCTCTGGCTCAGCATTGCGTAGAGTCGGTCAAATACTTCTTCGATGCAGGCATTCCCGTTCA
>CAYWXA010000109.1:0-3352 GCA_964462175.1 uncultured Oscillospiraceae bacterium
GAGCTTTTCAACTCGGGCATTATGCCTGCGGTAAACCCCGGTATCTCCGTTTCCCGTGTCGGCGGCGCTGCTCAGCTTAAAGCGATGAAGCAGGTTTCCGGTACCTTAAAGCTTCTTTATTCACAGTACCGTGAGCTTCAGTCGTTTGCTCAGTTCGGCTCCGATCTTGACAAGGACACCAAGGACAGACTTGCTCAGGGCGAGAGGATCGTTGAAGTTCTCAAGCAGGACCGCAACTCTCCCGTTGCCGTTGAGCTTCAGGTATGTATAATCTACGCCGTTGTAAACAACTATCTCAAAGACGTTCCCACCGATTTGGTCAAGGAATATGAAAAAGAGCTTTACTTCGATATGAGCGCATACCATAAGGACGTTTTGGAGCTTATTTTGAATCCTGCGGGACTTACGCCCGAGGCTAAGGAAAAGCTCGATAATGCCGTCAGGGAATTTACCGAAAAGTTTGTTTCGCTTCATTGACAAGCTCATTATTTAAACGGAAGGGAGGGGCAGGCATATGGCTTCAATGAAGGAGATAAACCTTCGCATTAAAAGCATTACCGGCACCAAGCAGATAACCAAGGCTATGGAATTGGTGGCGATCTCAAAGCTGACCAAAGCCAAGGAACGCACCGAAAAGTGCCGACCCTTTTATACCGAGCTTTATGCATCCCTTTGCGATATTTCCGCAAGCTCGACCGCAAGCGATTCAACGTTTTGTATTCATCGGGAAGTGAAAAAATCCTGCTATATAGTCATTGCGGGCGACCGAGGACTTGCAGGCGGATACAACTCAAACCTCTTTAAATACTTCGCTGATATCTCGAAGGACAAAAACGTTTGCGTTCTTCCTATCGGCAAGCGCAGTCTTGATTATTTCGCAAAGCGTGACTATGAGATAATCTCTTGGGAATACGCCGTATGCGAGGACGTGGACGTCGGCGACTGCTATGAGATCGGCACGGCGCTGTCGGCAATGTTTAAAGACGGTGAGTTTGACGAGCTTTTCGTCGTATACACCAACTTCAACTCAATGCTGACGCAGGAGCCGGGCGATCTGAGGCTTTTGCCGCTTGACAGTTCGTTCAGCGAGGGCAAGGCGCAATCGGGCGAATTTATGCTCATTGAACCGGGAGCTGAAGCGGTATTTGATTCTATCGTTCCCGACAGCGTCGCAGGGCTTATCTGGGGCGCAGTCTGTGAATCGTATACCAGCGAGCTGGCGGCGAGAAGAACGGCAATGGAATCCGCCACGGATAATGCGGAGGAAATTATCGCAGATTTAAAACTCAAATACAATAAGGCTCGAAAGGGAGCCATCACTCAGCAGATCACCGAGATCGTCTCGGGATCGGTGTCTGAGTAAATAAATCCGAAAGGAAAATTGCTATGGACAAAGGCAATGTAAAGAATATCGGCGTTGTGACCCAGATAATCGGACCTGTCCTTGACATTCGTTTTGAAGAGGGAAAGCTCCCCGAGCTTAACAACGCGATCGAGATCAATTATGAGGATAAAAAGATCGTTTTGGAAGTGGCGCAGCATATAGGTGACAACGTTGCCCGCTGCATCGCCATGAGCGGCACCGACGGCTTGCCCAGAGGCATTGAAGCCATAGATACCGGTGCGCCGATCTCCGTTCCCGTCGGAAAGGAAACTTTGGGCAGAATATTCAACCTTTTGGGCGAATGTATCGACAATCAGCCTACTCCCGAAACTAAGGAACACTGGCCTATCCACAGACCTGCTCCCGCATACGACGAGCAGCAGTCCACCACCGAGATACTTGAAACGGGCATCAAGGTAGTTGACCTTATCTGCCCTTATGCCAAGGGCGGTAAGATCGGTCTGTTCGGCGGCGCAGGCGTCGGCAAGACGGTATTGATCCAGGAACTCATCAACAACGTTGCAAAACAGCACGGCGGCATCTCCGTATTCACGGGTGTCGGTGAAAGAACCCGTGAAGGCAACGACCTTTACAATGAAATGAAGGAATCGGGCGTTCTCTCAAAAACCGCCCTCGTATACGGCCAGATGAACGAACCTCCGGGAGCGAGAATGAGAGTCGGTCTGACCGGCCTTACTATGGCTGAATACTTCCGTGACCGTGAAGGACAGGACGTTTTGCTGTTCATTGACAACATCTTCCGCTTTACACAGGCAGGCTCCGAGGTTTCCGCACTTCTGGGAAGAATGCCTTCCGAAGTTGGATATCAGCCTACCCTTGCGACCGAAATGGGCGCATTGCAGGAAAGGATCACGTCCACCAGAAACGGCTCGATCACTTCCGTTCAGGCGGTATACGTGCCTGCCGACGACTTGACCGACCCTGCTCCTGCGACCACCTTTGCTCACCTTGACGCTACCACGGTTTTGTCAAGAAGCATCGCTTCGCTGGGTATTTATCCCGCAGTCGATCCCTTGGATTCCACCTCAAGAATCCTCTCTCCCGACGTTGTCGGTGAAGATCATTATAAGGTTGCCCGTGACGTTCAGAGAATTTTGCAAAGATATAAGGAGCTTCAGGATATTATTGCGATAATGGGTATGGACGAGCTTTCCGACGAGGATAAGCTGACCGTTTCCAGAGCAAGAAAGGTTCAGCGCTTCCTTTCTCAGCCTTTCACCGTTGCCGAGCAGTTCACAGGCTATTCGGGTAAATACGTTCCCGTTGCCGAGACCGTTCGCGGATTCAAGGAGATCATTGAAGGCAAGCACGACGACCTTCCCGAGAGCTGCTTCCTCTTTGTCGGAACTATCGATGAGGCTGTTGAAAAAGCAAAAGCTCTCAAGTAATTTCAGGGGAGGGGAATACGCATGAGTACATTCAAGCTTAAAATCGTTTCGCCCGACGGCGTGTTCTTTGACGGCGAAGCGTCACAGCTCTCCCTCAGAGCGATTGACGGCGAAATTGCAATTTTCAAAAAGCATATCCCTTTTCTGACTGCCGTTGACATCGGAGAATGCCGTGTATATATCGAGGGTGAAGAAGGCCCGAGGCGTGCCGCTTGTTGCGGCGGAATGCTCAACGTTTCCGATAAAGACGTTTTGCTTGCGCCCACCACGTTTGAGTGGTCAAAAGATATTGATAAGCTGCGTGCGCAGGCTGCGCTCGACAGAGCTCGGGAGATCCTTTCGGGTACTCCGACGGAAGCCGAAAAGCGCATATACACTCTCAAGCAAAAGAGAGCGGAGCTGAGAATCGCCGTCGCTGAAAAAGAGTAAAAGAATAAAAGCCGGGCAAGCGCTCGGCTTTTTGTCTATTTCACTTGATTTCGCCGCCGCAATAGTGTATAATAATTCGGTAATCGAATATGCCCGCATAGTTAAATGGATATAATAAACCCCTCCTAAG
>CAYWXA010000110.1:0-3318 GCA_964462175.1 uncultured Oscillospiraceae bacterium
GCTCCGCTCGGCACCTGCGGTACCGTTCCTTCGGAACGCACCTGCAGACGCCTCGCTCCGCCCCTTACATTCATCCATTCATCTATAGACAAAGGAGGTCACCATGACTTATAACGAAATCAGAAAAAATCCCGAAATATGTGCATACATCGACAAAGGCAACCAAAACCTCGACGTCATGGGATATACCGACCATTCGAGGGCGCATTGCGTGCTGGTTCTTGAACGTGCCGCAAAGATCCTGCGGGCTTTCGATTTCAGTGAGCACGATATCGAGCTTGTGAAGATCGCAGGCTTTATGCACGATATCGGCAACGCCATCAACCGAACGCATCACGCTGAATACGGCGCTCTTTTGGCAAACGAGCTTCTTCGTGATACCGATATGCCTATCGAGGACAGAGTGACTGTCGTTTCCGCAATCGGCAACCACGACGAATCTACGGGCGGCGCTAAGGATCCTATCTCTGCGGCGCTGATAATTGCCGATAAATCGGACGTAAGACGCAACCGTGTGCGCCACGCCGACCTTAATTTTGATATCCACGACCGTGTAAATTATGCGGTAATCGAATCCCGCCTTGAAATCGACAAGGAAAACGGCATCATCTGCCTCGACCTCGATATCGACGAGAACATCTGCTCGATGTATGACTACTATGAGATATTCCTCGGCAGAATGGTAATGTGCCGCCGAGCCGCAGAATTCTTCAAATGCAGCTTCATTCTTAAAGCCAACGGCAGAAAGGTGCTGTAAAGTATGACTGAAAAGATCATTTCTTTGTTCAATGATTCCTGTCCCGGCATTATCCGATCCTATGATGCGATTGAGAACGCCTTGAAAACCGAAGGCAACCGTTTCATCTACCGTTTCGACGGCGACAAGCTCATTGCCTGCGCCGTTATAAATAAAAACATAGTCGTAATGCTTTGCGTTCATCCCGATTATCGCAGGCAGGGGATAGGCTCCGCACTTTTCACCGAATGCGAGGACTACGCCCGTTCTTTGGGCTGCGACTCAATTCAGCTTTTCGGCTTCGATGATTACGTCACCCCCGGCGCCCCGATTTATGAGGGCAATCGGGAGTTCTTCGTAAAGCGGGGATATGAACACACCTGGGGCGATGAAGAATGTGTGGATATGATGATGGAACTGAAAGACTTCCGCCACACTGAGCATCGTTTGGGCGATACCGTTGGCGGCATAACCTACCGCCGTGCGGTTATTGCCGACCGTGAGCGTGTTTTGGAATGTCTTATGGATGCCGCCGACTATTTTGTGCGGTATTATTCGGATGACGGCCTATACGACCCCGAAAGCCGTGAGTTCGTGCTTGTCGCCCTCGATGGCGACTTGGTTGTCGGAACTCTTTGCGTCGGCGCAGAGATCGAGGGAGATGATCTGGGCACGGTCGGATGCACCGCCACCCGCCACAGCCATCGGGGCAGGGGAATCGCCACCAATATGGTCAGGCTCGGCACACGCTGGTTAAGCGAGCAGGGCCTCAGATACGGCTTCCTCGGCTTCACCTATACCGGCATAATTCCTATGTATGCCAAGAGCGGCTACAGCGTAAGTATGAAATACTTTATGGGCAAGAAAAGCCTAAAATAATACATAAGAGGACGGTAAATTTGTATGCTTAAAAGAACCTGTAAGCAATGCGGAAAAGAGTTTATTTTAACGGATCAGGAGATAAGATTTTTCAAATCAAAAAACCTCAATCTTCCCAAGCGCTGTAAAGATTGCCGTGCGGCAAACAAGCAGGCAAAGGCCGAAGTTGCGCCTGTGGCTGAAATCAAAAAGCCGACAGCCATCCCCAAGGGCAAAAGCATCATCAAAACCCTGTTGCTGATCGTTCTTGCCATCCTTGTAATTATTGTAAGCGGCATCATACGTAACGAAAAGATATTCGATAACCCATTCGAGGGTGAACAAACTTATGACGTCCCCGTCATCACCTATCAGTTCCGAAGCGACGAGCACCTTGCAGACCACTTCGAAAAACACGGCGCCGAGGTCGGCGCATCAACCGTTGATGAATACCTCGCAATGGCAAACGCAGTTATAAATAACCCCGACTCGCTCTCAAAAATCGAGACCGACGACGGCGACAACGACACGGTGTATTATCTTGAAGCTACCCGTGAGTTCGTAATTTTATCCCAAGACGGCTTCATCCGCACCTATTACCTCGCAGACAAGGATTACTTCGACAGGCAATAGCATAATATCTGCAACGGATCAGAGGCTGTTTTCGTTCCGCATAAGGAGATGCGATAATGAGCAAAATTTATACTTCCGCCGATCAGCTTATCGGCAGGACTCCTCTTTTGGAGCTGACACATATTGAGAAAACACTTGGGCTTAAAGCGAGGATACTTGCCAAGCTTGAATATTTCAACCCCGCCGGCTCGGTAAAAGACCGCATTGCAAAGGCGATGATCGACGATGCCGAAGCATCGGGAAAGCTTTGTCCCGATTCGGTCATAATTGAACCGACCTCCGGCAACACGGGTATCGGTCTTGCCAGCGTTGCGGCAGCAAGAGGTTATAGAGTGATCATAGTGATGCCCGAAACGATGTCTGTTGAACGCAGACAGCTTATGAAAGCATACGGCGCCGAGCTCGTGCTGACCGAAGGTGCAAAGGGTATGCAGGGCGCAATTGATAAAGCCGAAGAATTAGCCGCTCGAATCCCGAACAGCTTCATACCCGGTCAGTTTGTCAACCCTGCAAATCCGCAGGCTCACAGACAAACGACGGGCCCCGAGATCATTGAGGACACAGACGCAAACGTTGATATCTTCGTTGCAGGTGTCGGTACGGGCGGAACGCTCACGGGTGTCGGTGAATATCTCAGATCCCAAAAGCCTGACGTTAAGATCGTTGCGGTTGAGCCTGCCGATTCTGCCGTTCTTTCAACCGGCGTTGCCGGAGCGCACGGAATCCAGGGCATAGGCGCAGGCTTTGTTCCCAAGGTCCTCAATACCGAGATATATGACGAGATCATTGCCGTTTCAAGCGAAGACGCATTTGCCGCAGGAAGACTTATCGGTAAAAGAGAGGGCGTTCTCGTAGGTATCTCCTCGGGTGCTGCGGCATATGCGGCGATCGAGCTTGCAAAGCGCCCCGAAAACGAGGGCAAAACGATAGTCGTGCTTCTGCCCGACGCCGGCGACAGATACCTTTCTACGCCGATGTTTGCCGAAGAATGAACTGTTCTGCGAGATCTTCGCCGACGATATGAATGAAATAACACCACCCATTGCGGCGAAGTGTTTTTCTTCAGCAGTGGGTGAAAACAAAACTTGCCT
>CAYWXA010000111.1:0-3255 GCA_964462175.1 uncultured Oscillospiraceae bacterium
AGATACGGCAAGCGAAACGGCGGTCATAAAGATCTCAAGCACGGGAATACCGTTTGCAAGACCTACCACAAAAATAATGGCGCAAGCGGCAAGAGCTACGAAGCCGAGATATTTGCCGAGCTGTGCCAGCTTCTGCTGCAAAGGTGTCTGACCTTCTTCTTCATTATCAAGAAGGTTTGCGATCTTGCCCATTTCGGTATCCATACCGGTGGCGGTAACAACGGCAGTCGCCGTACCGTAGGTAATGGAACAGCCCGAGTAGACCATATTATGACGGTCGCCGAGAGGTGCGCCTTCTTTTACTTCGGCTTGATAATCCTTTTCGGAGGGAACAGACTCACCGGTCAGCGCCGATTCTTCGGATTTAAGACCTGCGCTGTGAAGCAGTCTTGCATCGGCAGGAATGAAATCGCCGGCTTCCAGACGGATGATATCGCCGGGAACGAGCTCGGAGGCATCGACGATCTTTTCCTCACCGTCACGGATGACCCTTGCGTGCGGAGCCGACATATTTTTAAGGGCGTCCAACGCCTTTTCCGCTTTGCCCTCCTGATATACACCCATAACGGCGTTGAGAATAACGATGAGAACGATCAGCGCAGGCTCAAAAAGCTCGCCCCAGTTCCTTTCTACGCAAACCACTGCAAAGGAAATGATGGCGGCGGCGATCAGAATGAGGATCATCGCATCCTTGAACTGGTCAAGGAAACGCTGCATCGTGGTTTTCTTTTTCTTTTCACGGAGCTTGTTGGCTCCGTATTTTTCTTTACGCAAGAGAACCTCGGCAGAGCTGAGACCGTTTTGCTTATCGGTATTCAGTTCGTTTAAAAGCTTGTTTGCTTTTTGACTGTAAGGTGTCAATTTCAGTTCCTCCAATTACTCGAATTTACAATTACTATACAAACTGTTTTTCAACTGTTTCTCAACTGAACTTCAACGATTGTTTATTTTTCGATTTTTTCGGGTTAACTTCTGCGAAGATAAACAAAGTTCAACAAATGTTGAGGTTGAGTTGACGGTAAGTTGAAAATACAGACGTATTCTTAATGATGAAATACGGTGCATCAGCACCGAACAAAGGAGATTTACGTTATGAATAGAGTCAGTTCAATTTTTTCCGGTCTTGTGATGAGTATCGTTGAGATCGTCCTCGGTATCTTGCTTCTTATTGATCCCGTCGGCTTTACCTCGGGTATTATCGTTATCCTCGGTATAGTACTTACTATTATGGGCATCAGTCAGACCGTACAGTATTTCCGTTCTGATGCAGAAGAAGCCGCCAGAAGCGGTAGTTTAACGAAAGGTATCTTGTTTACCATACTCGGTTTGTTCTGCGCACTTAAGTCCGGTTGGTTTATTGCGACCTTCCCCGTAATCACCATTCTTTACGGTGTATCGATTTTGGTTGCAGGTGTAAGTAAATTGCAGAAGTCAATCGATATGGTGAGAGGAAAACAGAAGTATTGGTTTGTTGCGCTTATCAGCGCTATCTTGACCTTGCTCTTTGCTGCACTTATTATCTTCGATCCGTTTGCTTCTACCACGATCCTTTGGACCTTTATCGGTATTACGCTGATCGTCGAAGCGGTAATGGATATCTTGACCTTTATCTTTGCAAAGAGATCCTGAGAAGACAAAACCACCCGATTAGGGTGCAGAAAAACTTTTATACGCTCTGAATACAATGCCGACGAAGAAGCGTTGTCTGAGCAGATAATAAACTGAGAAAGGAAAAACGAAAATGGCTTATTGTGAAAACTGCGGTGTTGAAATGAGCACCAATGCGAATTTCTGTCCGAACTGCGGAGCGGCCGCAAACGGCAATAACGCACAGGCGCAAAACACCAATCAGACCTCCGATGCGACTAAAACTATACTGACAGCCGCAGGAACTGCCGCAGGCGTTACGCTTTTGGGAAGCGCACTGAGGAGAAGACGCAGACGGCATATGATGCCGCCTCACGGCGGAATGATGGGCGGACCCGGAATGCACGGACACAGAATGCACGGCCCAATGGGCGGTCATGGCAGAGGCGGACACGGCGGTATGGGAGGCCCAGGTAGACACTGATAAAACCGAATAAGCGTCATAAAAGGCATCGTACCGTCAATCAGCACGATGCCTTTCTGTTATACAACCTCACCTAAATTAAACGTTCTTCAAATAAGGCGTATCGTTGTAAGACCAGTCTTGCATATCCTGAAAAAACACCGTCTTTTGATGAAACGATAAAAAAGCGTTTGCGGCAGTTCAATGATCGCCTGCTCTGAGCACTCTTAGAGCAACTCGATCATTTTATAGCTTTTTTACAAACAAAGCACGAATCGCATTGAGAACGGCAAGGATCATTACGCCGACGTCGGCAAAAATGGCGATCCACATATTCGCCGCACCGAAAGCAACGAAAACGAGGGAAAGGATCTTAACGGCAATCGCAAAGACGATATTCTGATGAACGATTCTCAGGCACTTGCGGGATATCTTGATTGCCTTTGCAATTTTCAGCGGGTCATCATCCATTAAAACAATGTCGGCGGCTTCGATAGCGGCATCCGAACCCATAGCGCCCATAGCGATGCCGATATCCGCACGGGAAAGCACGGGAGCGTCGTTGATGCCGTCGCCTACAAATGCAAGCTTTGCTTTTCCGCGCTTGGAAGAAAGAAGCTCTTCCACTTTGTCAACTTTATCGCCCGGCAAAAGCTCGCTGTAAACGGTATCGATTCCAAGCGAACCTGCGACCTGCTCAGCAACGGCTTTTGCATCGCCGGTGAGCATAACCGTCTTTTGAACGCCTGCCTTTTTAAGCTCCGCCATCGCTTTGGCAGAGGAGGGCTTGATGACGTCGGAAATAACGATATGTCCTGCGTATTCGTTGTCAATGGCGATATGGATGATCGTTCCGACGTGATGACAGTCGGAATAAGGGACACCGATGCGCTTCATCAGCTTGTCGTTTCCTGCGGCAACCAAACGTCCGTCAACCTTGGCGATCACGCCGTTTCCGCTGATCTCTTCGACCTCACTGACTCTGCTTCTGTCAAGCTCTAAACCGTATGCACGCTGTAAGCTTTGTGCAATCGGATGAGAGGAGGCGATTTCGGCAAGAGCGGCGTATTCTATCAGCTTTTCTTCGGGCAACTCATTGTGATGAATAGCGGTAACTTCAAACACACCCTGAGTCAGCGTGCCCGTCTTGTCAAATACCACACAGCCGGTCTGGGACAGCGCTTCCAAATAGTTTGAGCCCTTGA
>CAYWXA010000112.1:0-3130 GCA_964462175.1 uncultured Oscillospiraceae bacterium
GTCACGCCTCCAAATAATTCCCCAAATAAACAAACTCCTCACAGCTTGCTTCGATCGCTTCAAGCATACCCAAAATCTTGGGGTCTTTAACGTTTGCCTGCATCTCGAAGAAGAACATAAACTCAAAATCGTGACCCACAACGGGACAGCTCTCCAGCTTGATGAGGTTAACTTCAAGCGCCGCCATCTTTGCCAAGATGTCATACAAAGCGCCCGGCTTATGCTGAAGTGCCAGAATCAAACCGATATGGTCGGAGCCGGGGTAAAGCTGATGGTCCTTAGCAATGCAAACGAATCGGGTGTAGTTGTTGTCCGAGTCCATAATGTCCTTTGCAACCGGCTCCAAGCCGTAAAGATGTGCGGTTGCGTGGCTTGCAATGGCGGCAACGGTGTTGTCGGCGCTGTTTGCGACCTGCTCTGCCGCAACGGCGGTGTTGCTGACGGGAACGACGCTCACCTTATCGCCCAAAGATTTAAGGAACTTCGAGCACTGGCCGATTGCCTGCTCGTGGGAGATGATCGTTTTAATATCCGAAAGCTTGGTGCCCGGCTTTGCCATCAGCTCGTGGCGAATGCAAAGGCGCTCGCTTCTGACGATTTTGCAGTTTTTAGCGAGCAAAAGGTCATATGTTTCTCTTACAGAGCCGTTGGAGGAGTTTTCAATGGGCAGAACGCCGAAGTCGCAAAAGCCCGATTCAACGGCATCAAATACAGCTTCAAAGGTCTTAAAGAATACCAAATGTCCCTGGGGGAACATTCTGTCTGCCGCCATCTGGCCGTATGCGCCCTCAACGCCCTGACAGGCGATCATTCCGCCTCGGGGGAACGTGTCGTAGTTTTCAGCCAAAGAAGCTTCGACTTGTTTTCTTACGCCCGTGTTCTGAGGAATATGCTCCTGCTGAAGCGCACGGCTCAGCTCAAAAATCGTCGAATAAAGGCGGTGGGCATAAAGGTCCATATCACCCGCCTTATCGCATACCTTCTTTAAAATCTCACGCTCACGGGTCATATTGAGAATGGGTGTGCCCGTTGCGGCCTTATATTCCGCAACTTCCTTTGAAAGTCCCATTCTTTCAATGAAAAGCCCGATAAGCTTGTCATCAATTTCGTCAATTCTCTGTCTTATATCTTTCAAGTCCATTAGTTTTCTTCCTCCAAAAGTATATCGTATATAACGGCAGCCGTCACCGCCTCGAAAACAGGCACGGCTCTGACTGCAACACAGGGGTCGTGTCTGCCTTTAATTTCAACAGTTGCATTCTCAAGTGTTGAAAGTTTAACGGTGTTTTGCTTGATTCCGATGCTTGGCGTCGGCTTCATTGCCGCGCGGAATGTTATCGGCATTCCCGTTGTGATTCCGCCCAGAATTCCGCCTGCATTGTTGGTCTTGGTCATAACACAGCCGTTTTCAACGCAGAATTCATCGTTATTCTGACTTCCGTTAAGCCGAGCTGAAGCAAACCCCATTCCGAATTCAAGACCCTTAACTGCGGGAATTCCGAAAATAGCAGATGCCAATCGGTTTTCAATGCCTTCAAACATCGGTTCTCCGAGCCCTGCGGGAATTCCTATCGCCGCAACTTCAATACATCCGCCGACAGAGTCTTTGCGCTCACGGGTGGCGTTGATCTCCTCAGTAAACGCTTCAAGCGCATCGTCGCTGATAACAGCGAGCGGCTTTTTTGCGATCTCCTCAAAAAGCTCCTTGGTCGGGTGCAAGGGGAAGTCCTCGTCCATTAAATGTCCCACCGATTGCAGATGTGCGCCGATGTAAACGCCCTTCTTTTCCAAAAGCTGAAGTGCGATTCCGCCTGCAATGCAAAGGGGCGCTGTAAGTCTGCCTGAAAAATGTCCCGAGCCACGCATATCGGCGCTGCCCTTATATTTAACCGCCGCCGTATAGTCGGCGTGACCCGGTCGGGGAGTGTCGCCGAAGGCGTAGTCAGACGAGCGGGTGTCCTTGTTTTCAATTATTGCACACAAAGGTGCGCCCGTTAAAACGCCGTCACGGATCCCCGACAAAAATCGGGGCTTGTCCTCTTCCTTTCGGGGAGTTGAAAGGCTGCCGCCGGGGGCTCGGCGCTTCATAAATTCATAAAGCTGCGGGAGGTCGATCTTCTCGCCTGCGGGCAGACCGTTGATTACACAGCCTATCGCTTCGCCGTGCGATTCACCGAAAACGCTGACTTTAAAGAGTTTTCCGAATTCAGATGACACTTGCTTCTCCTCCTAAGCGTTTAAGATCCTCAAAGAACGTGGGGTACGATTTATTTACTGCCTGTGCATTGGTGATGATCACAGGCTCTTGACATAACGATGAAGCGATCGACGCCGCCATTACGATTCGGTGGTCGTTGTGAGAATCCACCACGCCGCCGACAAGAGGCTTGCCTGTCACGATAATTCCGTCTGGCAAGACCTTTGCATCGCCGCCCAAAGAATTTATCATATCCGCAACGGTCAGAAGTCGGTCGGATTCTTTGAGTTTTAAGCGTTTTGCGCCGGTAAATCGGCTGGTGCCCTTTGCGTTAGTTGCAACGACTGCCAAAATCGGCAGAAGGTCGGGGGTGTCGGTCAGGTCGATATCGCAGGCGTGAAGATTTTCAGCAGATACCGTGACTTGAGAATTGACGCTTATTACAGCCGCACCGAAGCGCTTTAAAAATTCGCAGACCTTTTTGTCGCCCTGCGCCGAGAAGGGGTCAAGACCGGTTACGGTGACCTCGTCCTTGAATGCGCCCGCACAGATGAAAAATGCGGCGTTCGACCAGTCGCCGTCGGCAACCGCTCTGCCGGGGGATCTAAGTCTTGACTGTCCCGATATTTTATAACCTCTCTCGGTGCGGATGACCTGTGCGCCGAACATCGAAAGGGTCGATATCGTCATATTTACGTAGGAGGTCGATTCAAGATCGCTCGTGAGAATTATCTCGCTCTCGCCCTCGGTGATGGATAACGCCATCAAAAGTCCCGAAACATACTGGGAGCTGACGTTGCCCGGCAAAAGATATTCGCCTGCAGTCAGCTTTCCCGAGATTTCAAGCGGAAGCATCGGGCTTGAAAACTTCACTCCGCCTTTTTCCATAGCGTCAACAAGGTCGCCGATGGGTCGCTTGGGAAGCCTGCCCGA
>CAYWXA010000113.1:0-1071 GCA_964462175.1 uncultured Oscillospiraceae bacterium
ACCAGGTTCGTTTTGAGCTTGCAATCAAGCACTTCGCACCCAATATGCCCATCATTGCCCCTTGGCGTGAGTGGGATATCAAGTCCCGTGACGAGGAGATCGACTACGCTGAAGCGCACAACATCCCCCTCAAAATAAACCGTGAAACAAGCTATTCAAAGGACAAGAACCTCTGGCACCTTTCCCACGAAGGACTTGACCTTGAAGATACAGGCAACGAGCCTATGTATGAAAAGCCCGGCTTCCTTGAAATGGGCGTTTCTCCCTTGCAGGCTCCCGATGAGCCGACCTACGTTACCCTTGAGTTCGAGCAGGGAACACCCGTTGCCCTCAACGGCGAGAAGATGAGCGCAAAGAACATTATTCTCAAGCTCAACGAGATCGGCGGCGCAAACGGCATCGGCATTATTGACATCGTTGAAAACCGCCTTGTCGGTATGAAGTGCCGTGGCGTATACGAGACCCCCGGCGGAACAATTCTTTATAAAGCACACAGCGTGCTCGAATCCATCTGCCTTGACAAGATGACCTTGCACGAAAAGCAGCGCCTTTCCATCACCTTTGCTGAGCTCGTATATAACGGCCAGTGGTTCACACCTTTGCGTGAAGCTCTTTCCGCATTCGTTGACAAGACCCAGGAAAAGGTTACCGGTAAGGTACGCCTCAAGCTCTATAAGGGCAATATGATAAACGCAGGCGTATGGAGCGAATATTCACTCTACAGCGAGGACATTGCGACCTTCGGCGAGAGCGATTACGACCAGCGTGACTCTGCAGGATTCATCAACCTCTACGGCTTGCCCATCAAGGTTCAGGCT
This sequence comes from uncultured Oscillospiraceae bacterium, assembly GCA_964462175.1. GTDB lineage: Bacteria > Bacillota > Clostridia > Oscillospirales > Ruminococcaceae > Faeciplasma. The sequence continues at coordinate 819 of CAYWXA010000113.1, forward strand.
ATGGTTGACGGCAAATAATTTTTATTATAATATAATAACGAAGCGTGAAATACGTGAGCTTTTGATAGTTTTCTTATTTCACGCTTGCATTTGTTTTTAAGAAACGGGGTAAGACCAAAATGGCAAAGATGTGGGCAGGAGTAACTTCAGGCTTGACCGAAAAAATTGCTGACGATTTCAACTCGTCCATCAGCTTCGACAGCCGTATGTATAAGCAGGATATAACGGGAAGTATGGCTCACGCCGCTATGCT
>CAYWXA010000113.1:1171-3126 GCA_964462175.1 uncultured Oscillospiraceae bacterium
ATGCCGGGATATACCCACCTTCAGCGTGCCCAGCCGATAACCTTCGGTCACCACCTTATGGCATATGCGATGATGCTTTTGAGAGATATTGAGCGTTTGAGCGATTGCCGCAAGCGAATGAACCAAAGTCCCATAGGATGCTGTGCACTTGCGGGCACAACATATGAAACAGACAGACGGTTTGAAGCCGAGAGACTCGGGTTTGACGGAATATGTTTAAACTCCCTCGACGGCGTTTCGGACAGAGATTTCTGCGCGGAGCTTTTAAGCGATATCGCAATTCTTATGATGCACTTAAGCCGCTTCTCAGAGGAGATAATTCTTTGGTCAAGCTGGGAGTTCAAGTTCATTCAGCTCTCTGATGCTTACACCACAGGCTCATCCATTATGCCCCAGAAGAAAAACCCCGATATGGCGGAATTGGTAAGAGGTAAAACAGGCCGAGTTTACGGCGACCTTATGGCGCTTTTAACCACCCTCAAGGGCTTGCCCCTTGCATACAACAAGGATATGCAGGAGGATAAGGAAAGCATCTTTGACGCCTGCGACACGGTCAAAATGTGCTTAGAGGTATTCGTCGGTATGATAAAGACCCTCAAAGCCAACACCGAGAATATGAAGAAAGCGGCGCAAAAGGGCTTTATCAATGCAACAGACCTGGCTGACTATCTGGTTAAAAAGGGAATGCCGTTCAGAAGCGCATACAAAATTTCGGGACAGCTCGTTGCCGAGTGCATAAGCAAGAACACCGTGCTTGAAGAGCTTTCTTTAGAGGAATATAAAGCTCACAGCAAGCTTTTCGAAGATGATCTATACGACGAGATCGACCTTTTGACCTGCGTTGAAAAGAGGATTTCCGAGGGCGGAACCTCGGTCAAATCGGTTGAAGCGCAGATAAAATATGTGAAAGAGATTTTGAAATAATGACAAAAGTTTTTATTGACGGAAGCGCAGGCACCACGGGCCTTCGCATTCACGAGCGACTCTCACAAAGGGATGACATCACGCTCATCACCCTTTCGGACGATTTAAGAAAAGACCCCGCCGCAAAAAAGCAGGCGATAAATTCGGCGGACATCGTTTTCCTCTGTTTGCCCGATGATGCGGCACGTGAATCGGTTGCGCTGTGCGATAATCCCAACACAAAGATCATTGATACCTCCACCGCTCACCGTACCAACGACGATTGGGCATACGGAATGCCCGAGCTTTCGGGTCAGCGTGAAAAGATAAAATCGTCCAACCGAATTGCAAACCCCGGCTGCCACGCAAGCGGATTTGTTGCCCTCGTTGCGCCCTTGGTTGAAAAGGGGATCTTGAAGCCTGATGCGCTCCTTTCCTGCTTCTCCCTCACGGGATATTCGGGCGGCGGCAAAAAGATGATCGCCGATTATGAATCGATTGAAAGAAACGCTTTGCTCGATGCTCCCCGTCAGTACGCTTTGGGTCAGACGCATAAGCACCTCAAAGAAATGGCGAAGATATCGGGGCTTGAGAATGCTCCCGTCTTTTGCCCCGTCGTTGCCGATTTTTACAGCGGAATGGAAGTGACCGTTCCCTTGCACCGCTCGCAGATTTGCGGCACACTTGAGGATATAAAAACGGCGTACTCGGAGTATTATACCGACGGGCTGATTAAATTCTGCCCCGATGCGGATGCCGATTCAATGCTGTCTGCGAACGCCTTTTCGGGCAGGGATGATATGCAGGTGGCGGCATATGGAAATGATGAGCGGATCATTTTGGTCGCAAGATTTGACAATCTCGGCAAGGGCGCATCCGGCGCCGCAATTCAGAATATGAACATACTCATCGAAGCCTGCGAATCGGCAGGACTTAATATATAAAACAGGAGAAAGACCAATGAAGATCATAAACGGCGGTGTTTGTGCCGCAAAGGGCTTTAAAGCCAACGGAATCCACTGCGGGATCCGCCGCAACCACTCCAAAAAGGA
>CAYWXA010000114.1:0-1072 GCA_964462175.1 uncultured Oscillospiraceae bacterium
AATATGATAATCGACTATGCAATGCCCGTTCACTTCTGGCAGGCGGGCAGTTTTATTATTGAATACGGCTCTGAAACGGGCGAGCTGATGTATATCTTGAACGACATTTTCGGCGATGAATTTGCAGGCGCTGGATCAGATTTTTATAAGCCTGCATATGCAAAAGCGCTTGGCGAAGCCTTGATATCCGAAGGCTATGACACCAAGTTTGTCAAGGTGCTTGATAGCGATGTTCTTGCAGACGACGTTTCAAACCTGGTTTTGAACGGCGTCGACAACATCTATCTTTACAAATATTCCGACGAGGAATCGCTTTTGAAGCATCAGGACTCCCCCGTTGATGCACCCGTTTTGAACGTCCCGACGGTATGGACGGACCTAACCAACCTCGTTGCGATCGAATACGGCGGAAGCGATGAAAAGATCATCTCGCTTCTTAGTTCTGTTTATTCCGCAGAACTCAAGGAAATTCCCGTTCACAGCATTGTTTATTACCGCAACTCGTATTACGGTGAGGACTACGGCAATGACTTGGTTGAAGTCATTGAAAGCCTTGACGAGCTGAACGCTTACTATGAGCAGAACAAGGATAAATACGGCTTTAATGACACATGGCTTGATGCAACCGCCGATTACACGGCAGAGTGGTTTGAGGGCAACGTCCTCGTAATGGCGAAGCTGATTGAGGGAAGCGGCTCGATAAGCCACGAGGTCACAGGTGTGAAAAAATCAGGAAACAATATCAGCGTTTCAATTAATCGCATCGCCCCCGAGATCGGCACCTGCGATATGGCGGGTTGGCACGTTATGATGGGCATTTCAAAGGCGGATTACGCAGGATGTACCATAAGCCTTGATATTCCCGAGAGCGCAGATACACAAATCGAGCCGATCAACGCACAGGTGATAAGAACTGATATCATCGACTGGGATTCTGTCTATGACGAAACCGTTGTGATCGACAGCTTTGACAAGCTTGAAAAATATTACGAAAAGCACAAGGGTTTGTTCGACCTTGAGCATAAGGAAAAGGTCTATTCGGACACGACCATCGGCTTTGTTGACACTTTTG
>CAYWXA010000114.1:1172-3008 GCA_964462175.1 uncultured Oscillospiraceae bacterium
CCTGCGTGCCTGCCCTATTTCGCCACCGCCCGACATTGACAATAAGCATAAAATGCTATATAATTTAATGTAACGCACAAAGAAAGGACGTGGGCCCGTTGGCTGACAAAAAGCAGGAAAACCGAACAATTGCCGAAAACCGCCAGGCTCGCCACGACTATTTTGTGCTTGAGGCGCTTGAAGCAGGCATTGAGCTTGTCGGCACCGAGGTAAAATCGATCAGATGCGGCGGAGTTAACCTTAAAGACAGTTGGTGCGAAATTTCCGAGGGACAGCTTTACGTCAACGGAATGCACATCTCGCCATATGAAAAGGGCAACATTTTCAACCGTGACCCAAGACGTGTGCGCCGCCTTTTGATTCATAAATCGGAGATTCGCAGGTTGTTTGACAAGGTAAGGCAGGAAGGCCTCACGCTCATCCCTTTGAAGCTATATTACAAAGGCTCAAGGGTGAAGATGGAGGTTGGACTTTGCAAGGGTAAGAAGCTTTATGATAAGCGTGACGATATGGCAAAACGCCAGTCGGAGCGGGATATCGAGCGTGCTTTGAAGGAAAGAATGAGATAGATGAAAAAGCGCACCGTTCTACGGCTCATAAGTCTTGCAATGTTTATTGTCGCTGTGATATTTGTTGTATGCGCACTTTCTGCGCCCAACTTGGGCAGAACGTTTTACATCGGCAGTATCGCAATCGGTGTCAAGGTCTGGCGAGCGTTCTACGGTGTGTATGCCGTGGCGACTGTCGGGCTGTTTGTCGGGTCGTTTTTCGTGAAAGAAAAACAGTGAATGAATTGAAAACGTATGAACGTAATTTACAGAAATATGACTGAAGCAGACATTGCAAAAGTCACTCCGCTTTATATCGACTATTATAACTCTCACGACGGTGATGAATGGACAGTCGAAACGGTCAGCAAACGCATTTATCAAGTTTTGGCTTCGCCCGATTCCTACTGTATCATCGCAGAAAATGCAGACAATATCATTGGCTTTGCAATGGGCAGATTTGAACAGTTTTTCGACCTTGTCGCATATAACCTCATTGAAATAATCATTGCCAGCGAATATCAGAGCAAAGGCTTTGGAAGTCAAATGATGCTTGAGCTTGAGCGACGGGTTAAAGCAGAAGGCGCTTCAATGGTTCAGCTAATGGCAGTCAATGATGACAAACATAACCGTTTTTACGATAGACTTAATTACAAAAATGCGACTAATCTGCTTTTAAAGTCAAAGTTTTTGTAAAGTAAGGAGGGGCAACTATGAACTGTCCGTTTTGCAATGAAGCTCTTGAAAAGGGCACACTTGAAAGCGTAAGACCGATTGTGTGGCACCGTGGCTCGTCGTTGCCTCTTTTCAAAAAGAAAGAAGAACACGAAAAATTCAAAAGTGTTAACGTCGGCAGCGGCCGTGAGGCATATTTGTGCCCGAAGTGCGGTGCCGTGGTGATAGTGCCGAAAGGCTAAACAAAAATAAGTTAAATATGGGGGCGTAAAGGTTTCGACGGGGATTTCAAAGACGAATAAGCGAGTAGAGAACGTGCCAATCTCTTTAAACGGCACACAATTTAAATTTTAAACGACAACAATAGTTTAGAATTGGCTGCTGCTTAATAGCGGCCCGTCCTGCCGTTGAGTACCACGGCTTCGGCCAGGGCGTCGACTAGTGGTGAACGTTGCGTTGTGACGCCCGTAGCAACGTGATGAATTACGGGATACTGAGTGCACAAGCCTGCTTATCGGCGTGCGTGCAAGGGAACGTAAAAGACAAGCTACACTCGTAGAAAGTTTTTCCGAGGAGTTTTCGGACACGGGTTCGATTCCCGTCGCCTCCACCA
>CAYWXA010000115.1:0-2941 GCA_964462175.1 uncultured Oscillospiraceae bacterium
GCATCAATATGTGCTTCCAAAATGTCCTGCACCTTTGCCTGAAACTCAGCGTCAATGGTCAGCTTTACAGTATTGCCGGGAATTGCCTCGACGGTTATTTCTTCGCTTACGTCGCCGTCGGAGGTGACGGTGATGGTCTTTTCGCCGTTTTCTCCCCTCAGAGAAGATTCAAGCGCCTTTTCGATTCCGCTTTTGCCGATGGTGTCGGAGATAAGATATCCCGAATCTCGAAGCGATTCATATTCTTCTGCGTAAATAGGCCCTACGTATCCGATGCCGTGGGGGAAGACGTCGCCCGAGGAATAAACACGAATTGCGTCCTCGGCGATGTCCGCACCCGGCAGAGAGTGCGCCAGCTCACGAATTTTTGAAACCGTTTCAATGGGAACGTCTTTAATAAACACGTAGTCGGTTTTCGAGGAGAAGTCAGATAAAATCATCTGATATCTCACACCTGCGATTATGCGTTTTTCCTCATTGGTATATTCATCCGAGATGGAATAATTTTCAATCAGCTTGTCAATGCAGTTGGACGCCGTGGCGTAAGAATTGAGCCGAAGCTTTGAAAGTATCCTCGTGACGGCGCTCGAATCGGGCTCTGCGGTGTATTCGTAAGGCTCGGTGAAGCTCACGGGCGTTTCGTCGATCCATTCAAGTCCGTCGGCATCCAATATCTTTGCAATTTCAAGAATGATTCTGTTTTGCTCCTGCTTATCCTTCGGGAAGAAGCTGTATTCGATGATGACGTTATACGACGCGCGGTTTTCGACCAAGGAGGCGCCGTTGCGGTCAACGATCTCCCCTCTTACGGCGGAAACGGTCTGGGTGGCAGTCGCAGAGGATTTTGACATTGCAAGATACATCTCGCCGTCAACGACCTGCATCTTCATAAGCCGCACGCCCGTGAAGCAGAGCAAAACGATGAGTATTGCGGCGATAAAGACGACACGCAAAAGGTCAAATATTTTTTTAAGGGTCATCTTTATCAGCTCCTTTTATACAAAACGTCCCGCAGGGACAATTCATGTTGCGCAAGCAACTATTCATGACAATTCCATTGTCTATTCACGTGCGTAGCACAATTCATTAGCCTCTCCCTATGAGGGAGGTATCGAGATTGTCGAGACGGAGGGAGAGATTTGCGCCGAGGGCATATCGTTAGCGGGGCGGAGGCCATCGTGACCCGAAGGGTCGTGATGGAGGGGACCCGCATCCCGTCGGCGCAGCCGACGGAGAGGGCGATCTCGCCCTTTGGCGGCAAACGTCATTGCAAAACCTTTACGTCCTGTCGATCATCCCGTTTTGTTCTTCAATAGTCAATCTCCGTGTGGTTCCAAACAGTCGGGTCAGCAAATATACCGCCGTGAAGATAAACGGGGAAATAACGAGAGTCTTGATCGCCGAGGGCAGAAGCATTTTTTTGAACGCCACTTCATAGTTTTCTCTCTGCCAGATGACGTAGAAGAAATAATAATCAATATACAGATATATTCCCCCTGCAACGGCGGCACAGATCAGATAGTTGAGAACGTTTTTTCGCAAAAACTGCCTGAAAAGCGCAGATATGACTCCGCAGATGACGCAAAGATAGAGCGCCGTGAATCCCAAGAGCTTATTAAGGGAGATATCTATCAAAAGTCCCAAAAATGCGCCTGCGGCGGCAGAGGGTATCTCGTCCTCATATATGGCTATGGCAAGCGCTAACGGAAAAAGCAAAACGGCTTTAGACCCCGACGGGCTTCCCGACGTGGAAAAAAGAAACAGCCCGAGACCCAAAGCGAGATATGAAAGCCATTTAGATGCTGTTTTGACCCCTTGCGGCAGGGGTTTTCTGTGGGCACGTTTATTCTTCATAAGCAGAGCCCTTTCCGTCAAAATCGGTGATGACGTACACCGTTTTGAGCGAATCAACGTCAACGTTCATCGAAACGGGGCAGGTCTTTGACAATCCGTTTGATGCCGCTTTAAGCTCGCCCGCCGTTCCCACGACCAGACCCTTCGGAACAAGCCCCGAATAACCCGAGGTCACCAAAATGTCGCCCGACTGCATTTCGCAGTCGAGGGGAATGTATACCATTCGCACGGCGCCTTCAAGAGCGTAGTCGTATACGCCCTCAATTACGCCCGTTTCGCCCGTCTGAACGCAATATACGCCCAGCGAGATCTCATTTGAGAGAATGGGGGTTACAAGTGCATACGTATATTCAACTCTTGTGACAAATCCGACAAGTCCGCCCGAGGTCACAACGGGATCGTAATACTCAATGCCGTCCATCTCGCCTTTGTCGATGAAAAATGAACCGAAAACGTCGTTAGCGGTGCGGCCGATGACCTCGCAAGGCTCGGAGAATTCAATTCCGGGGTTAGCCTCGGCAAGACCGAGCATTTCACGGAAGTGCTCGTTTTCCTCTTTGGTTTCAATATAATCGACCATCTGACCGGTCAGCTCGGCGATCTCCTCTTTAAGCTTCTGATTTTCCTCGTAATATTCCTTTGCGTTGAAAAGCATATCGAGCGCTCCCGTAACGCTTTCGGAGATGGACTGAGAGAATTTCTGCAGCGGCGAAAGAACCGTTCCCAAAGCAGAGGAAACGACCGTCGAAGAGGATACCGCAGCGTAGATCATAATGCCTATCATAAGAGCGGCAATGCAGATTATTACTATGAACTTTTTGGATGAGAAGAACTCTTTCAAGCGATTGCCAACTCCTTTCTGATGGGTAATGTCCCAAAGGGACAATTCATGTCGCACAAGCGACTATTCATGCAGAAACTTGTTTCTGCTATTCATGTGCGCAAGCACAATTCATTATTCATTGGAAGGGGCGACCCTGTGTGGTCGCCCACACGAAAACTGCGTCTTGACGGGCGTTTTGATATTGAGACTCCCGTTTTCTTCAAAGGGGAAACCACAGGACGACAAGGAAGATGAATAGGAGGA
>CAYWXA010000116.1:0-2936 GCA_964462175.1 uncultured Oscillospiraceae bacterium
TTTCAACACTTTACCCTCTGTAATCTCACAAAATTGTTGAAAACTTTGTTGATAAGTTGAGAAATCCCCTGTTTACGAGCTCAAATTTGAGGTAAACAGGGGAGTTTTCAACAATTTATGACTTTAATGCGATTTTAATTACAATCTGTAATCATCAGCCGAGAACGACCTCGACCTCGTGAACGGTGCCCGCTTCAAATGCAGGAACGAGATTGCCCGAAAGTCTTACGCCGTCGCACTTGATGCTCTTTACGCCCTTGCAGACGTTTTCGGGATTCGTGACGGTGACGTTATATCTTGCGCCTCTGAACAGACGGGAAGCCTTGAAGCCGTCCCAATCAGAGGGAATACATGGGTCGATACGCAAACCGTCGTAATCGGGAGCAATGCCCAGAATATACTGGGATACCGCAACGAAGTTCCAAGCGGCAGTACCTGTCAGCCAACTGTTCTTTGCCTGACCGAAGTGAGAAGGAAGTGCGTCCTTGCCGGCGATCATCTGTGCGTATACGTAAGGCTCGGTCTTGTGAATTTCCGAGATATCCTCGTTATATGCGGGAGCGATCTTGGAATAATACTCAAAGGCACGCTCGCCGTGTCCGACGAATGCTTCTGCGCAGATTATCCAGGCGTTGTTGTGGCAGAAGATGCCTGCGTTTTCCTTATATCCGCCGGGATAGGTGGAAATTTCGCCGTATTCAACGTAATATTTGGTGAAGGCGGGATTGTTAAGAACCAGACCTCTTTCGGTGTTGAGATATTTGTTGACGCTTTCAAGAGCACGCAAGTCCTTGCCCGATTCCTTACCGAGACCCGAGAGGACGGCAAAGCCCTGAGGTTCAATGAATATCTTTCCTTCTTCATTTTCGCTTGAGCCGACCTTTCTTCCGAAGTCGTCATATGCACGCAAGAACCACTCGCCGTCGTAGCCGTGGGTCATAACCGCATCTGCCATTTTCTTGACGGCTTCTTCGGCGACCTTGGCGTCGTCATCAAGACCCTTGATTTTGCAAAGAGCGATATATTCGGGGATGATGAAGGTGAACATACAGGCGACCATCACCGATTCGGCAACCTTGCCGTCCTTGGAAGTGGTGGTCTGGAAGCTTTCGCCGGGGGTATATGAGAAGCAGTTGAGGTTCAAGCAGTCGTTCCAGTCGGCACGCATACTGAGCGGCAGACCGTGAGGGCCGAGGTTGTTTACAACTCGCTCAAAGCTCATTTTAAGGTGGTGCATCATCGGCTGCGCCTGAGCAGGGTCGTTGTCATAAGGAACCGTTTCATCCAAAATTGAATAATCGCCCGTTTCCTTGACATACTGAGCTGTGGAGAGGATCATCCAGAGCGGATCGTCCGAGAAGTTCGAACCGATATCCATATTGCCCTTTTTGGTCAGCGGCTGATACTGATGGTAGCAGTTGCCGTCGGGAAGCTGTGTAGATGCAAGGTCGATTATGCGCTCTCTTGCTCTGTCGGGGATCTGGTGTACGAAGCCTAAAATATCCTGGTTTGAATCTCTGAAGCCCATTCCTCTGCCGATTCCGCTTTCAAAGTATGATGCGGAGCGGGACATATTGAAGGTGACCATGCACTGATACTGGTTCCAGATGTTGACCATTCGGTTGAGCTTTTCGTCGGGTGAATCAACGCTGTACTGCGACAGGAGCGATTCCCAATATGCCTTGAGCTCACAAAGTGCCTTGTCAGCCTTTTCGGGAGTGCCCATTCTCTCGATCATTTCGTAAGCTTTCGTTTTATTCATCGAGCCGTCGGCAAGGAACTTTTCTTCGAATGCGTTTTCAACATAGCCGAGGATGAATACGATTGCTCTCTCTTCGCCTGCCTTAAGGTCAACGCTTATGCGGTGGGATGCAACAGGGCTCCAGCCGAGGGCACGGGAGTTCTTCGACCGGTTTTCAAAGACAACGTCGGGTTTATCGAAGCCGTTGTAAAGTCCGATAAAGCTGTCACGGTCGGTGTCAAAGCCGGTGATGTCGGCGGTGGTGTGATAGAATGCGAAGTGGTCTCTGCGCTCTTTATATTCAGTTCTGTGGAAGATGGTCGAGCCGTGAACCTCGACTTCACCGGTTGAGAAGTTGCGCTGGAAGTTGGTGGAGTCGTCGTTGGCGTCCCAAAGGCACCATTCAACCAGAGAATAAAGCTCGAAGTGCTTGTCCTCATTCGAAGTATTCTTCAATACGACCTTCTGAACCTCGCCGTTATAGTTAACGGGAACGAAGAAGGTGGTCTCGGCTTCAATGCCGTTCTTTTCGCCTTTAATTACGGTATAACCCATACCGTGGCGGCAGGTGTAACAGTCCAAATCAGTTTTGACAGGACTCCAGGAGGGACTCCAAACGTCCTTGCCGTCGTTGATATAGAAATATCTTCCGCCCATATCTATAGGCACGTTGTTATAGCGATAGCGGGTGATGCGGCGAAGCCGTGCATCCTTATAGAAGCAGTATCCGCCTGCGGTGTTGGAAATCAGCGAGAAGAAGCCTTCCGTGCCCAGATAGTTTATCCAGGGGTAGGGGGTCTTTGGCTGAGTGATGACGTATTCACGGTTTTGGTCGTCGAAATATCCGAACTTCATATTCAAAATCTTCCTTTCAAAACGAAATCGTTACAATGTGATTATACCTTGAAGGAAAACTTTTGTAAACTGTTTTTGCATAAAAATATTAAACTTGGGAAAGAATAACTGAAAAGAAGTAAAGGAGTGTTCATATGAAATTTCTCGATAGACTTTGTCTGGCAATTTTGATCATCGGCGGAATCAACTGGGGCTTGGTGGGCATTTTCAGCTTTGACCTGGTTGCATATCTGTTCGGAGGGGCAGCATCGCTTATGTCAAGAGTGGTGTACGTGCTGGTTGCCATCAGCGCAGTCTGGACGGTTTCCCTGTTCTTCAGAAATTCGATGTTGGTTGAAGA
>CAYWXA010000117.1:0-2820 GCA_964462175.1 uncultured Oscillospiraceae bacterium
AAATAAAAACAGCCCGACTACCCGTCAGGCTGCCAAAAGGTCTTTAGTCGATCTCGACCATTATCTTCTCGTTGGTTCTTGCAGCGCCTGCACGCATCAAAACTCTGATTGCCTTGGCAATTCTGCCCTGCTTGCCGATAACTCTGCCCATGTCAGAGGGGGCAACGTGAAGATGATATACCACAACGCCTTCTGCGTTGGGCTCGTCCGCTGTAATCTCAATAGCGTCCTTATCATCAACAAGACCTGTTACTATTGTTTTCAAAAGCTCTTTCATAGCTTGTAATACTCCTTAAAGTTAAGCTTTTCCCCATTTTGATCCCGTTAAATTCAGCAAGGCAGGGGGTAATTTTTGTGGTGTTTGCCTTGCTGAAAGGATGGATCATAATTTTAAAATCAGAGGATGCCGTTCTTCTTGAAGAGAGCCTTAACGGTGTCGGTGGGCTGTGCGCCGGTGGATACCCACTTCTGAGCCTTTTCAGCGTCTACCTTGAGGGTAGTGGGCTCGGTGGTAGGATCATAGTAACCGATCTCTTCGATGAAACGACCGTCTCTGGGATATCTGGAATCAGCAACTACGATTCTGTAGAAGGGAGCCTTCTTAGCGCCGATTCTTCTGAGTCTGATCTTTACTGCCATTTTGTTTGCACCTCCAAATTGTGATTTCAATATATATTAACCTTTTGACATACGCTATAGGTTAATCAACTTTGTTTTACATTCCCTCAAAATTTTTGAGGAAGTCTTTCGGGATTCCTGCGCCGAATTTTTTGCGTTTGCCCTTGCCGTTTCTGCCCGAGCCTGTAATGCCCATCTGCTTCATAAGCTTTTGCATCTGCTCATACTGCTTGATGAGTCGGTTGACGTCCTCAACTCTCGTGCCCGAGCCTGCGGCGATTCGCCTTTTTCTTGAAGGATTGATGAGTGACGGCTTTTCTCTCTCCGCAGGAGTCATTGAAAGAATCATCGCTTCCATACGGGGGATCTGCTTCTCGTCGATCTGTCCGGGGTCGACCTTGTTGCCGCCAGGCATCATCGACAGAATCGACTGGAGCGAGCCCATTTTCTGTATCTGCTTGGTCTGCTCCAAAAGGTCGTTAAAGTCAAATTTGCCTTCGCTCATTCGGTCGGCAAGCTTTTCGGCTTCCTTATCGTCAAATGTGGTCTGCGCCTTTTCAATTAGCGTGAGCATATCGCCCATACCCAAGATTCGGGACGCCATTCTCTGAGGATGGAACACCTCAAATTCATCGAGCTTTTCGCCCATACCGACGAATTTGATAGGCTTACCGGTAACTGCCAGAACTGAAAGCGCCGCACCGCCTCTGGTGTCCGAGTCCAGCTTGGTCAGAATTACCGAGTGGATGCCCAGAGCATCGTCAAAGCTCTTTGCAACGTTAACTGCGTCCTGACCGGTCATTGCGTCCACGACGAGGATTATCTCGTGGGGCTGGGCAATCTCCTTAATGTCTTTAAGCTCCTGCATCAGCTCTTCATCAATGTGAAGTCGTCCGGCGGTATCCAACAAAACGATGTCGTTGCCGTAGTCACGAGCGTGCTTCAAAGCTTCCTTTACGATCGTTCTCGGGTCGATCTGACCCATTTCAAAAACGGGCACGCCTGCACGCTCACCGACGATCTTGAGCTGGTCGATAGCTGCAGGTCGATAGACGTCACATCCTACCAACAGGGGACGTTTATCCATACCCTTGAAATATTTTGCAAGCTTCGCAGCGTGGGTGGTCTTACCGCTACCCTGAAGTCCGCACATCATAATGACACACGGGGGCTTGCTGGGGAAGTTGATCTTCGAATTCGATTCGCCCATCAGAGCGATGAGCTCCTCATTTACTATTTTAATAACCTGCTGAGCAGGGGTCAGGCTTTCCAAAACGTCAGCGCCGACGCATCTCTCGGTGACCTTTGCGACAAAGTCCTTAACGACCTTGAAGCTTACGTCCGCCTCAAGCAGAGCCATTCTGACCTCACGCATTGAAGCCTTAACGTCTGCCTCGGTCAGTCTGCCGCGAGATTTGAGCTTTTTAAATACTGCGCCAAGCTTTTCGCTCAATCCTTCAAACGCCATTTACTCTTCCTTTCGCTTATCGAACGTTCGAGTCGATATCGGATTTTATATTTTCGAGCTTTTCAATTACGCTCTTGGTGGTTGTATACGACTTACAGTCTGCGATGATCTCATCGCACTTTGCCTTGACGTGAGCCAGAAGGGCATCGTACTGCTCCAAAAGGGCGATAACACCGATCTTTTCGTCAAGCTCAAGAAGGGTCTCCTCGCCTCGCTTGATCGAATCACGCACGCCCTGACGGGAAATTTCATCGTTGGCTGCAATTTCGGACAAAGAGAGGTCCTCATTATAATAGAGATCCAAAACGTCTCTTTGTTTGTCGGTCAAAACTCCGCCGTAAATATCCAAAAGAGCTGCAAATTTAAGATCCTTAGCCACAATATCACCCGTTTCCTTTCAGCACAAGGCACAAAATCTTGATTTTAGTGTAAAGCTTAAAAACTTTACAGCAGATATTATAATACACCCCGTATAATTTGTCAAGGGGGTTGCGAAAATTTTCACGAAATTTTTGGAATACGGCAGCGGAGCGAGCCGTGGCAGACACGCCGATGCGGCGCAGGTGCATCGGCAGGGGGCGTGCCGTGGCGAGCGGTGGTTATGCGCAGACTGACCGCTCGGCTCCACCGCTTGCTCGTTGCCACTCCCGCAAGCGACGTCGCCTCGCTGCGTTTTTACGGTAAGTTACGTTTGCATATCTCTCCCTCCGCCTCGACAAGCCCGGCACCTCCCG
>CAYWXA010000118.1:0-2797 GCA_964462175.1 uncultured Oscillospiraceae bacterium
CCTCCGAAGATGTAAGTTTTGTTGTATACCCAAATCTGATGCATCATTTCGCTCCTCGCCACCTGCTCGGACGGCTCCGCCACCCTTCGCAGACGGCGCTCCGCTTAAAGCCTCCCTCAAGAGGGAGGTGCCGAATGAAATGAGGCGGAGGGAGTTTCCCCCCTCAGTCAGCCGTTCGGCTGTCGGTTCCCAAAAAGGTGGCGCCTTGCGGCGGATCGCCTTCGGCGATATTAAATATCCAACCCAACAATATCCTCCAAGCTCTCACGCTTGACCGCAACGTAGTCATCGCCCTTGTTGAGCATAACGACAGGCGGTCTTGCCACACGGTTATAGTTCGATGCCATCGAGTAGTTATATGCTCCCGTAGTCAGAACGGCAACGATGTCGCCACGCTGAATCGACTGGGGGAACATAACCTCGGGCTGAATAACGTCGCCCGATTCACAGCATCTTCCTACCAGATCAGCAACCAATTCCAAAGGCTCGCTCGCCTTGTTGGCTGTCATAACGGTATACTTCGAGCCGTAAAGGGCAAATCTGGGGTTGTCGGTCATTCCGCCGTCAACGGAAACGTAATTCTTATAACCCGTAATTCTCTTGACGGTACCCGCTGTATAAAGGGTCATACCCGCATCGGCAACGATGCTTCTTCCCGGTTCAAGGCGAAGGGAAGGAAAGTCGATATCAAGCTCGGAACACTTCGCTTTAACGTACTCGCAAACTTGTCTTATATTGTCATAAACATCAATATATGGGTCCTCACCCGTATATCTTACACCATATCCGCCGCCTAAGTCAAGTATTTTGGTAATATATCCGCATCTTGATCTCATCTCTTTGATGAATTCAAGCATGACCGCAGCGCTGCGAATGAACACGCTCGATTCAAAGACCATCGAGCCTACGTGACAGTGGAATCCCTCAAGGGAAATATTCGGCAAAGAGAGTGTGTGTGAAGCAATTTCAAACGCCTGACCCGTTTCAATTGCCGTGCCGAATTTTGAATCGACTCTGCCCGTTGCGACCTCGTCGTAAGTGTGCGGGTCAATTCCGGGGGTCAAGCGCAAAAGGATCTTCTGGGTGATATGCTTCTCGCCTGCAATTCGGCTGATCGCATCCACCTCTTCAACGTTGTCGCAAACGAAATATCCCACGCCGTTATCCATCGCAAAACGGATATCATCGTCGGTCTTGTTGTTGCCCTGAAAATATGCACGCTCCATAGGGAAACCTGCCTTGAGGGCGGTGTATATCTCCCCGCAGGAAACGGTGTCAATTCCCAAGCCTTCCTCGGCAACGATCTCATACATCCTCTTAAAGCTTGCCGCCTTGCTGGCATAAAGAGCGATTGCGCCGTTTTCGGCATATTCATCAAGCGCAGTCTTATATTTGCGGCAGTTTTCCCTTATCTTCTCCTCGTCCATAAGGTATAGGGGAGTGCCGTGCTTCTTTGCAAGCGAAACGGTATCTTGCCCTGCAAAGTGCAGGACGCCGTCAATAATGCTTATGTTATTGCAGATCATATAAGTCCCTGCTCCTTCATAAGGTCAAGCAAAACTGCTTCGTTCTTTTCTTCCATAGGTGTCAAAGGCAGACGCAGGCTGTTTTCGCCGAAGCCCATTGCCGCCATTGCCGCCTTAACGGGAATGGGGTTGACCTCGCAAAACAGCGCATCGACCAAAGGCAAAAGCTCAAGCTGTTTATTGAGCGCCTTCTCGTGATCGCCGTTTAAATAATCCATACAGATGTCGTTAGTCTCCTTGGGCATAAGGTTTGAAAGAACGGAGATCACGCCCTTGCCGCCCAACGACATAACGGGAACGATCTGATCGTCGTTGCCCGAATAGATATCCAGCTTTCCTGCGGTCAAACGTGCAAGCTGTGCGATCTGTGAGATGTTTCCGCTTGCCTCTTTAATTGCAACAATATTGGGGTGCTCTGCCAGAGCTGCCGCAGTTTCGGGCAAAATATTACAGCCTGTTCTTGAGGGCACGTTGTAAAGAATAATCGGTTTTGTGGAAGCATCTGCAATTGCTGTAAAGCTTGCAATCAAGCCCTTCTGGGTAGCCTTGTTATAGTAGGGAGATACGACCAGCATCGCATCCGCACCTGCCTCGCAGGCAAACTTCGTCAGCTCGATAGCATACGCCGTATCATTTGAGCCTGTTCCTGCAATAACGGGCACTCTGCCGTTAACCTTGTCAACAGTAAACTTGATAATATCCTTGTGCTCTTTGTCGGTAAGGGTCGAGCCTTCGCCCGTAGTACCTGCAACAACGATTGCGCTGATGCCTTGCCCGATCTGCCACTCGACAAGCTTTTCATACGCTTCATAGTCGATCTTGCCGTTCTTGAAGGGGGTAATAATTGCGGTTGCTGCTCCTGTAAAAACTGTCTTTTTCATATTTCACGCCTCCGAAAATATATGGATTACGAATCGCTAAAATCAAAAAAGCAGCGCTTTTAAAAATCAAAAGCCGCTGCCGATACCGATAAGTTTTAAGATATAGATCTGTAAAACAAAGGGCAGATAGCTCTCCGCATTTTTGCGACAGCGAAGCGTTCTTGGTCCGTTCCGCCAGATCATTCCATCGCCGAGGGAATGTCTTCGGCAGTTCTTCCTTTCGGCGCCGTCCCGGCAGACGTTCAAATGCGCTTACTGATAAGATACTGCACCTCTATCTCAATGTCTAATATATACCATAATAAAAGTGTGCTGTCAACAGCTTGAAAAATAAATGTAGGATTGAACAAAAAAGCGGGTTTTGCAGGGGGATTATAGGGCAGAATTGCG
>CAYWXA010000119.1:0-2630 GCA_964462175.1 uncultured Oscillospiraceae bacterium
TTCTGCGACGGTGACCACGACTTTGGCGACTGGGAAAAGCTTGATAATGACGACCACATCAGATATTGCGAAGGCTTTGACCTCACCAAAATGGAAATGTGCTCTGCAATTGAAACCAACCCGCACGATTGGGACGACGGCGTGCAGGAGGATGAGCATACGGTCGTTTATACCTGCTCGGAATGCCGTGCAGTATACAGACAAAAAGACGTTGAATCCGGCGATATGAGCGGCGATGGCTCAGTCGACAAAAACGACGC
This sequence comes from uncultured Oscillospiraceae bacterium, assembly GCA_964462175.1. GTDB lineage: Bacteria > Bacillota > Clostridia > Oscillospirales > Ruminococcaceae > Faeciplasma. The sequence goes on from CAYWXA010000119.1 coordinate 261, forward strand.
TATCTACCTGCTCTACAGCGTTCTCTTCGGCGAGGATACATATCCCCTCAACCAGTCCTGCGACTTCAACGGCGACGGTTCGGTAGATAAGAATGATGCGATCTATCTTCTCTATCACGCCCTCTTCGGCGCTGTAAGCTACCCGCTGAACTAAATAACAAAGATCCCTCTGCTCACTTTGCAGGGGGATTTTATATTGACAAAACCGCTGTGTTAGTTGTAATATATAGATATCGAAATATAGGGAAGTGACGGAAAATGAAGGATGAAAATCTGCATAAAGGACATCGCTTGAGATTGAAAAAGCAGTTTCTTGAAAACGGTCTTTCCACATTTGAAGAACATCAGATCCTTGAACTTCTTCTGTTCTTCGCCATACCTCAGTGCGATACGAATGAGTATGCTCACAATTTGATAAATCGCTTCGGTGACCTTAACTCGGTATTTTCTGCGAGATTTGAAGACCTTAAAACCGTTTCGGGTATCGGTGACAACGCCGCAACGCTTCTAAAAATCATTCCCGAACTTTGCGTCAAGCTTAACGCCGAAAAACGTTTGGGAACGATCCTTGATACGTCTGAAAGCCTCGTTGAATTCTTCAAAACGCAGTTCTTCGGTGTTCCTGACGAACAGATCAAACTCGCCTGTTTTGACGACAGGCTCAAGCTTCTTGACATCATCTTGATAAACCGAGGGGATATCGGCTCCGTGCGGCTTGATGCAAGAAAAGTATTCCAGGAGATATTAAGAACCAACTGTTCGCAAATTATTCTGGCGCATAACCATCCTATCGGTAACTGCAAGCCTTCTCCTACGGATCTGATAACCACAAAGAGCGTTAAGGATATGGTAAGACCGATGGACGTCGAGCTTTTGGAGCATATCGTCGTTGGAACTGACGGCGTGCATTTTATTCTTGCCGACAGGTTCTATCCTCACGAGGAGGATAATCAATGATAAAGCAGCACCTGCCGCGTCGGGTGCTCTTTTTTCGCTGTATTGCATACAAAATCTTGACTTTATCGCTTGGCGGTAATATAATAAAAGAATATTGAACTCTTTAAAGGAGATTGAAAATATGAGCAAGTATTTAATTGATGAGATCTACAAGAGCGTTAAGGGACTTTGCCCCAAGGACGAGCTTACCGAAGGTGCATTAGTCACCGTTGAAGGCTGGATAAGAACCAACCGCTCCAATAACAAAATCGGCTTCATTTCACTTAATGACGGCTCCTGCTTCAGTTGCTGCCAGATAGTTTATGAAGATGAGAAGATAAACAATTTTGCCGACATTTCAAAGCTTTTGACAGGCTGCGCCGTTAAGATAACCGGCAAGCTTATTATCACACCCGAAGCAAAGCAGCCCTTTGAGATAAATGCTACCGAAGCTGAGCTCTTGGGTGCGTGCGACTCTGCATACCCTTTGCAGAAAAAGCGTCACTCCCTTGAATTCCTGCGTGAGATTCCTCACCTTCGCCCCAGAACCAACACCTTTATGGCTGTATTCAAGATCCGTTCTGTAATCAGCCAGTCGCTCCACGAATTCTTCCGTTCCAACGGTTTTACTTATATCCACACACCTCTCATCACCGGTAACGATGCAGAAGGCGCAGGTGAAACATTCACCGTTACAAACCGTGAGGACGCTAACTATGCTGAAGACTTCTTCGGCAAGCACGCTTGTCTGACCGTTTCGGGTCAGCTCCACGTTGAGCCTTTCGCTCTTGCTTTGGGCAAGGTATATACCTTTGGTCCTACCTTCAGAGCTGAAAACTCCAACACACCTTACCACGCTTCCGAATTCTGGATGATCGAGCCTGAAATGGCATTCTGCGACCTCAAGGGCGATATGGCTGTAATGGAAGCAATGCTTAAGTATGTCATCAAGGACGTTATGGACACTTGCCCTGATGAGCTCAAGTTCCTCAACGACTTCGTTGATAAGGATCACACCCTTATTGAAAAGCTTAACAGCGTTGTCAACTCCGACTTCAAGGTCATCACCTATACCGAAGCCGTTGACTATTTGAAGAACTCGGGCGAGAAGTTCGAATTCCCCGTTGAGTGGGGTATGGACTTTGCCAAGGAGCACGAGATCTACATTTGCGAGAAGGTTGCAAAGGGTCCCGTATTCCTCATCGATTTCCCCAAGGACATCAAGGCTTTCTATATGAAGATAAACCCCGACGGCAAGACCGTTGCGGCTTGCGACCTTTTGGTTCCCGGTGTCGGAGAACTCATCGGCGGCTCTCAGCGTGAGGAAAACTATGACGTCCTCGTCAAGAAGATGGACGATATGGGCATGGAAAAGGAATCCCTTGAGTGGTACCTCGACCTCAGAAAGTACGGCGGTGTTGTACACTCCGGCTT
>CAYWXA010000120.1:0-2525 GCA_964462175.1 uncultured Oscillospiraceae bacterium
GCAACCATCGCAAGGTTTACAAAAAGCTGATTACGGGAGTTCTGCCATATCCACTTGATCTGCACCTTCGGCTTATATGAATTAAGCTGGAACATATGAACGTAATGGCGGACAGCCATCATCGTCGCCAAAATATAGTTAAGGCTCAAAATGCCGTAAAGAACAGCGATTATTCCAAACTGAATTTTCTCAAAAAGATCCACAAAATCTCTCCGTTCAATTAATTTTCAAAAACGACTTAACGACCCTTGACACAAGCTCGGGCGCTTCAAGGAAGGAGTAATGCCCCGCACCCTGCACCTTGACGAGCCCTGCATCGGGGATGAGCTTCTCCATTTTCTCGCCGTCCGATAGGGGAGTGGCGGTGTCATTGGTGCCCCAGATAAGCAGACTCGAAGCCTTGATGTTCAGCAAAAGCTCGGTCAGGTCCTCATTCACGACCTTGACAAGCGTTTCACGCATAACGGGCGTTGCCGAGTTATAATCGGCGGAACCCCGCTTTTTACGCATATTCTCAACAGCATCGGGGAACATTGCCTTCAAAGGCTTTGTTTCCATTATTTTTCTGCCTGTTTTATATGCTAAAAGGCTGATTTTTTGTTTGAACGTCTTTTTCGGCTTGATTCCCGCCGAGTCGATGAGAATTATCTTTTTAACTTCAAAGGGCAGCTTTCGGTTAAGCATCTTGATGATGACCCTGCCGCCGAAGCTGTGACCGACAAGCACCAAGCTCTCCGGCTTGAACAGATCGACAAACTTCAAAACGAAGTCAACGTAGTCGTCAACGCTCCAAGCTTCCTTCGGTTCATCGCTTTCGCCGAAGCCGGGCATATCAAGCGCAAGCGCCGTATATTTCGGCGTGACCGTATCCATCAGTCCCTGCCAGAGCTTGATGTTCGAGCCCCAGCCGTGCAAGAACAAAACGAATTCGCCTTCGCCCTTTTTCTCATAATTTATATTGATCCCGTCAATATTAGTTATCATAAACAGTTATCTCCGTTAACCTTTGCAATGATTATAGAGCAATTTCAAATTTATAACAATTTCAAATTGCCGAAGCTGATTTCATCGGCTTCCGGAAACGCTATGAGCGTTTCGATATTTATAATCATTATAACATCATCTTTAGAAAAATACCATAGTTTTGTGAAAATGATTTCAATGTTTTTTCAAAAGTTTTTTCGCTTATATGTTTTTTGCATAACGAGGCAGGTTTTTTGCGTCCTGTTTTGTGCCACATCGTAAAAATTGTGAAAATTCCGACAAACTTGTTGCAAAAAAAAATAAAATATGTTACATTAAATTTGATTGGATTTTTTGAAAGGAGGCAAAATTATGTCAATCATTGCAAGCACTACCGAACCCTCAATGGCACTCGTCGTAGGAATGGGCTTGGGCATCGTTTTCTTCGGTCTTATCTGCATTATCATTCTTTGCTATCTTATGAGCGCAGTAATCAGAGCGCTTAAAGGAAACGGTGATGCTAAGGCGTCTGAAGTCAAGACTGCTCCCGTTGCTGCAGCAGCACCTGCACAGGCTCCCATCGAAAACAGACAGGAACTTATTGCGGCAGTATCCGCTGTAATTGCCGAGGAACTTGGAACAGACGTATCGGCAATCAGAATCAAGTCAATTAAGAAAATCTGATATAATAAAGGAAGGTATTTAATTATGAAGCACTATCGCGTTAATGTAAACGGAACAAACTATGAGGTCGCAATCGAAGAGATCTCCGCAAACGAAGTTAACACCGCTCCCGCAGCTGCTCCCGCTCCTGCCGCTGCACCCGCAGCTCCCGTTCAGGCTTCTGCAGGCGCAACCACCGTCAGCGCTCCTATGCCCGGCACTATCTTGAACGTAAACGTCACTGCCGGCCAGACCGTTAACGAAGGCGACGTTTTGATGATCCTTGAAGCTATGAAGATGGAAAACGAGATCATGGCTCCCAAGTCCGGTAAGGTCGTAAGCGTTTCCGCAACCAAGAATTCAACCGTTTCCACCGGTGACGTTCTTTGCGTTATCGAATAATTATTTATAAGAGGACATAATCATGAGCGCAATTTTAGACTTTTTGACAACAACAGGCTTTGCAATGATCGCAAACAACTGGAAAGTTCTCATTATGCTTGCGATCTCCTGCGTGCTTTTATATCTTGCGATCGTTAAGAAGTTTGAGCCGATGCTCCTTCTTCCCATCGCATTCGGTATGTTACTCACCAACCTTCCCGGTGCTGAGATGTTCCACGAGATATTGTTCTGCGGCGGACACGTTCACTGGGATCTCTTCGGCGGAGCTGAGATCACTCAGGAATTTATCGACACATATTCCGCAAACTATTCTTACGTAACGCAGGACCTCTTGGGCACCACGGTGACCGTCGGTCTTTTGGACGTTTTGTATCTCGGCGTTAAGCTGGGCATCTACCCCTGCATCATCTTTATGGGCGTCGGCGCAATGACCGACTTCGGTCCCTTGATCGCAAACCCCAAGAGCTTGCTTTTGGGCGCTGCCGCACAGCTCGGTA
>CAYWXA010000121.1:0-2521 GCA_964462175.1 uncultured Oscillospiraceae bacterium
ACAAAAAAGACCCCCGTGAGGAGGTCTTTTCTTTTTACGTATCATCAGATAACTCTTACCTTCGTGACGCCGTCGATGTTATTGATTTCAGCGCAAGCCTTTGCAACGTCGCCTGTAACGTCCATCATCGTGTATGCCCAATCCTTCTTGGCTTTAGATACAACGTTTTCAATGTTGCCGCCTGCCGCAGAGATAACTGCTGTGATCTGGGCAAACATTGCGGGAACGTTTCTGTGGATTACGCAAACCAAATGGTCAGCAGTCTTTGCAAGCTCACAGTTGGGAAGATTTACCGAGTTGGTGATCTTGCCCGTTTCGATGTAGTCAATAAGCTCGATCGCCGCCATATATGCACAGTTGTCTTCCGATTCGGGAGTGGATGCGCCGAGGTGGGGAATTGCAACGACGTTCTTAACGCCGATTACATCGTCGTTGGGGAAGTCGGTGACGTAGCAGCTCACCTTGCCGTCCTCAAGTGCCGCAATAATGTCGGCGTTGTTGACAAGCTCGCCTCTTGCGAAGTTCAAGATCTTAACGCCATTCTTCATCTTTGCGATCGATTCGGCGCAGACGGTATCCTTGGTGTCAGCATTGTAAGGCAAATGCAAGGTTATGTAATCTGCTGCGGCATAAACCTCAGCGAGGGACTTTACAACATTAACGTTCGGCTTGAGTCCGAGTGCCGCATTGACGGAGAGGAACGGGTCGTATCCGACGACCTTCATACCCAAAGAAAGCGCTGTGTTTGCGACCTTGACGCCGATTGCGCCCAATCCTACGATGCCCAAGGTCTTGCCCATAATTTCGGGGCCTGCGAACTGTCCCTTGCCCTTTTCAACCTGCTTGGGAACTTCTGCGCCGTTACCCTTTAGGGTCTTTGCCCAGTCGATAGCGTCGGTGACCTTACGGGAAGCAAGCAAAAGTCCTGCAATTACAAGCTCCTTAACTGCGTTGGCGTTTGCGCCGGGGGTGTTGAATACGCAGATACCCTCTTCGGAGCAACGGTCAACGGGAATGTTGTTGACGCCTGCGCCTGCTCTTGCAATAGCAACGAGATTATCCTCAAACTGCATATCGAGCATTGATGCCGAGCGGACCATTATCGCATCGGGAGAGGCAACGGCCTCGCCCACGTTATATTTAGCTTTGTCAAAATTATCCGTGCCGATTGCGGCGATCTTGTTAAGTGTTAAAATATTATACATTTTCAGCCTCAAACTTTCTCATAAATTCGACCAGCGCCTTGACGCCCTCGATGGGCATTGCGTTGTAGATGGATGCACGCATACCGCCGACGGAACGGTGACCCTTGATGTTGATAAGTCCTGCCTTCTTGGCTTCGGAAACGAACTTGGCATCAAGCTCCTCGTTGCCCGTAACGAAGGGCACGTTCATCATAGATCTGTCCTTGCCCGTAACGGTTGCCTTGAAGAGCTTGGAAGAATCGAGGAAGTCATACAAAATTGCAGCCTTTTCAGCGTTCAGCTTTGCCATTGCCTCAAGTCCGCCCTTTTCAGCGACCCATTCGAGAACAAGACCCAAGATATAAATGCCGTAGGTCGGGGGAGTGTTATACATAGATCCGTTGTCTGCGTGGGTCTGATAGTTGAACATGGTGGGGGTAACGTCCATAGCGTTGCCGATGAGATCCTCACGGATGATGACAACGGTGAGTCCCGCAGGGCCCATATTCTTCTGTGCGCCTGCATAGATCATTCCGTACTTGCTTACGTCAACGGGCTCGGAAAGAATGCAGGAGGACATATCCGCAACTATCGGAACGCCCTTGGTGTCGGGAAGATCATTAAAACGGGTGCCGTAAATGGTGTTATTATAGCAAATGTGGAAATAGTCTGCCTCGGGGTCGAACTTGGATTCATCCAGCTCGGGGATATAGGAGAAGGTCTTATCTTTTGAAGATGCAACGGCGTTGCACTTGCCGTAGCGGCTTGCTTCCTGATACGCCTTGTTTGCCCACTGACCCGTCAGAACGAAGTCGGCCTTATTGTTTTTGTTCATCAGGTTAAGGGGGATCATTGCGAACTGGCTTGATGCGCCGCCCTGAAGGAACAAGACCTTGTAGTTTTCGGGGATATTCATAACTGCGCGGAGTTTAGCTTCAACGCCGTCGATGATCGCCTGATATTCCTTTGATCTATGTGACATCTCCATTACAGACTGTCCTGAGGAGCCGTATTCAAGCATCTCCTCTGCCGCTTTTTTAAGGACTTCTTCGGGCAAAATTGCAGGCCCTGCACTGAAGTTGTAAACTCTCATTTTGATTTCCTCCGTTAGAATATATTCATATCATATAACTATGATATATTATTATCAATTATACTTCTCTTGCGGACAGGTGTCAATCTACGAAATACAAAAAATTTATCACATTAAAGTGTTAGTTTTGTACAGTTTTACAGTTTTTAATGGGAGAAGTGCGCTGCGGGGCACAAAACCCCTCCCCCGACTGCGGGGGAGGGGCAGGGGTGGGGGCAGATATGTCGCCGCAGGCGACACCGCT
>CAYWXA010000122.1:0-2500 GCA_964462175.1 uncultured Oscillospiraceae bacterium
TTGGCCCTGCACTCGGTCAGCACGGCGTTAACATCATGGCATTCACCAAGGACTTCAACGAAAGAACCAAGAACGACATGGGTCTTATCATCCCCGTTGTGATCACGGTTTACGCTGACCGTTCCTTTACATTCATCACCAAGACTCCTCCGGCAGCCGTTCTTATTAAGAAGGCATGCGGTATCGAGTCCGGCTCAGGTGTACCTAACAAGACCAAGGTTGCAACCATCACCAAGGATCAGGTAAGAGCAATCGCAGAGCAGAAGATGCCCGATCTCAACGCAGGTTCCGTTGAAGCTGCAATGAGCATGGTAGCAGGTACAGCTCGTTCAATGGGCGTAACAGTAGTCGACTGACATCAATCAGCCTTATAAGGGCTGTATAAAGTGGGAGGAATATCCTTTTCCGCTAGCTGCACTCAAACTGGAGTGACAGTACCACCACTATATATGAAGGAGAATTTATTATAATGAAACACGGAAAGAAATATGTCGACACTCTTAAAGTTGTTGACAAAACAAAGCTCTATGATTCCAACGAAGCTGTTGAGCTCGCAAGCGCTAACGCAAAGGCTAAGTTCGATGAGACTATCGAAATCCATATCCGTTTGGGCGTTGACTCCCGTCACGCTGACCAGCAGGTTCGTGGCGCAGTAGTATTGCCCCACGGTACCGGTAAGACCGTAAGAGCACTCGTTTTCTGCAAGGAAGACAAGTATGAAGCTGCAAAGGCTGCAGGTGCTGACTACGTTGGCGGTATTGAATACGTTGACAAGATCATGAAGGAAAACTGGATGGACTTCGACGTTGTTATCGCATCCCCTGATATGATGGGCGTTGTAGGCCGTCTCGGTAAGGTCTTGGGTCCCCGCGGACTTATGCCTAACCCCAAGGCAGGTACCGTTTCCCCTGACGTTGCTAAGGCTGTTGCTGAAGCAAAGGCCGGTAAGATCGAATACCGTCTTGACAAGACCAACATCATCCACTGCCCCATCGGCAAGGCTTCCTTCGGCGCTGAAAAGCTTGAAGAAAACTTCAACGCTTTGGTTGACGCTGTCGTTAAGGCAAAGCCTGCTGCTGCAAAGGGTCAGTACCTCAAGTCTATCGTAGTTTCCTCTACCATGGGCGTAGGTATCAAGGTAAGCACTGCTAAGTACGGCGTTTAAAAATACGATATGGCACACTTGACCTAAAGGAAAGTATTGCCGATATCGAATTTTCGAAGCAAATTGGCTTCGCCAATTTCTTCGCCCCCGTTACCCAAAGTAACGGGAAATCAATTCAATATCAATATTTCGTGCAGTTTGAAAAGTTTTGCTTGACAAACTGCACGGGATGTGATATATTCTTATGTGCAATCGTTTCTTAAGACAGTAGGTTGCGGCTTGAAGCAATAAGTTTTGGGTCGTGTAAATCCAACCGAGGAAAGATTTTAAAGTGATATTTTTGCTTTATGTCCTTTTCTTTGTCTTATATGCGAAGAAAGGGTTTTTCTTTTATATAATGAAACGGTGCATTTCAAATTTTTAACCAAAGAGGTGAAAAAAATGCCCAACGCAAACGTTCTTAACGAGAAAAAGGCTAAGGTTGCCGCTCTCGAAGAGTTGCTCAAGAGTGCCAAGGCAGGTGTCTTGGTTGACTACTCCGGTATCTCTGTTGAAGACGACACCAAGCTCCGTAAGGAACTCCGTGAAGCAGGCGTTAAGTACTCTGTAGAAAAGAACACTCTTCTCAGATTTGCTTTCAACAACTGCGGATACGAAGGAATTACCGACGTTCTCAACGGTACGACTGCTATCGCAGTTTCTGCCGATGACGAAACCGTTGCTGCAAGAATCCTCGGCAAGTATGCCGAAACTCACGAGAACTTCACCCTTAAGGCTGGCTTCATTGGCGAAGAAGTATATGACGCTGCAGGCGTTAACGCTCTTTCCAAGATCCCTTCCAAGGAAGTTCTTTTGGCACAGCTCGTTGGTTCCCTCCAGGGTCCCATCCAGAAGCTCGCTGCTACCCTCGACGCTTTGGCAACAAAGCTCGAAGAAGAGGCTGCTTAATTATCAGCCTGAAATCGTTGCCGCATAATTACAAAGCAGCATAATCAAACAAAATATTACTAAAAGGAGATTTATTATCATGGCATCTGAAAAGATTTTGAAGTTTGTTGAAGACATCAAGGCTCTTTCCGTTTTGGAACTCAAGGAGCTCGTTGATGCAATCCAGGAAGAATTTGGCGTAACCGCTGCTATCGCTGCTGCTCCCGCTGCAGGCGGAGCTGCTGCTGCAGAAGCTGAAAAGACCGAGTTCGACGTAGTTCTCGTTTCCTTCGGCGACAGCAAGATGGGCGTTATCAAGGCTGTTAAGGACCTTCTCGGTCTCGGCCTTAAGGAAGCTAAGGAAGCTGTAGAAGCTGCTCCTAAGGCTCTTAAGGAAGGCGTTTCCAAGGCAGAAGCTGAAGAACTCAAGGCTAAGCTCGAAGAAGCCGGCGCAACTGTTGAGTTGAA
>CAYWXA010000123.1:0-1136 GCA_964462175.1 uncultured Oscillospiraceae bacterium
AATATGTATATGACTGAGGGCAGACACGCAGGCTACTTCGCTTGGTCCTGTGCGCCCGGCGGCAAAAAGAATGCCGACGGCCCCGCACCCGACGGCGAGGAATTCTATGCAATGGCGCTCTTCTTTGCATCTCATCGCTGGGGCGACGGCGAGGGAATATACAACTATTCCGAGTGGGCAAAAACCATTTTGCGTGATTGTTTGCATCGCAACGGCGAAGGCGATAAGCCCGGCGTAACGATGTGGGATTTAGACAACAAGCTCATCAAGTTCGTACCCGATTGTGAGTTTTCAGATCCCTCATATCATTTGCCTCATTTCTATGAGTTGTTCGCCCTTTGGGCAGACGAGCGTGACCGTGATTTCTGGAAGGCTGCCGCAGATGCTTCCAGAGAGTATCTCCATACAGCCTGCCACCCCGAAACGGGTCTTTGCTCCGATTATGCTCATTATGACGGCTCACCCGTTGCAGGCGTTCCGTGGGGCAGACCCGATCAGAGAAGGATCGACCGTTTCTATTCCGACTCCTACCGCACGGCTGCAAACTTGGGTCTTGATTCCGAATGGTATAACGTTGATCCTTGGCAAGCCGAAAACGTTGCACGCCTGCAGAAATTCTTTGCCGAACACCCCAATGCAATGGAATATGCTCCCCGAATCGATGGCAAATTCACCGAGGAAGAGGTAATGCACCCTACTGCAATTATTGCAACACTCGCTCAAGGCTCGATTGCCGTACTTAACAGCGAAAATGCAACCGCCGAGGAAAAGAAAAGGGCGATCGCTTGCATCAAAAAGTTTACGGAAACCCCCTTGCGTTTGGGCAAGCGCAGATATTACGACAACTGTCTGTATCTGTTCGCACTTTTGGCGCTTTCGGGAAATTACAGAATATACTAAAAACAAAAGCAGACGGTTTTCGTCTGCTTTTTTATATGCGATGCTTTACCGCTCCGCTCCACCTGTCGGATACTGTTGCCTAACGGCAACGCAATCCGACAGACGTCGCTCCGCTCCCACGGCGGCAGCCAAGGCGTTTGCTCAGTGCCGAAAGTGGCGGGTCCCCTCCGTCACGCCCCAATTTCAGTTTCGCATTCGCTCAACCAAAAATGGCGCACGACGGCCTCCGCCCCGCC
>CAYWXA010000123.1:1236-2440 GCA_964462175.1 uncultured Oscillospiraceae bacterium
TTTCAGTTTCGCATTCGCTCAACCAAAAATGGCGCACGACGGCCTCCGCCCCGCCCCAATTTCAGTTTCGCATTCGCTCAACCAAAAATGGCGCACGACGGCCTCCGCCCCGCCTCCCGCACAAAAACCGCCCCCTCTTTGTCTCCAAAGAAGGGGGCTTCGCACATCAAATTAAATCTGCCATACTGTAAAGTCCGGCATCTTTACCGCACATAAACGCCGCCGCATTAACTGCACCCACCGCAAACACCTCTTTCGAGTATGCCGCATGGGAAAGAGTGATGACCTCGTCACGCCCTGCAAAGATGACCTCGTGCTCACCGACGATGGTTCCGCCTCTGACTGCGTGAATTCCGATCTCCGACTTGTCACGCTTGCGGCGCACGCTGTGGCGGTCGTAAATGTAGTTATACTTATCTTCCGACACATCGTTAATGGCGTTCGCCAGCATCAGCGCAGTACCGCTCGGCGCATCGATCTTCTGGTTATGGTGTTTTTCGACGATCTCAACGTCAAACTGTCCGCCCAGAACCGCCGCCGCCTTCTTTGCAAGCTCGCTCAAAAGGTTGATGCCCAGTGACATATTCGCAGTGAAGAATATCGGTACGCTGTGAGATGCGGATTTTATCTTAGCTATCTGTTCATCGTCATATCCCGTCGATGCCAACACCAAAGCGGTGCCGTTTGTCATGGCGTATTCCAAAAGAGCGCCCAAAGCCGATGGGTGAGAGAAGTCGATGATGACGTCGGGAACCTGCGGCAGCTCCTGCGGTTTGGCATATACTGTAAAGGCACATTCCTTGACAGATACGTCAATTCCGGCAATAACTTCAATATCGCTTCGTGCGTTGATTACGTCTGCAACGACTCTGCCCATTTTTCCGCAACAGCCGCTGATTACAGCTTTGATCATGCTTTATCATTCCTTAATGTGTGATTTTTTGTTCTGTGTAAAGATATATCACTTTACAAGTCCGACTCGCTCAAGTGATTCTCTGAGCGCCGCTTTGTCCTTGTCGGTCATCTCATAAAGCGGCAATCTGCAAGGTCCGACGCCCATACCCATCAGATTCATCGCTTCCTTAACGGGAACGGGGTTGACGTCAATAAACAATTTATTTGCAACGTCGAGATATTTCAGCGCCAAGCGCCTTGCTTCGGTGAAGTTATCCTCCAAGCACAGCCTGCATATCTCGTGGGTTTC
>CAYWXA010000124.1:0-2413 GCA_964462175.1 uncultured Oscillospiraceae bacterium
GCGTGAAAAAATAGCGCCCGAAATTATTCGTCTGACAGACGAGCTGATGAAATAAGGAAGGCCGTATGAATACCCCTAACAATAAACGCTATCGGGATATGACGGAAAACATAAATTCGTGGTCGGTGGCTATATTGGTATACACCATCGGCTTGATGGGTTTCTTCTTGGGATCGCCGTACTCATCTAAATCGTCAAAATCTATATAGAAGGTACTGTGCCAATCAAAGCAGAAGCCGAGCGCGGTGAACGGGTCGGCACACAGATACCTTACGGATACAAAAAAGACCCCGAGGTTAAAGGTCACCTGCTGATCGATGAGGAAACCGCACCCGTGGTCAAAATGATTTATGATTTGTGTGCCGCCGGTAACGGCCCGAGGATCATTGCGAGTATGCTAAGAGAAAAGAAAATATTAAAACCTTCCGCATACTCGTATCAGAAAAGCGGTAAATACGGTTGCGTTACCGATACGGAAGATATCTACGGTTGGAGCGACCGCACGGTTGCATTTCCGCCGTTTATATAGTATACTGTTACCATAATCCATAGACGGAGGAATTATAGATGCTAACTCATAACGACTTGCTTGATCTGCACGGTGTCTTTTGCAACATCCGTATCAATCCATCGGCAGAATATAACCGCACGATTATTTCCCGACTCATCTCAGAACTCGATAATGAAGATAACTTGGGCGACAAGGTCAAAGCCTGTGTCCGTGGAATTGATAACCTTGAAAAGCCCTTCTGGGATTTTGTCAACGTCGCAGATGCCGACAAATCAATGCGCCTGATCGAAGACCCGCAGGTATACTCCGCTTTGAAAACTGTTTTCTGTGCGATGCTTCGCAGTATCGACGAAGGCAATTTTGACGAAGTATATCGCATCGCCGATCTGGCACATAATATCCCGAGAGATACGCTTCAAAACAGAGGCAAGCTCCCCAAAGAAGTAATAGTGCTTCTGAAAGAAATCGATTAAGGAGTACCCAATGACACCGAAAGACTATACAGTTATTAAAATAGAAGGGGAATACGCCTATCTGCGTGATGACGCAAACCCCGCCGCAGAACCGTTGTTCATCGCTTTGGCGCTTTTGCCCGAGGGAACGGACATAGGCACCCGCCTGCACTACGAGATGTTTGAGTATACGATTATATAAGGAGCGCAAAATGAAATTCCCAAAGCTTAAAAATTTGGCATTGTGCCGTTTCCTGATTGCACTACCTTATTTGCTCGTGACGGCTGTGTTCGTTGCGCTTTGTGTTTGTTTTGCCGGTAGTCTGACCGATGAAATGATCATTCTTTTGGTCTTTTTGTTAATCATTTTAATGCTTATTATGTGTGTGATTTGCGGAAAGACGAGCGTGTTCTTTGATATGATGTGTATTTCAGATTATGTCAAGGCTCGCTATTGGTACGACTGCCCCAAAAACGGTACCGACCCCGAACGGATCAAAAAGCGCATTGTCAGCCGTGCCAAGCGAATCGACAAAAGTGAAGAACCCTGCGCTGATGAGTTCTTGCCTCTCGTTTTTCATTACTCCAACAAAGGAGCCGATGACACCAAATACACAAGAATTGAGAGAGCGGTTCTCGTATATGAAGCCGATTACCTCACTGCAGATATATACGACAGCATTATGCACTCTGCAAATGCAAACGTACATAAAGTAAGAAACGCAAAGAATAAAGCACTTGGAGTCAACAACCCGAGAACAGTCAGCTCTCAGGTTGCAATCATCCTTGCTGACCATATTGCACAGGACGTCGAAACGCTTCACTTTATCAACGACCACGATGGCGAATCTTATCCTGCGGAATGCTTTGTCGAGCTGACAACAGGAAGGTATTTCGTCAACGTCATATCGCCGACTTCCTCGGCATTGAAGCTTATCAAGCGCATAGTCTTCGGCGGTAACATTCCCCTCAAGGGCAATGACAGACACACTACCAAGCCTCCGCTTATCCAAGAGATATGCGAGAAGACGCTCTGGCAAGCCCTTCGTGAAAACGGCAGGGAGGATAAAAAGATCACTCGTGAAAGAAACCGCATAATTAGTGAACTGAAAAACTGTGAAGTTGCGTACTTTGATAACGAACTTATCTGCAAGCTCGGCGGAAGAGTTGCTCGCTTCATTGTTGAGGATGACCTCGCAGACCAGTCGGTGCTGACGGTGTTCATTGAAAAGAACAAGGAATGGGAAGGGCAGGGCAACTCGAGAATAAACAAAAACGATTTGACCTTGCTTCAAAAAGCTATGGAGGAATACGTTCGAATCAACCAAAACCGTGACTGCTGTTTTGACGACCCCGATGACCCGAAGTATTTCCTCACGGTTCTTGGTACACTTAAACCTAAACAGTAGCGTGCCTTGACCGCTCGGGGCACCTGCTCGGACGGCTTCGC
>CAYWXA010000125.1:0-2305 GCA_964462175.1 uncultured Oscillospiraceae bacterium
CTATTCATGTGCGCAGCACAATTCATTGCCTCCCTCTGATGAGGGAGGTGCCGAGTGAAACGAGGCGGAGGGAGAGATATGCGCCGAAGGCGCATCAGGCGGAGGGGCGTCTGCCGAAGTGCCGAACGCAGTGAGGCGGGCGGCAGGTGCCCCGGAGCGATGATTCTCGCAAAAGTTTGGAATTCGGCGGTTTCCGTCAGGAAATCTGAAACTTTAGTTTCGGAAGCCGAATTCACAGCGACAGACACGAAAGTTATCTCTTTCTCAATCTATGACTGTCGCTTGGACACCGCAATTATTCATTATTCATCATTCATTTTTCATTTCCGTCAGGAAATAAAAAAACACGCTATCCTCCCCAAAAGGGACGACAACGTGTCGCGGTACCACCCTTGTTGCCGCATAATACGGCCACTCGTTACGCCTTTAACGCCGGCAACGTCTGCGCTTTGTCACGCAGAAGCTCTAAGGGTGTCCTTCTCCCTGACCTGCTTTAGGCGCTCGCACCGTATGCGCCCTCTCTGAATAAAGCGATCCGTCGGGGATACTCTCCCTTTCACAGCTTTTGAATATTTAAAAATATCAATAGAATATATTATTGTCTGTCGAATTTGCACGCCAGTCAAGGTCTCCTCTTTCAAGGGCCAAAATCAGCGCGTCTGCCGTTGCCATATTCGTTGCAACGGGAATATTGTGAACGTCGCAAAGTCTTAAAAGATCCTGTTCGTTAGGCTCGTTGGGCTTGCGGCTCAATGGGTCACGGAAGAATAAAAGAAGGTCGATCTCGTTGCAGGCGATCTTTGCACCGATCTGCTGGCATCCGCCCTGAATTCCGGTCAGATGCTGCTGAATTTTAAGTCCGGTGGCTTCGCTTACCTGCTTGCCGGTGGTTCCCGTTGCGCAAAGACTGTGCTTGCTCAGAATTCCGCTGTACGCCATGCAGAACTGAATCATAAGAGCTTTTTTTGAATCGTGTGCTATAAGTGCAATGTTCAATTGAAAACCTCCTTTGTGAATTCACATCGGTATGTCATATATGTATTTACTGGAAAATAATCACATATTGTATCATAACATTACTTGCGAATTTTGTCAAAGGGTTTTTGATAAAAAATTCAATTAGTTTTCTCCTGTTTGTCAAAAATCTCTTATTGGTTGATAACGCTTTCAAATTTTCCGTCGCCGAGGTCGTTTATCACCGTTTCATATCCGTAATATGCGTCAATGATCTTTCTTACGGTGTATTTCGCATATTCGCCGTTTTCAATTACGACCGCAAAGGCGATCTCAGGGTCGTGCGCCGGATAAAATCCCACGACGGTTGAATTCTGCGTGGCGGTATTGTACGCCTGCGGCGTTCCCGTTTTAATGGCAACGTCATAAGGCAGGGGATTGAGAGAAAACTGCGCCAGATATTCAGCGCTCGGGTTTGTTTCATAATATACGTTTGCGGTGGTGTTCTGCGCCGCTTTTATCATACCTTCGATGACGGTATCAAAAACGTCCTCGTCTGCGGGAACAGTGCCCGCAACTGTCGGCTCCGTTTCATAAAGCATCTGCGTCATACCGTAATCCCAGACGGAATCGACCAGATAGGGCGAATATCTCGTGCCTTTGGTTGCAATGGTCTGTGCAATGGAGCACATCTGCAAGGGTGTGACACCGACCTCCGACTGTCCGATCGCCGCCTGCAACACCTGACCGACTGTCCACTCAAGCCCGAAATTATAGAACGTATCGGGGCTTGCAAGGTATCCCCCTGCGGTTCGGATTTCAAACTCGGGCGCCTCGCCCAAGCCGAAAGCCGTCTCATATTCCATAAATTTATCAAGACCCAGCTCCTGGATCACCTGATAGAAGAAGATATTGCAGGATTTTTCAACGGCTTTAACAACGTTTATCGCCCCGTGGGAGCCGGTGCAGTTTACGACGATATCCAAAAAATTATACTGCCTGTGGCAGGAATAGGTGGAATCCTCGGTGATGATGCCCTCGCTGAGTGCGGCGATGCTCGTTATCGTTTTCATCACCGAGCCGGGGCGGTAAAGACCGTCCGTTGCACGGTTATAAAGCGGGTTGCCGTCACGGTTTAAGACCTCCGAATAGCTTGTAAACAGGTCGTTCACGTCATAGCTGGGTGCGGTTGCCATTGCGAGCACTGCGCCCGTGTCAACGTCCATAACGACGATAGCTCCCGCATTGCAATCGGTGAAGTCATATTCATCCTTGGTCAGCTTCTCCGTTGCGAGCGCATCAATATGTGCTTCCAAAATGTCCTGCACCTTTGCCTGAAACTCAGCGTCAA
>CAYWXA010000126.1:0-1991 GCA_964462175.1 uncultured Oscillospiraceae bacterium
CAGGTTTGTATCGGCTGCTGTGAATTCGGCTTTCAAACTAAAGTTTAGAATTTTCCTGCGAAAACCGCCGAATTCCAACCGCTTGCTCAAATCAAAAGTAGAGCGTGGGCTTGCTTCCGCTGAATGCCCTCTCCGTCAGCTTCGCTGACACCTCTCCCAATGGGAGAGGCTATACCGGGCGGGTGCTTGCCCCACCGCTCCGCGCCACCTGCGGCACTGTTCCTGCGGAACGCGCTCGCAGACGGCGCTCCGCTCCCCCAAAAAATCCCACCCTCCCTGTGATATTCCCGCCTTTAAATCCGTTCATATGGTGAAAGGCCTTTCGAAAGTGGTGAAGACAGTTTGAACAATCAAGAATATGAGCGCTTGGTCAAGCTCCATATCGACAGCGTTTACAGGGTTGCACTTAACGGTTGCCAAAACCCTCACGATGCCGAGGATATCGTGCAAAGCACGTTTATGAAGCTATTGGAGCGCAAAGACAGCTTTAACGACGATGACCACGTACGTCGCTGGCTGATCAAGGTCTGCGTCAACGAATGCAGAAACCTTTGGCGCTCGCCCTGGCGCAATCGCACGACCTCGCTTGAGGATATGCCCTATGAACCGACGTTCTCATCCCCCGAGAAAAGCGAGCTATATTATGCTGTGAACGAGCTTCCCGCAAAGTATCGCACGCTTGTGTATCTATATTACTTCGAGGGTTATTCTGTCAAGGAGATCGCAGCGATTATGTCCATCTCTGAAACCGCTGTTCAAACAAGACTTTACCGTGCAAGAGCGCATTTAAAAGACAGATTAAAGGAGGCTTGGCAATGAATGATGAACGAAACAGGGAGTATTTTGCGGATACTTTCAGCGAAATTGAGGCGCCGTCTGCTTTAGTCGGAAAGGTGTTAAATATGACAGCGAATAACGAAAAGAAGGCAAGACCGAAAATTGCTAAAAAGGTTGTAATAATTGCGGCAGTACTCACATTAATCTTGACGGCAACGCTTGTTACCGTCGCAACATATAAGGTCGATTTTAACAGGGACGTTATGTTCGGAAACAAGGTCGACGATACCTTCTATGACCCGATTTACGGACAAGTTGACGGCACAGATGGCGTTCTTGCGGGCGATGACGGCAACGGAATTGTAATCGGCGGCAAGATCAAGGAAGAATTTAAGCATTATCTTGCTCCATTGCCCGATGAAGAATTTCTCTTTGATATCCCCAACATCATCGACCCCGAAAAGATTGCTCTTCCGGAAGATTTTGAACTTTGGCGTGTAGATGGAATAACCTTGGACGAGCGAGAGGAAGAACTCGGAGTAAAACTGAGTTCCAACGCTACTTTTTTCTATCAGGGCGGAAAAACCCGAAAAGAGGGAATTGATCAGGACTTCTGGACAAGGGGTGTATGGATTTATCTGCAGGAGCTTTATGACGAATCAGAGCTTGTGATCGTCCACGACGGTGAACTATATCACGAGCAGACGGATGACGGCAGAGTTGATATATACTATTATGACAGTTTCAAGAATGAATACAGCTTGCATCGAACATATCTGTTTGTCGGGGAAAAGTATAAGGTTATGATGAAGTCGTGGGCATCGCTGTTAGATCAAGAGGGTGACTATTCCTATGTCGAGGAGAATACACTCACTGTCGAAGAGATCAAGGCGATCGCCGAGTCGATCGACAATATGTTCTACCCCGAATAAACAAAAAACGGTCGAGAAATCGGCCGTTTTGTTTTGCGGGTTTGGTTGAAAAATCAGAAAGAGAAGCCTTCCCCCTTGAGGGGAAGGTGTCGGCGGATGCCGACGGATGAGGTGCAAAGCGGCCGTTGTAGTTCACGATATGGGCCAGGTTTGTATCGGTCGCTGTGAATTCGGCTTTCAAACTAAAGTTTAGAATTTTCCTGCGAAAACCGCCGAATTCCAACCGTTTGCTCAAATCAAAAGTAGGGCGTGGGCTTGCTTCCGCTGAATGCCCTCTCCGTC
>CAYWXA010000127.1:0-1897 GCA_964462175.1 uncultured Oscillospiraceae bacterium
AGTATAAAGTTCCCCGTATGATCTATGTCAACAAGATGGACATCATGGGCGCTGATTTCTATCACGTTCTTGATATGATCCACACAAGACTTAAGGCTAACGCTGTTCCGATTCAGCTTCCTATCGGAAGTGAAACATTCTTCAAGGGCATTATCGACCTTCTCGAAATGAAGGCCTATATGTACTATGATGATCTCGGCAAGGACATCAGAGTTGAAGATATTCCCGAGCATATGCTCGAAGATGCCGAAATGTATCGCGCACAGCTCGTTGAATCTGTTGCAGAACTCAACGAAGACTTGATGGAAAAGTACTTCGATGGCGAAGAACTCACCATTGAAGAACTCAAGACAGGCATCAGAGCTGCAACTATCGCAGGTCAGATGGTTCCCGTTGTTTGCGGTACTTCCTATAAGAACAAGGGCGTTCAGAAGCTCCTCGACGCTATTATCGACTATATGCCCGCTCCTACCGATATCGAAGATATCAAGGGCGTAAACCCCGAAACAGGCGAAGAAGAGTCCCGTCCTTCCGATGACAATGCTCCTTTCGCAGCATTGGCATTCAAAATTGCAACCGATCCCTTCGTTGGTAAGCTCTGCTTCTTCAGAGTTTATTCCGGTACCCTCAATGCAGGTGAAACAGTTCTCAACTGCACCAAGGACAAGTCGGAAAGAATGGGCCGTGTCTTGCAGATGCACTCCAACCACAGAAAGGATATCGACGTTTGCTATGCAGGCGATATCTACGCTGTAGTCGGCGTAAAGAATACCACCACCGGTGATACTCTTTGCGATCCCAAGCATCCCATTATTTTGGAATCCATGGAATTCCCGGAACCTGTTATCAACTTGGCTATCGAGCCCAAGACCAAGGCAGGTCAGGAAAAGATGGGTATCGCTCTCAGCAAGCTTGCTGAAGAAGACCCCACCTTCAAGACATGGACCGACGAAGAAACCGGCCAGACCATTATCGCAGGTATGGGTGAACTCCACCTCGAAATCATCGTTGACAGACTTTTGCGTGAATTTAAGGTTGAAGCAAACGTCGGCGCTCCTCAGGTATCCTATAAGGAAACCGTCAGAAAGCTTGCCGATGTCGACCACAAGTACGCTCGTCAGTCGGGTGGTAAGGGTCAGTACGGTCACGTTAAGATCAAGCTCGAACCCAACGAGTCCGGCAAGGGCTATGAGTTCGTTAATGCCGTTGTCGGCGGTGCTGTTCCCAAGGAATACATCCCCGCTGTTGACAAGGGTATTCAGGGCGCTATGAAGGCCGGCGTTTTGGCAGGCTATCAGGTAGTTGACGTTAAGGTAACCCTCTATGATGGATCTTACCACGAAGTTGACTCCTCTGAAATGGCGTTCTCCATTGCAGGTTCTATGGCATTCAAGGAAGCTATGAAGAAGGCTGACCCTGTAATCCTCGAGCCTATCATGAAGGTTGCATGTATCGTTCCCGAAGAATATATGGGTACTGCTATCGGCGACCTCAACTCCCGCCGCGGACAGATCCTCGGCCAGGAGACCAACAACGGCGTTGCACAGGTTGACGCTCTTGTTCCGCTTTCCGAAATGTTCGGTTACTCCAATGACCTTCGTTCCAAGACCCAGGGCCGTGGCCAGTACACGATGGAACCCCACAGCTATATCGAAGTTCCGAAGTCCATTGCAGAGTCTATCATGACTTCCAGAAAGCACAACGACTGATTTTCAGTCAAATAAGTTAATAAATTGTGTGTAGAATGCTTGCATTTTCCGCAATTATCTGTTAGAATAAAATTACTATAATATGACCTAAGGGAGGAAAATTCCAATGGCAAAGCAGAAATTTGAAAGAACAAAGCCCCACGTTAACATTGGTACTATCGGCCACGTTGACCACGGCAAGACCACTC
>CAYWXA010000128.1:0-1897 GCA_964462175.1 uncultured Oscillospiraceae bacterium
TTATCCTCAATAACGCAATATTGCAGGGCTGGCATTCCCGTGACGATCTGCTTTACTACTATATCAATCACGTACCTGTTTCCGAAGGTATCCATAAGCTTCCTGCATACGTCGAAGGCGAGCATGACGAGCTTTACTACAAGTTTGATGAAAACGGCGCATGTATCGGTACCGTTACAGGCTTGTTCCAGGATGAATACGGATATCATTACGCATTTGACGGTATCTTGCAGACCGGATGGCAGTCGGTTCTTGCTTCTGTCGGCGGCGACAGCTTGGTCTACTACTTTGATGCTAGCGGAACTGCAGTTGACGGCACACAGAAGATCGGCGGATATACCTATGAGTTTGAAAACTGCATACTTGTCAAGGGCGAGTTTGTAACGAATTCTACAGGTATCAGATATATGTGGGCGGGCGAGCCTATCACACAGGAATGGTTTACCGTTGACGGCAAGCAGTACTATTCCGGTCAGAACGGATATTTGTACACAGGAATCAAGCCATTTGCTGTTAACGGAGTATTTGTTTATTATGCATTCGATGCAGAAACCGGCGAATGGTTGGAAGATTTTACCGGATTCTATGACAATCCTGTAGATGTTTCTGACCAGATGTACGCAGGCGTTTGTTATGTTTTGGACGGCCTGGCAAAATATTATCCTGGACTTGTCTACTATGATGGAGGCTATTCTACAGGCGGCAAATACTATGAAGCCGGTTACTATTATTTCACTTCAAGAAGTACAATGATATCCGGAATCACTTATTATGTAGATAAGCCTAACGGCCTTATGAAGGGAGCTTGGTACACCTTCGATGAAAACGGCAAGATGGTCGATGCTACTGTAAAATATATCAGCTTCTATGTTGACGGCGAGCTTTATGCAGAGAAGTCTTACGGACCCGGTACCCAGCTTACCTCCGCTAACCTTCCTGCAGACCCCTCCAAGACAGGTTATAACTTTGCAGGATGGAGCAATCTTCCCACATATATGCCTGCAAACGACCTGACTGTAAATGCGGAGTGGACCATTGGCCAGTACACCATCACGTTTAACACCAACGGCGGCAACAGCATTGCCGCTATCAAGCAGGATTACGGCACAGCAGTAACTGCTCCCGCTGACCCCGTAAGAGAAGGCTACGACTTCGCAGGCTGGGATAAGGAGATTCCCGCCACCATGCCCGCTGAAAACGTAACCATCAAGGCAAAGTGGACTGTAAAACAGTATACTGTAACCTTCGATACCGACGGCGGCTCCAAGCTTATAGACATTAACGCAAATTACGGTGCTTCCTTCAGTATACCTGCAGCTCCCTCCAAAAACGGTTATACCTTTGCAGGTTGGGTGGTAACAAATGCCGACACAGGTGCGGCGGTTGACGGTATTCCCACAAAGATTCCCGCTTATAACCTCAAGTTTACCGCTCAGTGGACTGCAAAATCTTACACAATCACCTTTGATACCGGTGACGGCGAATTTGAAGACGGCACATATGAGCTTGAGATCACCGATAAGGTCGGAACAATAATCGAAGCTCCCGATGATCCTATTCTTTATGAGACGGGATTTGTATTCGACGGATGGTATGACGTTGACACCGGCGAAAAGGTCACATTCCCGCTGACAATGCCTGCAGGTGAATTGAATCTTATAGCAAGATATGACGTTATTAAGTATACAATTACATTTGACACCGACGGCGGAAGCGAGATTGCTCCCATTGTTGCGGTGGAAGGCGATCCCGTTGATTGGCCTACAGATGCTCCCACCAAGGAAGGCTACACCTTCGCAGGTTGGGATAAGGATCCTATCTATGTAATGCGTGCTGAAAACGTGACTGTCACGGCATTGTGGACGATCAATGAATACACGATCACGTTCGATACTGT
>CAYWXA010000129.1:0-1778 GCA_964462175.1 uncultured Oscillospiraceae bacterium
ACATCGAAATATATCGGTTCACGGTCGAGGGATATCTCCTCGGCGCCCGGGTCGGAGGTTAAAACGGGCTCTTCCTCGACCTCAACTTCAATCTCAATTTCGGGTTCGGGTTCAACCTCCACCGCCGGTAGCTCGATATCAACGACTATTTCATCGCCCGATTCGACTTCATCCACGATTGTTAGCTTCATCACCTGACCGTAAACGATTCTGCCGTTATCCCAAGGCTCGGCAAATTCGGCAATCATATAGTCACCAAGGATATATAGCTTTGTGCCGACTTCGAGGCAATTCGACTGGAAGTTTTCCGTCGGGAACTGCTCGGCATAGACGGGTGTGCCGTCCTCAAGAAAATATTCGACAACAGAAGGGTTTTCGTCGGCATCCGATTCGACCTGACCGACGTACTCGGCAAGCGAGAGATAATAAGCAAGCTCCTGCGGGTCGTAGATGTTCTCCGAGTAATAGTACGGCACGTCGTTATATATTACCGCCAAAAACTCGGAGGATCGCTCATAACGGCTGATGTCGTAAGTCTTTGTGGTGGTGATCTCCGGCTCGTTGGGCAGGGTGTCATCGCTTACAACGCTGTCCCCTGTCGTCAAGGTATCGCCCGAGGCGGGGGTGTTGGTGTCGGCGCAGGCGGTGAAAGCGCTCAGCGCAAGGATAAGGGATAGAATTATACATAGGGTGCGGTTCATAGTGGCGCTCCTTTCGGAGATCAAGATTCTTCTTCAACCATCATATCGCCTGCTGTGTCCTCTGCCTCAAGATATTTCGAGAGGTCAAAATCCTTGTCCTCGGTAGAGATGGCGTCATCCAAAAGCTTGATGCTCGTTGTTTCGACGATGATTCCCGGGAAGGACTCTAAAATTCCGCCGGTGTAATAGATTGCTATGGTGTCTCCGATATGAAGGTCATCTGTTGTCAGCTTTACGCCTCTCCAAAGCATCGAGGTGTTCTCGGTAATCGTTAAATTATAAACACTGCGGTGGTTTATGTCATTGATCTCAAGGCCGACAACGGTCAGATTGTTGCCGTCAATATCCCCGATAGTGGCGTAGAAGCAGGTGTCCTTGGGAACCTCCACAATTATTTGCGCAGGAATGATCTCGTAAGTCTCATTTGGGTCGAGGAATGAAATGATGTGTACTCTTTCGATGTAGCCGATACGGTCGGACATGTCGGCAACAGGCGAAGCCTCGTCATATTTGTATACAAAATC
This sequence comes from uncultured Oscillospiraceae bacterium, assembly GCA_964462175.1. Lineage (GTDB taxonomy): Bacteria > Bacillota > Clostridia > Oscillospirales > Ruminococcaceae > Faeciplasma. The sequence goes on from CAYWXA010000129.1 coordinate 1,226, forward strand.
GACCCGCTCCTCCGAATTGTCTAACTTCAACGTGAAGTAATATGCGTTCTCCTCGCTGTTGAAATAATCTGACATAATATATCCTTCATATTCACAGAAGAGAAGATCGCTTGCGGTATCTCCGTCAAGTTCCGACGGTTGCGGAATCTCAGGCAGGGTGTCATCGCTTACAACGCTGTCCCCTGTCGTCAAGGTATCGCCCGAGGCGGGGGTGTTGGTGTCGGCGCAGGCGGTGAAAGCGCTCAGCGCAAGGATAAGGGATAGAATTATACATAGGGTGCGGTTCATAGTGGCGCTCCTTTCGGGCGAGAATTTGGGTTTGTAACTACATTATAGCAGTAAAATGTGTGGTTGTAAACAGCCGATTGATTTGCCGTCATATTATATAACAACTTTCAAAGGAAAAAGATTGCAAATGAATGGAAAAATCAGTAAAAGACCCACCTGCCGGAGCAGTTTTATTAAGTGTATATGCAGCATTTGTTTCAGCTTCTGATACAGGCACTTCAACGTCTATGATTGCCGCTGAAAATTGCTCCGATTGACCTATAAT
>CAYWXA010000130.1:0-1718 GCA_964462175.1 uncultured Oscillospiraceae bacterium
CGTCGCAATAGCCGAATGCGGTTACACCGATTCCCGAACCGAGGTCGATATATTCCTTGCCGTCCGAATCATACGCGATGCTTCCCTTGCCCGAAACAAGCTCAAGCGGGAAACGGCCGTAGGTCGGGGCGACGTATTGTTTGTCAAGTTGTGTAATGCTCATTATAAATCAGCCTTTCGTGACCATCGTACCTGCGCCCTCGTCGGTCAAAAGCTCCATCAAAATGGAGTGAGGGATACGTCCGTCCATGATGATGACATTGTTGACGCCGTGATTAAGCGCTTCAATGCAGCAATCGACCTTTGGAATCATTCCGCCCGAAATAACGCCCAATCTGTTAAGCTCGTGAGCCTCCGAAACGGTGACCTTAGGAATTAAGGTCGTGGGGTCATCCTTATCTCTGAGTATGCCCGCAATGTCGGTCATCATAATAAGTCTTTCAGCGTTCAATGCGCCTGCAATGTGCGCCGCAGCGGTGTCGCCGTTGATGTTATACGTATTGCCCTGCTTGTCGCATGCAACGGTTGAAACAACGGGAATATATCCCTTTTCGAGTAGGTCCTTAACGGGGTTAATGTGAATCTTCGTGATCTCGCCGACGTAACCCAGGCGCTCGTCTTTGATCTGCGCTTCAATGAGTCTGCCGTCGATGCCCGAAATGCCCATTGCCTTGCCGCCCTTCATTTCAAGCAGGTTGACAAGCGTTTTGTTGATCTTTCCCGCCAGAACCATCTGGACGATGTCGACAGTTTCCTTATCGGTGACACGAAGGCCGTCAACAAACTCCGCTTTTTTGCCGAGCTTTTGCATCGTTTCGCTTATCTCGGGGCCGCCGCCGTGAACAAGCACGACCTTGACACCGATCAGCCACAGCAAAACGATATCCTCCATAACCTGTTCTTTAAGCTGGGGGTTGATCATTGCGTTGCCGCCATATTTAACAACTACAGTTTTGCCGTTATAGCGCTTGATATACGGAAGCGCCTGTGTTAAAACCTCCGCCCTTTCGGCGTTAGAAAAAAGTCCCTGCATAGTTTTACCTCTTTTCGTATCAAGTGCGGTAGTCGCCGTTGATCTTAACGTAATCGTATGTTAAGTCGCATCCCCAGGCGTTGGCGGAATATTCGCCGTCGCCGAGGGTGACCAAAATTTCAATTTCCTTTTCAAGGAGAATTTCCTTTGCGATCTCTTCTGAGAAATCGACGCCTGCGCCGTTGCGGCAGACTTCAATTTCGCCCTTGGGGGATTTAAAACTTACGCCGATCTTTGAAACGTCCAAATCAGCACCGCTATATCCCAAAGCACAAAGAACACGTCCCCAGTTAGCGTCTGCGCCGAACATCGCCGCCTTCAAAAGGCTTGAGCAGATGACGCTCTTTGCGGCGATCTTCGCAGTTTCAAGCTTGTCGGCACCCGTGACCTTACATTCTAAGAGCTTTGTTGCGCCCTCGCCGTCGCCTGCGATCATACGGCAAAGGGTGACGTTAACGGTGTTGAGCGCAAGCATAAACTGCTTGAAGTCATCTCCCTCGGCGGAAATTTCATCGTTTCCTGCCATACCGTTTGCCAAAACAACGACCATATCGTTGGTCGAGGTGTCGCCGTCAACGCTGAGCATATTGAAGGTGTTCTGAATGTCGCTTGAAAGCGCTTTTTGAAGCATCTCGGAAGATATCGCACAGTCGGTGGTGATGAATACAAGCATCGTTGCCATATT
>CAYWXA010000131.1:0-1695 GCA_964462175.1 uncultured Oscillospiraceae bacterium
TGCCTTACGTCCTTTGCAAGCTTTTCTTCCAGCTTTATAAGTCGCTTTGTGATGTCCTTCGAGCGTTCATCCGCCGCTTCGTACTGATTCAAATACTTGCTCAGCGACTTTACACCCATATTGCACCCGTCTGTCATCAGGTCGGCAATGGTCTTGTCCGATTCCTTGAACGCCAGCATAACGTTCGTCTTCATCCAGGACATTCCCTTTGCGATGGGTGCGGGGTCTTTGCCTTCGTCGTGATATTCGTCGAGATATCCCTGAATTTCATCTTTAAGCTTAATGTGCTCGTCTTTGCAACTCGTCAGCGCATTTTTCAAAGCTTCATCGTCGGCGTATTCCAAAACGTCGTCGATAGACGTGACGCCCATCTTGATTCCTGCGTCACATTCCCTCAAAAGCTTAATTGTATCCTGCTCAATCATCCGCAACACTCCAAACATAATCTTTTAATATCATTATGCCTGTTTTTGATTTCACGATTCTGCCAGTTTCTGCCAACCGACCGCTCCGCTCGGCCCAAGCGGTCGTCGCACTTTTGCGTGTGAGGTTACGTTGTTGCCGACCGCTATGAGTTGCTTCGCAACTCCGGACTTCCTGCACTGTTTGATGAAGCCTCGCTTCGCTATCAGCCTCTCCCGTCGGGAGAGGTGGCACGCGACAGCGTGACGGAGAGGGTACACCGCCACAAAAAACAACCGCCCCGATCTCTCGAGGCGGTAATTTTTTGTTAAAACCTTGCGACCATATGGAGCAAGGTTTTTATACTCTGTTAAGCTTTAAATTAAGCAAGCTCAGCGAAGTACTTGATGGTTCTAACCATCTGGCTGGTGTAGGAGTTCTCGTTGTCATACCAGGAAACAACCTGAACTTCGTAAAGATCATCAGCGATCTTAGCAACCATGGTCTGAGTAGCATCGAACAAGGAACCGTAGGTCATACCGATAACGTCGGAAGAAACGATCTGATCTTCGTTGTAGCCGTAGGAAGCAGATGCAACAGCCTTCATAGCAGCGTTGATGCCGTCCTTGGTTACGTTTTCGCCCTTAACAACAGCGGTAAGGATAGTGGTGGAACCTGTGGGAACGGGAACTCTCTGTGCAGAACCGATGAGCTTGCCGTTGAGTTCGGGAATTACCAAACCGATAGCCTTAGCAGCGCCGGTGGAGTTGGGAACGATGTTAGCAGCACCTGCTCTTGCTCTTCTCAAGTCACCCTTTCTGTGAGGACCGTCGAGGATCATCTGGTCGCCTGTGTAAGCGTGGATGGTGGACATGATACCGCTCTGGATGGGAGCGTAGTCGTTAAGAGCCTTAGCCATAGGAGCCAAGCAGTTGGTGGTGCAGGATGCAGCGGAGATGATGGTATCTTCTGCTGTAAGAGTATTTTCGTTTACGCCGTAAACAATAGTAGGAAGATCGTTGCCTGCAGGAGCAGAGATTACAACCTTCTTAGCGCCGGCAGTGATATGAGCCTGGCTCTTATCCTTAGAGCAGTAGAAGCCGGTGCATTCGAGAACTACGTCAACGCCGAGCTCACCCCAAGGGCAGTTTACAGCGTCCTTTTCAGCGTAGATCTTGAGGGTCTTGCCGTCAACGGTGATGGTGCCGTCTTCGTCGTTAGCTTCAACAGTGTGGAGGCCTTCGCCGATTCTTCCGCAGTAGCCGCCCTGAGCGGTATCATACTTGAGAAGGT
>CAYWXA010000132.1:0-1678 GCA_964462175.1 uncultured Oscillospiraceae bacterium
CGGGAGGATTTATATTCTCTTTTGAGCTTTGTTGTATCGGGTATTGCAACACCCGCAATAAGCTTGAAGGAGGACATATGGCGTTTTCCTTTCTTTGAGTACGATTTTTCGGACAGATATTCGCAACTGTCTTTCAATTGTCCGAATATTTGGACTTTTAATATAATAAGATGTAAATGCGGTCGGGGCAACCCACCGATTGACAAAAGACGAAACTTTTATTATTATGAAAGTGAGGAAAAATAATGACATACATTATCATTCTCGGACTCGGACTTGCTTTTTTGTATACCCTTCGTGACGGACTTCTTGTTTTGCAGAGCAAGCGTGACGCTTTGGAGGCGCAAAAAGCATATCCAACTAACATTATACACGCAAACGGCGAACATTGCAAGCAAAATAAATTATCTGCTTGATTTTTGCCTCAATTTTTTTACGGGAGACTTAACTTATGGAATACATAATTATCGGACTGCTAATTGCCTGCTTGATTCTTTTGGTCGTTTTGCTTTTGAAAAAGCCGAAGCAAGACGACAGCATTAAGACCGAGCTAAAGGATGAGCTCAAGGACATTGAAGCGATGCTCAAGGCGTCGAATGAACTGAGCGTTAATCAGGACAAGGCTTTGCGTGAGGAGATCTCGGGGGCTTTATCGAGAGGACAAACAAGACAGGCGGAGGATACCGAAAGATTGACGCAGTCGGTAATCAAACAGCTGACAGCGATGAACGAGACCACCGCTTCGGGACTTGAAAAGGTCAGAATTGCAACGGAACAGCGGCTTGACAAGTTGCAGGGAGTCGTTGACGAGAAGCTTTCAAAGACCTTGAACGAGCGCCTTGATTCAAACTTCAAGCAGATCGGCGACAGCTTGGGCGAGTTATATAAATCACTGGGTGAGCTGAAAAACCTCTCTGGCGGAGTAAGCGCCCTCAACCGCACCCTTTCAAACGTTAAAACAAGAGGTGTTTGGGGCGAACAGCAGTTGGGTGCGATTCTGGAACAGACGATGACCCCTGCTCAGTATGACGTAAACGTAATTACAAAGCGTGGCTCGAACGACCGAGTTGAATTTGCAATCAAGCTTCCCAACAAGGGCGAATCAAATGACTTTACATATCTGCCCATCGACTCGAAGCTGCCCACGGATATATACGACAGAATTGCCGTTGCGGCGGAATCGGGAGATCGAGAAGCGGTTGAAGCCGCAACCAAGGAGCTTGAAGCGAGAATCAAGCTTGAAGCAAAGACCATCAGTTCGAAGTATATCGACGTGCCCAACACCACCGACTTTGCAGTGATGTTCCTGCCCACAGAAGGGCTATATGCCGAGGTTTTGAGAATTCCCGGGCTGACCGAATGGTGTCAGACACAGCAGCACATTTTCGTAACCGGCCCCACCACGGTTACAGCATTTTTGAACAGCTTGCGTGTCGGCTTTGCAAACGTTGCGCTCAACGAGAAGTCGAAGGAGGTTATGAACCTCTTGCAGGCGATCAAGGCGCAGTATGCAAAATTCGGAGATCTGATCGACGGCACCCTTAAAAAGCTGGATGCGGCAGTCAACTCCACGCAGGAGCTCAAGCACCGCACGGATATAATCCAGAAGAAGATGCGAAGCATTGAAAACCTCGACGTCACGACGGCGGATAAGCTGTTGGGGATGGATGAGGAGTAA
>CAYWXA010000133.1:0-1625 GCA_964462175.1 uncultured Oscillospiraceae bacterium
TGATTTCAAGCGTGCCCACATTATGGCACAAAAAAGTTTCGTGTGTTTCATTGACAAATTTCAAATCTGTGTTATACTATACAGGAATCGACATATTTCAAGCTTGAAAGGAGAACCGTATGGCTAAAACCGTCAAACCTTTTGATACGTCCCGCAAGCCTGCGAGGGCGTGGCCTGTTTTGATGCTTGTTGAATGGGTCGGCACCGCTTTTCTTACTATCGGCTATAAGGTCAACAAGGTCAACTGCGAAGAGCTTAAACCGCCTTATCTGATTCTTTGCAACCATTCTGCCTTCGTTGATTTCCCCATGGCAGTTAAGGGAATGTTCCCTCACAGATCGTCGTGGGTAATTTCCGTTGAGGAATTTGTCGGCAGAGAATGGCTGATGCGTGCCATCGGCGGTATATACAAAAGAAAATTCACTACCGACCTTAAAGTTGTTAAACACATTTTATATGCTCTGACCCGCCAGAAGGTCTGCTGTACGATATATCCCGAGGCGAGATTCTCGCTCATCGGCATCAACGAGCAGATCGACGGAGCTTTGGGCAAGCTCGCAAAGACCGCAAAATGCCCCGTCGTTACGTTTATTCAGCACGGCAACTTCCTGCAGTCGCCCCAGTGGAATAAGCACCCCTACAGAAAGGTGCCGATCGAGGGCGAATTCAAGCAGATCGTAACGAAGGAGGAGGTCTTGACCCTTTCCGCCGATGAAATTCAGGCAAGAATCGAAGCTGAGTTCAAGTATGACGATTACGCCTGGCAGAAGGAAAACAACGTTAAGATCAAATCGAAAAAGCGTGCACATAACTTGCATAAGGTGCTTTATCAGTGCCCCGTTTGCGGAAAAGAATTCTGCACCGATTCAAAGGATACCAAGATCTGGTGCAACGAATGCGGCGCAAGCTGGGAAATGAACGAGCTGGGCGAGCTGATCCGTGAGAACGGCGAAAACGTGTTCACCCACGTGCCCGATTGGTACAATTGGGAGCGAGAGAACGTGCGCCGTGAAGTCCGTGAGGGCAGATATAGATTTGAGGACGAAGCAAGACTTGAGATAATGGCGAACGCCGTTGTCGGCTTCAAAAAGTTGGGCAACGTCAAGCTGACTCACGATCACAACGGCTTCACGATGGAAGGCGTTCTTGACGACGGCACACCTTTCGGTTTTAACAGAAGCGTTGCATCAATGCACAGTCTGCATATTGAATACGACTTCAAAAAGAAGGGCGTGACCGAGCGGGGCGACGCCATTGACCTTGCCACCGACAAGGAGACCTATTTCGTTTTCCCGAACACGGCTCACAACGTCTTGACCAAGCTTCATTTTGCAACCGAAGAGCTGCACTTTGCAGAGCTTGAGAGCAAGAAGCAAAAGATCGAAGCATAATAATAAACCTCCCTGAGCGAAAGGCTTGGGGAGGTTTTCATATTGCCTGCGGGAAATACCGCTCGGCACGGCACGCCGCAAGCGATGCAATTTCATCGCATCGCCGCGTCTGCCACGCCTCGCTCCGTAGTCGTGGGGCGGAGGCCATTGGCACCGAAAGGTGACGATGGAGGGGACCCGCTGTTGCAGAGCGCAAAAGTGTCAGTTATCGCAAATGAATCCCATGCGCGACCT
>CAYWXA010000134.1:0-1599 GCA_964462175.1 uncultured Oscillospiraceae bacterium
TCCCGTTTTCTTCAAAGGGGAAACCACAGGACGACAAGGAAGATGAATAGGAGGAGGGTTCGGACACGCCTCATCTCCCTTTTCTTCCTAAGGTTTCCCCTTTGGAACCCCTTCCTTACCATCTTTTCTCTCTGGGCGAGCCTTTGCAACTTCGATATCCCCTGCGCTGTTTTGTCATTCTTTGAACCAAATGCGCAGGTCATAGTTGGATAATCGAATAGTTTTTGCTAAATGTGCAAAAATGCTCGTTCGGATTGGTTATTCTTTGATAGAAAATCATATCGGCGCAGTGGATTCAGTTGAAATGACAGAAACCTTTGCGCTCTGTAATAGCGGTGTCGCCTGCGGCGATGTATCACCCCTCCGTCGCGCTCTGCGCGCCACCTCCCCTCAAGGGAAGGGTCTGCAAACCACAAAAGGCGACCCTGTGTGGTCGCCTTTTGACTTGCAATTATTTGCCTTCGGCGGCAGGGGTTAAAAGATCAATAGTCGAAGAAGTCAAGAACGTCGTGAAGCTCTTCGATGTTTTCAAGAAGCTTGCCCGTTCCGTCAACAACGCAATCCAAAGGATTCTCTGCGATATGTACGGGAATTCCCGTTTCTTCATAGATGAGGCGGTCAAGTCCACGAAGCTGTGCGCCGCCGCCCGCAAGGGTGATGCCTGCGTCGATGATGTCGGCGGAAAGCTCCGGAGGAGTTCTTTCAAGGGTGACCTTGATCGCTTCAATGATGTGGGACAAAGGTTCGCTCAAAGCATCTCTGATCTCAACCGAGTCAATGGTGATGTTCTCGGGAAGACCTGTCAAAAGGTTGCGTCCCTTAATTTCAAGCTCACGCTCTTCTCCCATAGGATATGCGGAGCCGATCGCAATTTTGATCTGCTCGGCGGTGCGCTCACCGATGAGAAGATTGTACTTTTTCTTGATGAAGTTGATGATGCTGAAGTCGAACTCGTCGCCCGCTACTCGAACGGAACGGCTGGTTACGACGCCGCAAAGGGAGATCACGGCAACTTCCGATGTACCGCCGCCGATATCAACGATCATCGAGCCGGTAGGCTCCTCAACGGGCAGACCTGCGCCAATCGCAGCAGCCATAGGTTCTTCAACGATAGATACTCTCTTTGCGCCTGCGCCTTCTGCGGCTTCCTTAACGGCACGTCGCTCAACTGCGGTAACGCCCGAGGGAATGCAGATAATTACTCTCGTCTTGGTGAAGGGGTTTTTGCCGATCGCCTTGCGGATGAATTCCTGAAGCATTGCGGTGGTCATATCAAAGTCGGCAATAACGCCGTCCTTGAGGGGGCGCACTGCACGGATAGAGCCGGGGGTACGGCCGATGATGTTTTTAGCCTCCTGACCGACGTAGCGCACTTCGTCCGTCTTGGTGTCAACAGCGACAACGCTGGGCTCACGAATGATTATTCCCTTGCCCTTGAGAAAAACAAGGGTGTTTGCGGTACCGAGGTCGATACCGATATCTTTTTTGAACATATTTTCATCTCCGATTACATAGTCTTGCGGCGTATGCCGTTTATCGGTTTGATTATACCATATTTTTAAAAACAGTACAAGGGGAAATTTTAGAAAAGAGAGAAAA
>CAYWXA010000135.1:0-1598 GCA_964462175.1 uncultured Oscillospiraceae bacterium
TGTTGCGACACACGCAAGGCGGATATAGGAGATCCGTCTAAACTCCTCTCTGGTGTCGGGGTCACTTATATGCACCTCGACCGTGGGAATTCCCACCGACTTGACTGCATCCAAAAGTGCAACGCTCGTGTGGGTATATGCCCCGGGGTTGATGACGATGCCGTCGGCGTTGCCGAAAGCCGATTGAATTTTGTCCACCAAGTCGCCCTCGTGGTTCGATTGATAAAACTCGGTGTCGATGCCCTTTTCGTCGCAATAGTCCTTTATCATTTTAATAAGGTCATTATATGTGCGGTTGCCGTAAATTGCAGGCTCTCTTATGCCCAGCATATTCAAATTCGGCCCGTTAATAACTAAGATCTTCACAGAAGTCCTCCCAAATCTTTTTTGCAAGCTCCTCGGGCGTCGAGCTGTTTTCAAAGCTCACGTCAGCGAAGCGCTCATACATCGGTTTTCTGACTGCATACATCCTTTTCAGCGTTTCAAGGTCTTTTGAAAGTGGTCTGCCGTCCGTTGCAAGGGTGTCAATATCCCTCTTTATCTGATATATCCTCGAATTCTGGTGCAAAGGATAGTAGTTTTCTTCTCTTGTTACGGCTCCGCCGCCCGTGATTATGACAGCGCCGTTGTTTTTAGATGCTTCAAAAACGACCTGCGACTCGATCTTGCGGAAGCCTTCTTCGCCCTCCGATGCAAAAATCTCGGGAATGGTCTTGCCTGCGGCTTCGGCTATCATCTCGTCAAGCTCGTAAACCTTTCTGTGCGATATCTCGCCCAGAATTCTGCCGACGGTGGATTTTCCCGACCCGGGCATACCGACGAGCACGACGTTTTCGTTTTCTTTATACAGGTCTGATGCGCATTTGAGCGAGAAATCATCCGAAACGGCGGTATCAAAGAACAGCTCGTGAGCACGCTTTGCCTGCGCCGTAAGCATTAAAAGTCCGCCGATGTGCTTGATCCCTCTTTTTTCGGCATCCATAATCAGCTTGGTGCGAAGGGGGTTATATATCACGTCCACAACGCCCTCGCAAGCAGGGAACCCATCGAGCTCCACCGCCGATCTGAGATAATTCGGCTTCATTCCCACGGGAGTGCAGTTGATTAAAATCTCGGTATCCTTGTGACGGGCGAGAAACTCGGGTGTGTTGTTATCAACGTCGATGACGACGATCTTGCGGGCGCCCAACTGCTTTGCGCAATACTGCGCAGTTTTTGAAGCTCCGCCGTCGCCCAGAATCATAACCTTTTTGCCCGAAAGGGAGATTTTTGCCGCATCGAGCATAACCCTGAAGCCGTATTCATCGGTGTTGTAGCCATAAAGCCTGCCCTCACGTCTGACAACGGTGTTGACCGCACCGATCTCAAGCGCCTCGGGGGATATCTCATCGAGATATTGCATGACCTCAAGCTTATAGGGCACCGTCACGTTGATGCCGCCCAAATCGGGGCTTGAAACAAATCTGCCGATCTCCTCCGGCTCCATTTCATATAGCTTGTAGATGTCGTTGCCTAATGCTTTGTGAATCGGCACCGAGTAGCTGTGCCCCAGCTTTCTGCCGATAAGGCCGTAGATTTTTGACATAAGTTTTCACCTC
>CAYWXA010000136.1:0-1598 GCA_964462175.1 uncultured Oscillospiraceae bacterium
AAAAAAAGAGCCGCAAGGGCTCTTTCTTGTTTGGTGCGGGTGACAGGACTTGAACCTGCACGGGGTGCCACCAGAACCTAAATCTGGCGCGTCTGCCAATTCCGCCACACCCGCATATTAACGTAAAACGCTTACATATTGTATCACATTCAAATCAAAAAGTCAAACGTCTTGAATTTTTCTGCAAATTGATATACAATAACTATTGTATCAATTTTCCGAGGTGTATACAATGCCGTTTATTATTTTCGGGATAGTCTTAATTTCGCTGTCGGCGCTTTTCTTTGCCGCTACGTATATCCCATTCAGGATCGCATTTTATAATTCGAAAAAATCAAAAAAGCATTTTTCCGACCCGACCTTGCCTTTATCGGGTGAAGAATACGCCGCATATAACGATGATGTCATGGCAAGTGTAGACCGTGTTTTGAAAATACCTTATGAGGACGTTTACATCACTTCAAACGACGGGCTCAGGCTCCACGGAAGATATTTCCATAACTGCGACGGATACCCCGTTGAGATATTTTTCCACGGATATCGCAGTTCCGGCTTGCGTGACGGAAGCGGTTCTATCGAACTGGGTCCTGAAGCCGGCTTCAATCTGATCACGGTCGATCAGCGTGGCAGCGGCTTATCCGACGGCAACGTTATCTCTTTCGGAATTAAAGAAAAATATGACGTTCTTTCGTGGATAGATTACGTTACCGAACGCTTCGGAAAGGATCAGAAGATCATTCTTTCGGGCGTTTCAATGGGTACTGCAACGGTTTTGATGGCATCCGGTCTTGATCTTCCCGAAAACGTAAGATGCATCACAGCCGACTGCGGCTTTTCATCGCAGAAAGAAATTATTGCCAAAGTGGCGAAAGAGATGGGTTTTCCGCCCAAGCTGGTTATGCCTTTGATCAAAATCGGCGCAAAGCTCTACGGCGGATTTGACCTTGACAGCGAGACTCCTCTTGAAGCGGTGTCCCGAACGAAAGTGCCCGTATTTTTCGCACACGGTGCCGCAGACGGATTCGTCCCTTGTGAAATGACCCTCAAGATGTATGACGCTTGCAGATCGGACAAGGTCATCTTCATTGCACAAGACACCGCACACGGCTTGAGCTTTGTTGCAAAGAAAAAGGAATACTGCGAAGCGTTGAGCAAATTCTTCGCCAAGCACGGCATATCCGATAGTTGGAAAGATAATTTTTAAAAAAGCCTTGACATTTAATCCGCTTTATGATATTATATTAGAGCGCTCTGAAAGCGCCGATATATCGCGGGGTAGAGCAGTTGGTAGCTCGTCGGGCTCATAACCCGGAGGTCGTTGGTTCAAGTCCTTCCCCCGCAACCAAAGAAAAATACTTCAGCCGTAAGGCTGGGGTATTTTTCTTTTACTGAGAGTGATCGACGCAGGACCGCAAATCCGCAAGGATTTGCTGATTTTGCGCTTTGATATCTTGCACATTAAACAAAATGCGGGCGCAAAATTGTTCAACAGTACAAGCACCACAAACACAGCCCGTCGCCGAAGTGTTCGGCAAAATCGAGAAAAAGTGCAAAACGCCGATGGTGTGTCTGCACGCTTGACATTCAGCCGGGATGTG
>CAYWXA010000137.1:0-1590 GCA_964462175.1 uncultured Oscillospiraceae bacterium
CGCTTTAAAACGTTCTTAATTTTCATTATACATCTCCCCATTTCGTGATATATAAAAACAGACTATAAATGCAGCCGAAGCCGCATTTATAGTCTTGGGCTGTATATTAGTTCAAAGGGTAGGAAACGGCACCGAACAAAGCGTGATACAAAAGATAGATAGCATCGTTTTTATCAACAACGCCGCTGCCGTCGAAGTCGGCAGTCTGGTTCAGAGGATAGGTGTTCTCGCCGAACAAAACGCTATAGAGCAGGTAGATAGCGTCGTTTTTATCAACAACGCCACTGCCGTCAACGTCACCCTTGATTACAGTTACAAATACTATTCTGCCTGCGGCATCGAAGTAATATTCGCCTGCTTCGATTAAATTGTTAGTCATTTCAACCGTGAACGTGCCGTTCTTATACGCCTTGCCGTCAGCGCCGAAGTAGTAATACTGCTCGCTGATGAGCACAAGGCCCGCATTTTTAACTGCGATACCGTCTACGACGTAGTATGTATCGCCGTCTTCGGTATACAAGCCGTTCAGGTCATTACGGTGTCTGCCCGTTTCAAGATCAAAGACGTAAAGCTCATTGATCTTAAGTTCGTCGTTATAAACCTCGTGAATGCCATATACGATATAGCCGTCCTCGTCGAAGTAATAGAGGTAGTCAACGCCGTTTTCGCCTACCACAGCCTTATTGCCTCTGTAAGCGATTTCGCCCAGAACGAGAAGCTTGGTGCCGCGGTCGTCGGTCACCCATTCCAAGTTCTTGACCCACGTTGCCTTTATGGTCAGATCTCCTGCAGGCATCGTTTCGGGAATATCCTTATCCCAACCGAGGAAGGTGTAACCAGTCTTAACGGGCTTTTCGGGCACCTCAATAGTGGCGCCGAATTCATAGCTGACAGGCTCGATCACATTGCCGCCGTCAGTATCAAACGTGATGATATAGGTGTTGATCTTCCAGGTTGCCTTAACAAGCACGTTATGTGCAGGCATCGTTTCGGGAAGTGAAGTCATCTCTTCCGAAGTGGAAGCATTTACGATCGCCCAACCGTCGAAGGTATAACCCTTTCTTGAAGGCTCATCGGGATGAGCGACCTCGGAAAGATCAGAACCGTATTCGCCTTCGTGATTCGTGATCGATGCGGCACCGCTCCAGCCGTCTACCCATACTATCTTGTAGGTGTTGACCGTCCACGTTGCCTTGACAGTAATGTTTTCTGCAGGCATAGTTTCGGGAACCGTAGTATCCCAACCTGCGAAGGTATAGCCTTCTCTGACGGGATCGGCAGGAACCTCAATATCTGCCGTACTTGCGTTATACTCAAGAGTTGCAGTCTTCAAGGTGTCGCCCAAACCGTCTTCCCAGGTGAGGGTATAGCTGTTGATATCCCACTTTGCAGTGATCGTCACATTTTCTGCAGGCATTGTTTCGGGAATTTCCTTATCCCAGCCTGCGAAGGTGTAACCTGTCTTAACGGGGTCTGCGGGAGCAGTTACTGCTGTGCCGTAATTCTGCTTGATGGTGGCAATATTGTTGCCGCCGACAGTATCGAACGTGATCGTGTATTCATTGATCGTCCACAATGCCGTGACAGTCA
>CAYWXA010000138.1:0-1565 GCA_964462175.1 uncultured Oscillospiraceae bacterium
GGGGCACCTGCTTGCACGCCCCCTTCGGGGCACGCTTCGCAGACGCCCCTCCGCTCCTTGCATACAAAAAACCAACCGCACCACGGCAGTCATCCGTAGTGCGGTTTTATTATTTTTGATTGTTTGAATATCCGAATTTATCGTCACTCGATTTCTGTGCGAATGGTAAACACGTCAGGGAGATGGTAAATATCTTTCTTTAAGAATAATGGGTAAAAGTATTCATTTTTAAGTCTGTCAAACTCCAACCATTCAAATGTATGTGTGCGGTGACCTTCGGTTGATGTGAATTTCTCGCCCCTCGCTGGTAAATCTGTATCTTTTATATCCATCAAGAAGTAGATGCAAAGTTCGTGGTAATGAAGATTATCGACATCTTCTGTAAAGAATGCTTGATTTAACCAAAGCGGTCGAACAATCTTGGGCGTAACGCCCACTTCTTCTTGAACCTCTCTGATAACAGCACTTTCTGCAGTTTCGCCAATTCCGACTCTACCGCCGGGTAAATAGTAATATGGCGATCGTTCATCGTGCATTGCCAGAATTTTGCCGTCAGAAATCATCATAGCACATACTCTGTAATTAAATTTCTCATTGCCTGACTTGAAAGAAATATCCATAGCATTTACACCTTCCGTTAAATCCATTAAACTCTTATCCGTTTCAAATCCCCGTTATGAACGAGGACTTTTTTGATTTATCGCTTTACTTCTTCGTATGGTCAATCAAAAATCTCGTGAACGGCTTGTTCTCTGTTTCAACGACGCATCCGTCGGAAGTAAATCTCATTCCATAAGGCGCCTCTTCCGAATAGGTGTTCCACTTTGCCATCGGTGTGCCGTCAACGTCGTCGCCGTTGGGGTCGCCCGTCTTAATAAAGTTGCAATAATAGTTGCACATATGCCTTGCAAGGTCATAATACTTGCCGGTCAGCGGGCGCCAGCACTTCGCCAAGCTCTCAAAGAAGAACCAAAGCTCGCTCGAGTGGAAGCTTCCGGGGTTATCCCATCCGGGCATCGGAACATCGAAGCAATAGAAATAACCCTTCTTGTCGTTTCCGTTTTCAATGTTCTTTTCCAAAAGCTTCTTTGCGGCAATTTCAATGCCGTTAACGTATGCATAGTTGCCCTTGCCGTCGGTTGTGTGCGCTTCGTCAAATGAAAGGAACTGCGCTGCCTTATCACCGAAGATCTGGGTTGCCTTGGCTTTGAGCTCAGCCTCGTCATTTGCTCTTATCGAGCTCAGGAACTCATCCTGCGTGCATCCGAACATAACATCAACATCGGCGTGCTTGCCTTCAAGGAAGAGCTTCTGGGGGTCGCCGTAGCTGAACTTGTTGTCCTGAATGGTGAAGAATCTGGGGTTGTTTGCGGCAAATTCGCCGTATTTATTTCTAATATAGAATGCATCGAGCTTTCTTGCTTCTTCAATGGTCTTAACGCCCAGGCATTCAAGGAACTTTTCGCCGTTTTTCTCAACTGCCGCCAAATCAGCGGGGCTGCCGAAATGGCTTCCGCCGTAAGGCGAGCTGATAAGCGCACTCTGAACGATCGCACGCTTGAAAA
>CAYWXA010000139.1:0-1506 GCA_964462175.1 uncultured Oscillospiraceae bacterium
TACGATTATGACCTCCGGTCTGATTTTGGTTTTGGTTACAGCCGTAGTAGGCGGTTTGTTTGAAAACCCGACGGTAACGTCGATTGTAAAAACGATCTCTATCGGTTCGCTCTGTGCTACGATACTGATCCTGTTTGTACTGCCCGGCGTTCTCGCAGCTTGCGATAAGATCGTTACCAAAAAGAAAAATCGTGTTTAATTTCTGCAGCTTGCAAAACGATTAAATACGTACTGTCTTATAGAAAAAATGTCGGCAGGGAGAGCAGATCTTCCTGCCGATGTTCTTTGCCGAATAGTTGATAGCTGCTGCGGTAACTTTCTCGGCTATATTATCAAAAGATCCGACCATCATTTTGGATGATCGGATTTTTCTGTTATCCCACTGGGCTTGCGTAAAAATTCGCAAACGATATTGCACTTTTCCTGTGGGGAATTTTATATTGACACGCCTTGCTAAGTGTTGTAAAATTATTATGTCATATATCTTGGAAAAGGAGATATTTTAATGAAACGCATACTTAGTTTTACTCTGGCACTTATTATGGCGCTGACAGTTCTTCCGATGAGCCTGCTTGCAACCGAGGTAACTGCAACTGATGAAACAGTTGCTCCGATTGTCGAACCCACTACGGATGATTTGCCCGCCGAGGTAGAAGTGTATTATCAAACTGTCACACATGAAAACCCGCTCTATTACAGCGAGCCTGTAATTACATCTGTGACGGAATATCACTATTCCACTCTGTATCTTGCTAACTTCAATTTCGATGATTATATCACCGAAGCAGAAGCAATTGAAGAGATTACAGACCATCTTGAAGACAGAGAAACTGCATTTACTGTCTATGTAAAAGTTGACGCATATTATGATTCATTGACCACTGATCTCTTCTATGCCGCAATTGAGCATACGGGCAGACCCGACGAAGGCGACTATATCAAGTATCAGTACGGAGGATTCGGCGCCGCTGTAGGCTATTTCATATATGGTGCCACTTATGTCCAGATTGATTACACTGTATCATACTATGCAAATGAGGCACAGGAAGAAGCTGTTGACGATAAGGTTGACGTAATCCTCGCATCCTTAAACCTCAACGGCAAAAGCGACTACGAAAAGATCAAGGCGATTTATGACTATATCTGCTCGAACGTTGTATACGACCACGACAACCTCAACAACCATAGTTATCTTTTGAAACATTCTGCATACGCCGCATTCATTAACAACAAGGCAGTCTGCCAAGGCTATGCGCTTATGTTCTATCGCCTTGCTTTGGAGCTTGGAATCGACTGCCGAATCGTAACGGGTTATTCCAATAATCAGAACCACGCCTGGAATATCGTCAAGCTGGGCGGCAAATATTATAACGTTGATGCAACGTGGGATGCCGAATACCTAAGAGTAAGAGGGGAGTATAACTACTTCCTCAAGAGTGATGCTGACTTTGAAGACCACACCCGTGATGAGGAACATTCAAGCGAATCGTTTTACGCCGCATATCC
>CAYWXA010000140.1:0-1487 GCA_964462175.1 uncultured Oscillospiraceae bacterium
TTCCAATCCGAAACTGATGATCTTCGGCGCAGCAGCGCAGTTCGGCATCTTCTTCACACTTTGCCTTGCATCTATGTTCTTTGACATCAACGATGCGGCATCCATCGCCATCATCGGCGCAGCAGACGGCCCCACCTCAATCGTCGTTGCTCAGAAGCTCAATTCCCAGTATCTGGGCGCTATTATGGTTGCGGCGTATTCCTATATGGCGCTCGTTCCCATCATTCAGCCGCCGATAATCAAGCTTTTGACCACCAAGAAGGAAAGAATGATCCGTATGCCTTATGAGCAGAAGGATGTTTCAAAGCTTACAAGAATTCTCTTCCCCATCGTTATCACCGTGGTCGCAGGTCTTATCGCTCCTTCTTCCGTATCTTTGGTAGGCTTCCTTATGTTCGGCAACCTCATCCGTGAGTGCGGCGTTCTGGATTCTCTTTCCGAGACTGCGCAGAAGGTTTTGGCAAACCTTGTCACCATTTTCCTCGGCATCACCATTGCATCCCAGATGGAAGCTTCCCAGTTCTTGAAGAAGGAAACGCTTCTCATTTTGGGCCTCGGTCTCGTTGCATTCATTATGGATACTGCGGGCGGCGTATTGTTTGCTAAGTTCTTAAACCTCTTCCTCAAGAAGAAGATCAACCCTATGATCGGTGCTGCAGGTATCTCCGCATTCCCCATGTCGGGCAGAATCGTACACAAGATGGGACTTGCAGAGGATCCTCAGAACTTCCTTCTTATGCACTCGATCGGTGTAAACGTTTCCGGTCAGATCGCTTCCGTAATTGCAGGCGGTCTTATCCTCAACTTCTTTATGTAATTCGGGAGGTATAGTGATATGAATTTCAATCCTATGGCATTTGTTGACAACCTCTCTTATATGGGAGAAGGTATGCTTTGCATTATTATCGTAATTCTGATAATCATCGGCATTACGATGCTTTTGAACAAGTTCACAAAGAAAAAGTAAAATGCAGATATAAAATTCAAACCGTCGGGTCACCCCGGCGGTTTGTTGTTTTATGCTGCCGTCCCGTCACTTTTCAAACAGACCGCTGATATCAACACCCAAAATTCTCGCAATATCGGGCAGGAGCGTCACGTCGGGATAGCAGACCTCCCGCTCCCATTTTGAAACGGCGTTTGCGCTGACGCCCAACAGTCTGCCGAATTCGGTCTGACTGATCTTTTGTTCGTTTCGATAGTCGATTATAAGCTGTGCGATCTTAATTCCGTTCATTCGCCGTCACCCCGAAGTTTATATATGCCGTGGTCACGTGTCATAAACTTGAATTCGATCATCGAACGGCGAAGATAGCAAAAGTCATCGTTGAAGCCCTTCAAGATCTCGCTGACCTCACGCTCGGAGTATTCCTTGCCGAACTCAAAGCTTTTTGCGATCTCCTCAAGAACGATCTCCCGCTTTTTGCGCTGAACGGGGATCTGAACCAGCTTGCCGTATTTGAAGAAGGTCTTGATTACGTCTTTGC
>CAYWXA010000141.1:0-1465 GCA_964462175.1 uncultured Oscillospiraceae bacterium
CCGCCGAATTCCAAACTTCCTGTGCGAAATATCAGCACTGTTCCTTCGGAACGCCTCGCTCCTTTCTTGCCTAACTTTTTTCTTTATGCTATAATAGCTTTGAGGTGATGCTGAATGGAAAACGTATACGAACTTTGCCCGTGTTTTGAAAACGAAAGATTTTATCTCAGATTGATTTCCGAGAAGGATCTTGCTGATCTTCTTGAGGTTTATTCGGATAAGGCGGCGGTTCCTTTGTTTAACGGAGATAACTGCCACGGCGACGATTTTTATTACGCCACCGAACAGAGAATGAAGCAGGCAATAGATTTTTGGATATACTCATACAATGAAAAATATTTCGTCCGTTGGACGGTTATTGACAAAACTTTGAATAAAGCGATTGGCACGATCGAACTGTTCCACCGTGATTCAACTGACCGTTTTGATAACTGCGGTCTTTTGCGCCTCGACTTGAGAAGCGATTATGAGAACGAAGCGGTTATTGAAAGCATACTCTCGTTGATTTCGGAACCCACGTTTGATCTGTTTTATTGCGATAAGATCGCTACGAAAGCTTGGAAGTATGCCGATAAGCGCAGAGCCGCACTCAAGAATCTCGGATTTGTCGAAACGGACGATAAGCTCATCGGCGCTGATGGCGCTTCATATTCGGATTATGCAGTTTTGCATAAGCACTGACTCAGCGCTTTTGCGCTCAACTACCGCTCGGCCCAAGCGACCGTCGTGGTTTGTGAGTGAGGTAACTTCTGTGTCGGTCGCTGAAAATTCGGCTTTTGCGACTTTGTCGCAAACCGCCGAATTCCAAACTTCCTGCGCAAAATATCAGCACTGTTCCTTCGGAACGCCTCCGCAGACGCCTCGCTCCTTTCTTGCCTGACTTTTTGTTTTATGCTATAATGATACTAACTTATTATTTCGGAGGAATTACTATGACCCAACTCGAAGCAATCAGATCCCGCCATTCCGTGCGGCAATATAAAGACCAACCCATCGAGCCGGAGCTCCGAGCGCTTCTTGCCGATGAGATCGAAAAGATCAACGCCGAAAGCGGGCTGAATATCCAGCTTGTCTGCGATGAGCCCAAGGCTTTTGACAGCTTTATGGCTCACTACGGCAACTTCACGGGCGTTTCCAATTACTTTGCAATCGCATATAAAAAAGGCGAGGACGCCCAGGAAAAGATCGGCTACTACGGCGAACGCCTCGTTCTGTTTGCCCAGTCTATAGGACTTCACACCTGCTGGGTGGCGCTGACCTATAAGCGTGTGCCCGAAGCGATTAAGATCTTGAAAGATGAGAAGCTCTCGCTTGTCATTTCCGTCGGTCACGGCAGAAACCGCGGTGTTGCTCATAGATCAAAGCCGATTTTGACCCTTGCGCCCGATTACGACACGGCGCCCGAGTGGTTCAAAAACGGCGTAGACGCTGCGCTTCTGGCGCCCACCGCCACCAATCAGCAAAA
>CAYWXA010000142.1:0-1438 GCA_964462175.1 uncultured Oscillospiraceae bacterium
CGTGAATTAAATCAGTTTTACCTCTGTATATTGCAATGCCCATTCCTGCAAAAATTACTGCAACTATAAACATAATAATTGAGTACAGCAACATATTGATACCTCCGCAGACTCAAGTTTATCTAACAGTTACATTATATCACCTTTGGTGAGAGATGTAAACAAAAACAGCACCCACGGATGTGAGTGCTGTGATTTGTTTGAGAGTAAAGAAATTATCTCTTGGAGAACTGGGGAGCACGACGAGCAGCCTTCAAGCCGTACTTCTTTCTTTCCTTCATTCTGGGGTCTCTGGTGAGGAAACCTGCAGCCTTGAGGGTGGGACGAAGTTCAGCATTGTACTGGAGCAAAGCTCTGGAAATGCCGTGTCTGATTGCGCCTGCCTGGCCGGTTACGCCGCCGCCTGCAACGGTGCAAACAACGTCGAAGTTCTCAGCAACACCGCAAAGGGTGAGTGCCTGACGGGAGATGAGCTTGAGGGTCTCGAGACCGAAGTAATCATCGATATCTCTGCCGTTGATGGTTACCTTACCGGTACCCTGATAAAGACGGACTCTTGCGACAGAATGCTTTCTTCTGCCGGTGCCGTAGAAATATGCCTGCTTAGATTCGTACATTATTTAGTCCCTCCTATTAAAGCTCGATAACTTCGGGCTGCTGTGCTGCATGGGGATGCTCAGCACCTGCGTAGGTGCGAAGTCTTGTAGCAGAGTTAGCGCCGATAGTGTTGTGAGGAAGCATACCCTCAACAGCGATCTTCATTGCTCTTTCAGGCTCCTTGACCATCATATCGGAATACTTGTATTCCTTAAGATGTCCGATCCAGCCTGTGTGCCATCTGAATACCTTCTGATTGAGCTTGTTTCCTGTGAGTACTGCCTTTTCGCAGTTTACGATGATTACGAAATCGCCGCAATCAACGTGGGGTGTGTAGGTGGGCTTATTCTTACCGTTAAGAATAGAAGCAGCAGCTGCTGCAACGCGACCGAGAGGCTTGCCGGTAGCATCAATTACGTACCACTTGCGCTCAACGTTCTGCGGATTAGCCATATAAGTTGACATGGTTTTTACCTCCTAAATATTGGTTCGGCAGGGTTTCCTGCCCTGACAACGTTTGCTATTATAGCGGGTAAAAATCCAAATGTCAATAGCAAAATTCAACTTTTTTTAAATATATCCCGAATTCTCGCATTTTCTCTTGAATTCTCTCGGTTTTTCTTCAATTCTCGTTTTTCATTTCAAAAATTTTTGCGTAAAATGATGTGCGAGCAAATGGGAGGAAAACGGAGAAAAACGAAGGAAACGGGAGCATCAATGGTGGGGTTTAATGCGGTGAAGCGTGGCTGTTGCCCCTCAAGGGGACCCGCAACGTGGGGCGATGAGCAATGCGAGCGAGGGGCGTCTGCGAAGGGCGGCGAAGCCGTCCGAGCAGGTGCCC
>CAYWXA010000143.1:0-1354 GCA_964462175.1 uncultured Oscillospiraceae bacterium
AAAGCAAAATCGCCAACGCTTGTAATGCTGTCGGGAATTACATAGCTTTGCTGAGCTTTGCCTGCGGGATATTGAACAAGCGTTGAAAGTGATTTGTTGCACAGCACTCCGTCAATATCAGCGTAATATTCATTTGCGCCGTCTACCTCAATAGCGGTCAGACTTGAAAGGTTAGCGAAAGAATAACCAATATTTGTTACGCCGTCGGGAATGGTTATGCTTATTAAGTTTGAACAGCCTTCGAAAGCATAATCTCCAATGCTTGTTACGCCGTCGGGAATTACATAGCTTTGCTGAGCTTTGCCTGCGGGATATTGAATAAGCGTTGAAAGTGATTTGTTGCACAGCACTCCGTCAATATCAGCGTAATATTCATTTGCATCGGCTACCTCAATAGCGGTCAAACTTAAGCATTCAGAGAAAACATACGCACCTATGCTTGTTACACTGTTAGGGATGTTTATGCTTGGTAAGCTTGTACAGGACGCGAAAGCAAGATCGCCTATGCTTGTTACGCTGTCGGGAATGTTTATGCTCGTTAAGCTTGTGCAGTCGGAGAAAGCCCAACTGCCAATGTTTGTTACACCGTCGGGAATGGTTATGCTCGTTAAGCTTGTGCAGTCGGAGAAAGCGCACTCGCCAATGCTTGTTACACCGTTACCAACGGTTACGCTTGTTAAGCTTGAACAGTAATAGAAAGCAGATTCACCAATGCTTGTTACGCTGTCGGGAATGGTTATGCTCGTCAAGCTTGAACATTTGAAGAAAGCCCAACTGCCAATGCTTGTTACGCTATCAGGAATATTTATGCTTGTTAAGCTTGAACAGCCTTCGAAAGCAGATCTGCTAATGCTTGTTACGCTGTCGGGAATGGTTATGCTCGTCAAGCTTGAACAGTCAGCGAAAGTATAAATGTCAATGCTTGTTACGCCGTTACCGATGGTTGCGCCTGTTAAGCTTGAGCAGCCGGAGAACGCACCACTGCCAATAGACGTTACGCTGTCGGGAATCGTTGTTATGCCCGTTAAGCTTGAACAGTCAGAGAAAGCGTAATCACCAATGTACGTTACGCCGTCGGGAATGTTTATGCTCGTTAAGCTTGTACAGTTACTAAACGCCTCATAGCCAATGCTTGTTACACCGCTGGGAATGGTTATGCTTGTTAAGCTTGAGCAATCGTAGAAGGCTCCCCATTGAATGCTTGTTACGCTATCGGGAACGGTTACGCTTATTAAGTTTGAACAGCCCTCGAAGGCATGACCGCCAATGCTTGTTACGCTGTCGGGAATTACATAGCTCTGCTGAGTTTTGCCTGCGGGATATTGGATAAGGTCAGACAACGATTTGTCGAACA
>CAYWXA010000144.1:0-1299 GCA_964462175.1 uncultured Oscillospiraceae bacterium
ACAGCTATTATCGAAGCTAACAGACTTTCCGAGACCGATACCGGTTCTCCCGAAGTTCAGATCGCTATTCTCACCAAGAGAATTTCCGATCTTACCGAGCACCTCAAGGCTCACAAGAACGACCACCACTCCAGAAGAGGACTCCTCAAGATGGTAGGCCGTCGTCGTAACCTTCTCAACTACTTGATGAAGACCGACATCACCCGTTACAGAGCAATCGTTGAAAAGCTCGGCTTGAGAAAGTAATTAAAAACGGTACTCATAAGGCAGTTCGCACATAACCTGTGCCTTCTGCCTTTTGATGTATTTTCGTGCAGGCGGTTTTTTAGTAATAAGTCAAGTTTTCAAGCGCTTTTGAAGATTTGCTTTATTGCTAAAACTCCTGCTTGAAGATACAAAAGAACAAAAATTTCAAGGAGGAAAAAATTATGGCAATGTCAGAAGTTAAGAACTTTGCAAATTACAGAAAGTATGAAACAACCTTCGCCGGACGTCCCCTCGTTGTTGAAACAGGCAAGACCTGTGAGCTTTCCAACGGCTCCTGCTGGGTACGCTACGGTGAGACCGTAGTTATGGCAAACGTAACCGCATCCGCAAAGCCCAGAGAAGGCATCGACTTCTTCCCTCTGTCTGTTGACTATGAGGAAAAGCTCTACTCTGTAGGCAGGATCCCCGGCTCCTTCACCAAGCGCGAAGGCAAGCCTACCGACAAGGCTATCCTTACGTCCCGTATGGTAGACCGCCCCATCAGACCCCTCTTCCCCAAGGATATGAGAAACGACGTCAGCGTTGTAATGACCGTTATGGCTGTTGACCCCGATTGCTCACCTGAAATTGCAGGTATGCTTGCAACCTCAATCGCAATCTCAATCTCCGATATTCCGTGGGCAGGCCCCGTTGCAGGTATCAGCGTAGGTTTGGTTGACGGCGAGATCGTCCTCAACCCCACACTTGAGCAGAGAGCAAAGAATCACCTCAACCTCACTGTTGCAGGTACCATGGAAAAGATCGTTATGATCGAAGCAGGCGCTGACGAAGTTGATGACGAAACAATGCTTAACGCCATCAAGATCGGTCACAAGGAAATTCAGAAGATGGTTGAGTTCATCAACTCCATCAAGGCTGAGATCGGCAAGCCCAAGTTTGAATTTGAATCTCAGGAGGTTGACCACGACCTCTTCGATGCAATCGAAGCAATGGCTGCTGAAGACGTTAAGGTTGCTCTTGACACCGACGATAAGAACGTCCGTGAAGCAAGACTCCAGCCCATCAAGGACGCTATCCACGAGAGATTCGATG
>CAYWXA010000145.1:0-1292 GCA_964462175.1 uncultured Oscillospiraceae bacterium
TCGCAGTCAAGGCAGGGGCGACCACGCAGGGTCGCCCCCATACAGCAAAAGCCCACGGCATAAGGGAGCTTGACATTTCCCGTGCTGTGCAGGTATATATCAAGCGTGGTTGGGCTTGACGCACGACCTGAAAATTGCCTCCTTTGCAGTACACACAAATACCGCAAAGAAGGCAACGAATCCGGACAATTATTTAATTAAAATTATTTTTTCAAGGTGTCTTCCTTGCCGCGATAAACGACAAACTTGCAGAAAAGGAACTCCAGCACAAAATTCGCAAGTATCGTTATGATTAAAATAACAAAATCGTTTACGCCTGCGCCCTCGGCTAAGTTGCCGAGATATGTAGACAGCGGTGTGAATACCAAATAAAATCCAAACACTTTAGCCATTGCGACAGGTACGTTTGCTGCCGACTTGAAGGTATAACGGCGGTTAAGTGTAAAGTTCCATAAAATTGACAGCACCAATGAAATTAAATAAGGGATCCAATACTCCTTTATAAATATTTCAAGCAATGCAAACGTGCTGATTTGAATTACTCCCGCCGAAATAGAAAACAGCGTGAATTTAACCGTTTGCCATAATTGTTTCTTTTTATCGCTCATCTTTATTCTCCATCATAATCATTCCAAAACTGTTTTACTGCAGTTTCGTAACCGTCTTTGTTAACAAGATAACTCATACCGTGCTCGTCGCCGGGAACGGCACAATGGCGCCAAAATCCTGCACCCGTGATAATTCTTGTTTTTAACATAAAAACAGTTCCTATCCGATCTTTCCGATCTTCTTTTGAATCTGCTCCATTTTGTTATCAAGCATTGCCGCCGCTTCGGCACATTCACGAAGTTCATCTGCAATATCCTTTGGAACCTTTACATCCTTTTTGTAGCGAATCTTATGTTCCAAACTTGCCCACCAATCCATTGAAATGGTACGGAACTGCACTTCCACCTTCATCGGTCTTTTCTCATCGTGAAGAAAAATGGGAATCTCTACGATAAGATGCAGACTGCGGTATCCGTTAGGCTTGGGATTTGCCATATAGTCCTTGCGCTCGATAAGCGTAATGTCATCCTGATTTAAAAACGCTTCGGAAAGAGTGTATATATCTGACGGAAAGCCGCAGATCACACGGACACCGGCGACGTCGTGCATATACTTTTCGATATTACCAACCGTCACGGCAAGGTTTTGCCGTGAAAGCTTATCCCCGATACTTTCCGCAGATTTAAGCCTCGTCTTGATCGTTTCAATGGGATTACGGTCATACTCCAAGGATAATTCCTCAT
>CAYWXA010000146.1:0-1219 GCA_964462175.1 uncultured Oscillospiraceae bacterium
CCGGATACACAGCAGGTACCCATACCACGAGCTACTACTGCAGCGTGGGAGGTCATACCGCCGCGAACGGTGAGGATACCCTGGGATGCCTTCATACCAGTGATATCTTCAGGGGAGGTTTCCAAACGAACGAGAACGACCTTTTCGCCTCTTTCGTGCCAAGCAACAGCGTCGTCAGCGTTGAATACGACCTTACCGCAAGCAGCACCGGGAGATGCACCCAAGCCCTTGCCGATAGGAGTTGCAGCCTTCAAAGCCTTAGCGTCGAACTGGGGATGGAGCAATGTGTCGAGGTTTCTGGGGTCGATCATTGCAACAGCTTCAGCTTCGGTTCTCATGCCTTCGTCAACGAGGTCGCAAGCGATCTTGAGAGCTGCCTGAGCAGTTCTCTTACCGTTTCTGGTCTGGAGCATATAGAGCTTACCGTGTTCAACGGTGAATTCCATATCCTGCATATCTCTGTAGTGGTTTTCCAACGTTGCGCAAACGTTCTTGAACTGAGCGAATGCTTCGGGGAACTTTTCTTCCATCTGAGCGATGGGCATAGGAGTTCTAACACCTGCAACAACGTCTTCGCCCTGTGCGTTGGTCAAGAATTCGCCCATGAGCTTCTTCTCGCCGGTAGCAGGGTCTCTGGTGAATGCTACACCGGTACCACAGTCGTCGCCCATGTTACCGAATGCCATCATCTGTACGTTAACAGCGGTACCCCAAGAATAAGGGATATCGTTGTCACGGCGGTATACGTTAGCTCTGGGGTTGTCCCAAGAACGGAATACTGCCTTAACTGCGCCCATAAGCTGTTCCTTAGGATCAGTGGGGAAGTCAGAACCGATCTTAGCCTTATATTCAGCCTTGAACTGGTTAGCGAGTTCCTTGAGGTCGTCAGCGGTGAGCTCAACGTCAAGCTTAACGCCCTTTTCTTCCTTCATCTTGTCGATGAGTTCTTCAAAGTACTTCTTGCCGACTTCCATTACAACGTCGGAGTACATCTGAATGAATCTTCTGTAGCAGTCCCAAGCCCAGCGGGGGTTGCCGGAGTTGGTTGACATATATTCAACTACGTCCTCGTTCAAACCGAGGTTAAGGATGGTATCCATCATACCGGGCATTGAAGCTCTTGCGCCGGAACGAACGGAAACGAGAAGGGGGTTCTCCTTGTCACCGAACTTCTTGCCGGTAACTTCTTCCATCTTTACGATGTACTCGTTGATCTCAG
>CAYWXA010000147.1:0-1141 GCA_964462175.1 uncultured Oscillospiraceae bacterium
CCCTTGATCGCAAACCCCAAGAGCTTGCTTTTGGGCGCTGCCGCACAGCTCGGTATCTTCGTTACCTACGTCGGAGCAAACCTTTTGGGCTTCACTCCTGCACAGGCAGGCTCCATCGGTATTATCGGCGGTGCTGACGGACCGACGGCTATTTACACCACTTCCTTGCTCGCTCCCGAGCTTTTGGGCCCCATCGCCGTAGCTGCATATTCTTATATGGCTTTGGTTCCCGTTATCCAGCCTCCGATAATGAAGGCTCTTACGACGAAGAAAGAACGCCAGATCGTTATGCGTGAGCTTCGCCCCGTTTCAAAGACTGAGAAGATCCTTTTCCCCATCGTCGTAACCATCTTCGTATCCCTTCTCGTTCCCTCTGCCGCTCCTTTGGTCGGTTGCCTTATGCTCGGCAATCTCTTCAAGGAATCGGGCGTTGTTGAGCGTTTGAACAAGACTGCTCAGAACGAGCTGATGAACATCGTAACCATCTTCTTGGGACTTTCCGTCGGTGCGACCGCAACCGCAAGCACCTTCCTTGCTTGGGAGACCATCAAGATCATGATCATGGGTGTCGTAGCGTTCAGTATGGGTACTGCAGGCGGCGTATTGCTTGCAAAGCTTATGAACGTATTCCTCAAGGAAAAGATCAATCCCCTTATCGGTTCTGCAGGTGTATCCGCAGTTCCTATGGCTGCACGTGTTTCTCAGGTCGTCGGACAGAAGGAGAACCCCGGAAACTTCCTTCTTATGCACGCTATGGGTCCCAACGTTGCAGGTGTAATCGGCTCTGCAATTGCGGCAGGTGTACTTATCTCCCTTTTGGGATAATCTGAAAGGAGCAATATATGTCTAACAATCCTTTGAAAATTACCGATACGATCTTGCGTGACGCTCATCAGTCGCAGGCAGCAACAAGAATGCGCCTTGAAGATATGCTTCCCGCACTTGAGAAGCTCGATGAGATCGGCTATTGGTCTGTTGAATGTTGGGGCGGCGCAACCTTCGACTCCTGTATGAGATTTTTGAATGAAGATCCCTGGGAAAGACTTCGTGCCATCAAGAAGGCAATGCCCAACACAAAGCTCCAGATGCTCTTCCGCGGACAGAACATTTTGGGCTATAAGCACTATTCGGACGACGTTGT
>CAYWXA010000148.1:0-1103 GCA_964462175.1 uncultured Oscillospiraceae bacterium
CATTACATCCCCGCACTTATATACCTTTTCAGCTCTGCAACCGGCTCGTCCTTAATAATGCACTTGCCGATCTTTTCGGGCAGAATCAGGCTTATCGTTGTGCCTTCTCGCTTCTTGTCCGAAAGGGCAAGCCCTGCAAGTCTTGCGGGGTCGCAATCGTAATTTGTGGGGAGGTTATATTTTTCAAGCATCTTTTCAATTCTTTCGGCGGTGCCCTTTTCGGCAATGCCGAGGTTTTCGCAGGAGCGTGCTATCATCGCCATTCCTGCGGCAACTGCGTGACCGTGTGCAACGGTATATCCCGATGCCTTTTCAACGGCGTGTCCGATCGTGTGGCCGAGGTTCAAAAGCTTTCGCTCGCCACGGTCGAATTCGTCACGCTCGACGATGTTTGCTTTATGCTGAACGCACTTTGCAATTACACTTTCAAGCATTTCGTCGGTGACATCTTCGGCGAAGCTTTCAAAAAGCTCCTCGTCGAACAGTACGCCGTATTTGATCGCCTCTGCCATTCCGTTTGAAAGCTCGAATTCGGGCAGAGTTTTAAGCGTATCGGTATCCATTATTACCAATCGAGGCTGTTTGAATGCGCCGGCAAGGTTCTTGCCCGCTTTAAGGTCGATTGCCGTCTTTCCGCCGACGGAGGAATCAACTGCCGCCAAAAGAGTGGTTGGGATCTGAACGAAGTCGATCCCACGGAGATATACCGCTGCGGCAAAGCCTGTGATATCTCCCACGACGCCGCCGCCGAGGGCGATTACAACGTCTGTGCGGGTATAACCCATCATCGCCAAAAACTCGAGAATTTCAACCAGATTATCGGCGTTTTTCGATTCTTCGCCTGCTTTGAAAACAAAGCTGTCCGTTTCATATCCCGCCGCTTCAAGATTTTTAAGCACCCCGTCAAGATACAGAGGTGCTACGTTTGAGTCGGTTATAACGGCGGCACGCAAGCCGCCCATAAGCGCACGGATATCCTTGCCGACGGAGGAAAGTATTCCTGCGCCGATCTTAACGTCATACGGTTTTCCTGCATTAACTTTGATGGTGGTCATTTGTTGAACTCCTTTTAATGTTGCGAAGATAGCCTTCCCCTTGAGGGG
>CAYWXA010000149.1:0-1098 GCA_964462175.1 uncultured Oscillospiraceae bacterium
CAAACAGGACGTGATAACTGTTGACCATATTCTGCGAGACCAATTCTATGGACAGCGCATTGACGATGGTCTCTGAGGCACGGTTGAATATATTGGTCAGAATATCTTCCTTAGAAGTATAGTTTCGGTAATAAGCAGAGCGGGAAACACCGGCACGGGACGTGATTTCTGTGATAGAAATGGACGAGATCTCCTTCTCCTCCATCAGCAGAAGCAACGACGTTTCAATACTTTCCTGGGTGATGCGGTTGGCTTCGGTGTTGTATTTCTGGAGCAGCTCCCGTTTTTGCTTGTTTGCCGCAGCATCTCGTTCGGGCATTACACATTCTCCTTTTTTGTTTCAGCGGAATTCGGCGTGATTGACCAATTTTCTGTCGGATGTTACAATTGTTTCATCTAAATCTATTCTATCATATTGTCCGGCTACGGTCAATATTTCCGAATGATAGATTCGGTCTGTACAGAAAGGAAAAACAGTCATGAAAAAGCTATTCAAAAGTAAGCCCAACCACGTGGTCATTGCCATTGCGTTGATCTTGTGCCTGATAAGCGGCATTGGCTCCGGTCTGATCCTTACCAGCTTTGGTGACGTAACCGTGGAGAATGTTTCCGTCGTTACGGATCTGGGCGTCATTAGGGGCTATTTGCTGGTGCCTGACGGTGTAACTTCCGAGAATCCTGCCCCCGGTATCGTTGTCAGCCACGGTGCATCCTCCAGCGCTGAATCTGTGGAATCCTGGTATATCGAATTGGCACGCCGCGGATACGTGGTGTTCGCACCCAATATGTATGGCCACGGAGATTCCACTATTGCGGATGATGCCTATGCAGACACCATCTCCTATGAATCCAACGGCTTGTATGATGCGGTGGAATACCTGCACACCCTGAATATCGTTGATTCTGAAAAGGTGGCGGTGATGGGTCACTCTCTGGGCGGCGGCAGTTCCATCAAGGTTGCGGCCTACTACACCGCATTAGAAAATGAGGCGCTGGAAAACGGAGCAACTGCGGAAGAAGCACACGCGCTGAACAAGCTGGCTGCCTGTCTGCCCATCGGTTATCCCCTGGAGGCCATCATTGAGGGCCTGCCCGAGA
>CAYWXA010000150.1:0-1075 GCA_964462175.1 uncultured Oscillospiraceae bacterium
TCAAATACCACACAGCCGGTCTGGGACAGCGCTTCCAAATAGTTTGAGCCCTTGATCAGCACGCCTTCCTTGCTTGCTCCGCCGATACCGGCAAAGAAGCTGAGAGGAACGCTGATAACAAGCGCACAGGGACAGCTTGCTACAAGGAAGGTAAGCGCCCTATAGATCCACACGCTCCAATTGGCAGGGCTGTTCAGAAACAGCATACTGACGACGGGCGGGAAGATCGCCAAAGCCACCGCACAGATGCAGACGGCGGGCGTGTATATCTTGGCAAATCGGGAGATGAAATCCTCCGATCTTGACTTGCGGGAGCTGGCGTTTTCCACCAGGTCAAGAATTTTGGATGCGGTCGATTCACCGAATTCCTTCGTGGTGCGGATCTTCAGAACGCCGGTCATATTGATACAACCGCTGACGACTTCATCGTCTATCTTCACGTCACGGGGCAGGCTTTCGCCCGTAAGAGCACTTGTATTGAGCGATGACGTTCCTTCGATAACCACACCGTCGATCGGGATCTTCTCGCCTGGCTGAACGATAATAACGGTACCTATTTCAACCTCGTCGGGATCTACCTGTATCAGTTTGCCGTCCTGTTCAACGTTGGCATAGTCAGGGCGGATATCCATAAGCTCGCTGATGTTTCGGCGGCTTTTGCCCACGGCATAGCTTTGGAACAGCTCACCTATCTGATAAAACAGCATAACGGCGATGGCTTCTACGTAATCACCGGTGTCAACGACACCGATTATCATAGCGCCGATGGTGGCGATCGCCATCAAAAAGTTTTCGTCAAATATCTGGCGGTTCAGTATTCCTTTTCCTGCTTTAATAAGAATGTCGTAGCCGATAACAAGGTATGGAATCAAGTACAGGAAAAATCGCGGCAGTCCTTCTATCGGCAGAAACGAAAGACCGATCATCAACACCGCTGAAACGATGATCCTTATGAGCATCTTTTTTTGCTTCTTCGTCATAGCATAGTCCTTTCATCGAAAAACGGCATCCGCATCCTGCGTTTGTCAGGAATCAGGATGCCGTATCCAAGTTTATGTAATTTATAAATAGATCT
>CAYWXA010000151.1:0-1052 GCA_964462175.1 uncultured Oscillospiraceae bacterium
GTTGAAATGACAGAAACCTTTGCGCTCTGTAATAGCGGTGTCGCCTGCGGCGATGCATCACCCCTCCGTCGCGCTCTGCGCGCCACCTCCCCTCAAGGGGAGGGTTTGCCAGCTTTCTCACCCATTTTCCCCTTTACACTTCCCCAAAAACGTGCTACAATGTAAATAACCATTTTTTTGAAAGGATTGATACCCATGGCTGAAAATAAAGTATTGAAGCGTGAAGAAGTTCCTGTTGAATTAACCTGGAACCTTTGCGATCTTTATGCAACCGATGAAGCATTTTTGGAGGAATTGGCAACCGTTCCTGCGATCGTCGAAAAGATTGCATCTTACAGAGGAAAGATCTCGACAGATGCTGCCGCATTGCTTGAATGCCTCAAGTATAACGAAGAGCTTGACCTCGTTTTTAGTCGCCTTGCAAACTATGCAATGAGAAAGAACGACCAGGACTCCACCAACCCCACCTATCAGGACTACAGAAACCGCCTTATGATGGCATTCACCCAGGTAAGCTCCGCTTCTGCATTTATGACCCCCGAGCTTATCTCGATGGATAACGAAACCGTTGAAAGCTTCTTCAAGGCACAGCCTGATCTTGAACTCTACAGACTCCAGATCGAAAGAATCAGAAAGGATAAGGACCATATCCTCTCCGAAAAGGAAGAGGCAATTATGGCTGCTGCAGGTCAGCTCAAGAGAAGCCCTTCAAACATCTATTCAATGTTTGAAAGCGCCGACATCAAGTTCCCCTCAATCAAGGATTCCGAGGGCAACGAGCTTCCCCTTACAAGCGGCACCTTCATTCCTTATATGATGTCTTCCGACAGAGAGATCAGAAAACAGGCTTTTGAAAATCTCTATCACACCTACGAGCAGTTCAAGAATACCCTTGCTTCTTGCTATGATGCAGAGGTCAAGTCAAGAATGTTCTCTGCCAAGGCAAGAAACTACGGCTCCACCCTTGAAGCCGCTCTTTCGAACAACGAAGTTCCCACTTCCGTATACCACAACCTCATCGACGCCGTTCACGAAAATATGCACTATATGCA